>JAFGQA010000099.1 GCA_016935885.1 Phycisphaerae bacterium | reverse complement strand
CTTTCTCGGCACTGGCTTCAGGACCGAGAAGGGCTGTACGCTCTGCCGAGAATCCTTTCTCGGCACTGGCTTCAGGACCGAGAAGGGATTCTCGGTCCAGCAATCGTAGTAGCGTTTCCCGTGAAACGCGGTACTAGTGCCGTTTTCGGCCAGGATGACATCCACCCGGAACGAAGACCGGCGTGGCAAGACCCGGGACCGCGTACTGGCAGTTTGAGTCAATCACCGTGCGTGTCGTAATAGCACCGGACAGCTTCAAGGGTGTCCTTGACGCACGCAGGGCGGCGGAGGCCATCGCCCGGGGCGTGCGTCGGGCAAGGCCCGACGCGGTGGCCGTGATCGTTCCCATGGCGGACGGCGGCGAGGGCACGCTGGACGTGCTCGTCAATGCCGCGAACGGCAACCGGCGGAGAATAACGACAACGGGGCCGATGGGCGGTCCCCTCGAAGTCACCATCGGCCTGATCCACCAGGCGTCGACGGCCGTCATCGAGCTCGCCTCGATGGCTGGCTACGCCCTCGTGCCCGCCGAGCAACGCGACCCGCTGACGGCCTCGACGTACGGGTTCGGAGAGGTCATTCGCGCCACAGTTGAGGCCGAGATCGAGGAGGTTGTCCTGGCCGTCGGCGGCAGCGCCACGGTCGACGGGGGCGCCGGCATGATGCAGGCGCTCGGCATGACGTTCTTCGATGCTGACGGGCGTCCGATTTCGTCTCGCATCGGCGGCGGCCATCTACAGCGTGTCGCCCGGTTCGCCTGGGATCGCCCGCCCCCAAACATCGAACACGTGCAGTTCACGATCGCCTGCGACGTGCTCAACCCGGCCTGCGGCCCGAACGGCGCCGCCGCGGTGTTCGGCCCGCAGAAGGGCGCCGATGCCAAAGGCGTCCGGACGCTCGATCAAGGCCTGTCGCACTGGGCCGACTTGCTCGAGCAGGCCTGCGGGCGTGTTATTCGTGACGAACCCGGCACCGGCGCCGCAGGTGGCGTGGCATTGCCGCTGCTGGCGTTTGCCGGCGCCGCGCTCGTACCGGGCGTGGATCTGGTGAGCGAGGCCGTTGGCCTGGCGGGGCGGCTCGGCGGAGCGGACCTGGTCATTACGGGGGAAGGGCAACTGGATCGGCAGTCCTTGATGGGCAAGGTTGTCGGCTCAGTGGGACGGATGTCGCGGGCCGCGGGCGTTCCGTGCGTGGCGATCGTCGGAACGACCGGCCCCGGCGCGGAGGCCTGCTTGGAGGTCCTAAACCGGGTTGTGGTTTTGGATGCGCCGCTCGACCAGACCGAAGCAAGGCTGGCGGAAGCGGCGGAGCGTGTGGTTTGGGGATTCTGGGATTGAGGAACTGCGGCAGTTGTGTTGAATTATAATCTGTGGTGCGTCCTGGAAGCGATTGTGACACCGCCGCGAAGGGCGGTGCGAGCACGGGCTTTGTCGCCCTTGCCACATGGGTCTTGTGGCGCACGCTTGGAAAGGATTCGTCATGAAGTACGGCGCGAGGAACCAGTTGGCGGGTGAAGTCGTCGAGATCAAGAAGGGCACGGTCATGTGCCAGGTGAAGGTCAAGATCCCCGCGGATTCGACGATCTGCTCGGTGATGACGCTCGAGTCTTTGGCCGAGCTTGGCATCAAGAAGGGCGACAAGGTGAAGGCCATTGCGAAGGCCGTGAATGTGCTTCTGACAACGGAATAAGAACGGGCCGTCCTCTCGGGAGGCTCAACAGGTGGCACGTCCACCATCATCGACATGCTGCTGGTCGCCGCGATCGATGTCGGCTGCGGCAACGCCCACTCGTGCGCCCGCAAGTGAGGCAGCTTGCCCGGGGAAGCCTGGACAGACCGGCCGGGTCATGTGAGAATGAGGTCATCGAGGACTCACGAACAAGACGCAACGTGTGCGCCTCCGGCGAGGAAGCACGAAGATGTTAACGAAGCTGAAGCTGCACAACTTTCGCACATATCTCAACGCCGAGATCGAATTCAGGCAGCGGCATCTGCTCATCGGCCGCAACAACAGCGGCAAAACGAACTTGGTCACTGCGATCCGCTTCCTTTGTGCGTCGACGATGGCTGATTTGAATACCGCTGCAAGCTGCGTGCCGGGCGGGATCCTCGAGATGCGCAATTGGCATCTCGACAACGACACCATTGAGATGGCATGTGCCTGTGAACTGGACTACCAAGATGAGTTATGTCAGTTCACGTATGAATTGGCGATGAGGGTCCTCCCCTCGACCGGTGCAAACGCCTCGGGGCAAATGGAATTGAGTGTTGTCCGAGAGCGGCTGTCACTCTGCTCAAACGCAATCCAACATGCAGTTCTGTTGGACAGCGATGGGCACGAAGCCAAGATGCTCCATGAGGAGCAGCAGGCAAGAGGAGAACAAGCCTACACGCCGAAGACGCTCGCACCACGTAATGCAACCATGCTTTCGAAGCTCTACGAACTGCATACTAATCGACGCGCGATACTCTTCAGGAGATTCTTGGGCAATTGGGCGTACTATACGCTCAGCCCTGCAGCTATGCGGTTCGGCTGGCATGGCAAGGCGACGGGCGGTTTCGCACTCGATCCTCTCGGCGAGCATCTGGCAAATGTCCTCTTCCAACTCAAGAACCGAGACGAAATGCGCTATCGGCGACTCATCGAACACGTGAGAATGCTCGAGCCCGATCTCGAGGTCGTCAACTTTGTGCCGACGCCTGAACAAGGCATTGTGCCGATCGTGGCGCTCCGCAACCGCCCGCACGCCTCGTGGATCGGCTTCTCTGACGGGACAATCCGAATGCTGGCGCTCGCATATATCATTGAAATCGGTGGCCTTTACCCCAATCCACTCCAGCCAGTCCCGGCCCTCCAGATCATCGAGGAGCCTGAGAACGGAATCGCGCCGACTCTCCTCGGCAAGGTCTTCGATCTGTTCGAAGAACGCGCTCCAAACGCGCAGTTCATTCTCACATCGCACTCACCCTACGTCATTGACAGGTTCGATGGCGCTCGGGAGTGTGTCACGCTTATGCGGCGACAGAATGAGCGAACGGACGTCGTTTCCCCGCCGCCGGTAAGGCCCGAAGACCAAGGACCGGATCGCCTCACACTGGCTGAGCAGTACGCTGCGGAGTTGTTGGATTGATCGATAGAATCGGCGTCATTTGCCAAGATGCCAACAGCCTTGGCTTCCTTCAGGGTCTCAAGGCTCGCTTGAAGTGCGAGGCAGAGTTGATCAAAGCACCCGCGACTGTGGGGAAGAGCACGTATATGACCAAGCGCCAAGCAAAGAACGCCTGGGCGTTCTTTCGCGAAAAGGGCGTGGACCGAATAATCCGGTTTACCGATGCCGATGACGATCGATGGCAATCCGTTCGGCGAGAAGAACCCAAGAGCTTTGACGTAGCCGCAAGGTCGATTCTGGTCTGCGGCGTTGCGGTAAGAAACACAGAACACTGGCTCAACCTCATGCAGGACCACTTGGCCAAGGTACTACGTCTTTCAGTGGCCCAGCTGAGGGCAACGAAGGACCCCACAGATCTGATCAAGGCGGCGCTAAAGAGGATTCGGCGGCCAGATCAGAACGCAAGTGATGTGGTTGCCGGCATCGTGGAGCGGGCACCCCCCCGCGTATTCCAGTCGTTGCTGAAATACCAATCGTTCCGGACATTCTACAACGATTGCCGTGCAGAGGCCCTGAAAGCCGACTGCGAAGTACCCAACGAGTTGGCAGATCAGACAAAACGAGAGTCGTAAGCCAGCCCCGAAGACCGTCGAGCGTGGTTTCTGCATCACGGCCTTCCATCATCCGAGGGGGCCGCGAGCTTGAAAGCCCGTGGAAGAGTCCCCAGTGTCACGCGCGTCTCGCCCGGGATGAGACACCTGCGAGAGGGTGGTGCCACAGGGGCTCCATGACGCACGCCAAGTGCAAACGCGCGCGGCCGCTTGCAGACTCGCTCGGTCGTGGTCAAGGCGCGCCGACGATTCTCGGTGCCATGCTCGGGGCGCCCCGGTAGGCCCAATCGGCGTTGGTGAGGATCTGGTCTAGAGCGAGGGGGATCTGTGTGAAGTCGGCGAATGCCTCCGGCGGGATTGCAAGGACGTTGTCCTCATTTCGGAAGGCCGCGACGGAGCCGTCGCGAAACAGGACGTTGACGACGCGGGCCTTGTGATTGGTGTGATAGAAGTCGCCCGGCCCCAGGCTGTTGGCGTCCATCGCCAGGGCCTCGACGTGGACGAGCTGGCCGTCGACGCGGTTGGCCCCCAGGCGGTCCAGCAGACCGGCGCAGGCATCTTCCGGCAGGTGGTCGAGCTGCCGGTAGAGATAGGACCCGTATGCGTCCTGGTCGGTGCCGATCTTGGGCAGTTCCTCGAAGAGGTTGAAGTTGTCGTCGGCGGGGCAGAAGAAGATCCCTGGCGGGTTGACATCAAGTAGCCTACCCAAGCCGTTGTGGTGCTCGGGGGGCTCCTCCGGTGAAACCTGCGCGGGGGTGCCGATCCAGAGCTGATTGGTCGCTATGTGGTTGCCCGCGAAGTCGAACGGGTGGGCGGGCTGCGGGCCGCAAGGGATGTAGCCGTCGTTTTCTTCGGCGTAGATATGGATACCGATGTAGACTTCCCGCAGGTTGGCGGCGCAGAGCGCCTGCGTCCCTCGCGCGCGTGCCCGGCCCAGCGAGGGCAGCAAGATGGCGATTAGCATCGCGATGATGGAGATGACCACCAGCAGTTCGAGCAACGTGAAAGCGCGTCGGTGCGCGTGCCGTGAGGCGTACATCTTACCATCTCACACTGACCGTTTCTCGTGAAGAAGGGCCGCGGACTCCTGTTCACGCGGTCGCTCGCAGATGGCTGGGCCGAGCGCCTTCGCGGAAGGCCGCACGGGCTGAAGCCCGCGGCTCAGCAAGGCTATGGCCTCCGGGGAGGACGCGGCTTGCGGGGCTTTGGGCCAGGCTTCGGTCCCCGCTTCGGCGGCTTCTTCACATCGGGCTCGCCGGCCTTCGGACCGGTCTTCTGCGGCCGGGCGGGCTTTGCCTCGGCCGGTGGGCGATATGCACGCGGCGGGCGCGGTTTCACCAGACGGCGCAGCCTGGGTTGCACCGGATAGTGGCGCACCCATGTACGTACAACCGGGCTGAGGCGCGGGTATCGGGCAGGGTACTTCGTGATGTATGTGATCACCGCTTCACCGTCATCCATGTCTTCGACCGCTTGCCGCAGGGCCGTAACCTCGTCGGCGTAGCGGCCGTCATCCGACAGCCGGTCCAGCAGCAGCTTCAGCGGGACGGCTCGAGCGAGTGCCTCTTCCGCCTGCTCCTCGCCATCGCTGTTGCTGTCGGCATCGAGCAGCGCCTGCATGGCCTCCTCGGCCGCAACCTGGAACTCGGCCAGGTTGATCGCCTCGTCCCCGTCGCGATCGCACCCGTCCCGCGAGAGCATCAGCATCATAGACGCCATCTGTTGTCCGGCGGCAAGCTCCGTGGCGTCGATCTTCCTGTCGCCGTCGAGGTCCAGGTACCTCATCTCTCGCATGTAGCCTGCTGCCGGCTTGGTTCTGTCAGGCTTCCACGGCTCCTGCTGACTGTTGTCGGATTGCTGCGGCAGAAAGAACCACACCGCCGCCGCCGCGAACCAGGTGGACACAACAGTTTTGAGCATTGTGGAGTCTCCTTCTTGACGGTGGCCCCGTGGGGGCACGACCAACCGGGCGGCTGCCTGGCGGTGGGCCAACGACGAGGGCGATTGTAGCCCACTGGGCGGCAACCAGCTACAAGCACGAGACCGCAACACGGACTACTGGGAGACGGACCCGAATCGCCAAATTGAAGTTGGCCCCCGTGTGCCACCGCTCCGCCAGCAGTGCCTCCCACCCGAGCGGCTTGGTGGGACTGAGCGCTGCTGACACGGCAGTGGCGCCCAGCGGCCGCGCGGGCTTCAAGCCCACGGGCCTTTGGAGTTATCGAGAATGCCGAAGGCAAATCCGTCAGTTTGAGAATCCAACACACGCGAGGCGTCTGTCATTCACCCGCCGTATGTGGTTGACTCAGTCCAGCCAGTGGCAAGGCCAGGAACCTGCGGTGACAGGCGGGGCAAAGGTCGTACCGCAACGATCGATAGACCTGATCCTCGATGTCGTCCGGTGAGTGGTTTTTGAGGTCCGCGATCACACGGCGGATCTCGGCCTCGTGATCGCGATTCAGGTCCTGCTGGGTGAATTCAAGCTTGCCGGCGGCGGCGAACGCCTCGATCTTGAGGATGTAGTGATTCGCCCCGTTGGATTCCAAGTCCAGGCCGCAGCCGTCGCAACGATAACGAATCATTCCGGTGCCCCCGTGATCGTGATGAGCCTGTCGAGTGCCGCGGCGGCGGCACCGGCGTCGATGGCGGCGGCGGCGCGTCGGACGCCATCGTGAAGGTCGCTCGCAACGCCGGCGGCCGCCAAGGTCGCCGCGGCGTTGAGCAGTGTGTGGTCGCGTCGCGGTCCCGCTTCACCGGCGAGGATTGCCCGAATGGCGGCGGCGCTTTCGGCGGGGCTGTCAACTCGTAAGGCGTCAAGGGGACCGGTCTTCAGGCCGAGTTCCTCCGGCGTGATCGTCCGGCGGAGAAGCTGACCGTCTCGGAGTTCCGCATAGCTGCTCGGACCGGTGACGGTCAGGTCGCACAGGCCGTCGTGGCCGTGAACGACAAAGGCATGAACGGCACCGAGCCGTTGCAGGGCCCGGGCGATTTCCTCGATTAGCTCATCGCTCGCTACGCCGATGACCTGCCGCCGAACGCCGGCGGGGTTGGTCAGCGGGCCGAGGATATTAAAGAGAGTCCGCCGGGCGAGCTTCCGTCGGGCCGCCGCCGCGTGCGCCATCGCGGGGTGCAGCTTAGCGGCGTACAAGAAGCCGATCCTCGCCTCGCGAATGCAACGCGCAACGACCTGCGGCGGGGCGTCGATGTTCACGCCGAGGGCCTGCAAGACTTCGGCCGAGCCGCTCTTACGGGTGTTCGTACGGTTGCCGTGTTTGGCGACGCGAGCCCCTGCGCCGGCGGCCACGACAGCAGCAGCGGTCGAGACGTTGAACGTGCTGATGCCGTCGCCCCCCGTGCCACACGTGTCGACGGCGCTCGGGTCGTCGCAAGCGACGGGCGTGACGTGCCGTCGCATGACCTCGGCGGCGCCCACGATCTCCTCGACGCTCTCGCCCTTGTCTGCCATCGCGGCGAGGAATCGTTCGATCTGGCCGTCGGTGAGCCGGCCGGACATGATCTCCGTGAAGACCTGGGCGGTCTGCTCGCGGGTCAAATCGCCGCCTTGGACAACGATGTCGGTCAACTTGTCTGTGCGGTCGTTCACGAATCAGCCAGTCTTGTGGTTGTTGCGCCCTCGCAAGGATGCGTGACCATCACCTGCGCCGTAACGCCATATTTTGTATCGTAGCGTTTTCTGACTGCGGATTCGACGTGCGGCACGGCATCGCGCGGAGCGACGGCCACGACGCAGCCGCCGAAGCCCGCCCCGGTCATCCTCGCCCCAAAGACGCCTGGCACACCACGTACAACTTCCACCAGGCCGTCAAGCTGCGGCGAGGAGACCTCGTAGTCGTCGCGAAGCGAGTCGTGGCTTGCGTTCATGGCTCGGCCGAACGCCGCGAAATCGCCCCGCTGCAGCGCCTCGGCGGCGTCACGCGTGCGCTGGATTTCGGTGACCACGTGTCGGGCGCGGCGGAAGATCGGGGCTTCCATCGAAGATTGTTGCTCGACGAGCTGGCGTAAGTTGACGTCACGCAAGGATCGAACGGACGGATCCACCGCGCGGAGCCGGTCGGCGGCCATCGAGCACGCGCGGACGCGATCGGCGTAGGCTCCGTCAGCGAGCTTGTGTCGGCACTGGCTGTCAACGATCAAGACAGTGGCGTCGCGGTCGGGCCACGGGATGTGTCTCGTGTGTTCATCACGGCAATCCAATAGCATCGCGCCACCGGCGACGGCCATGGCGCAGACGAACTGGTCCATGATGCCGCACGGCACACCGGCGTATCGGTGCTCGGCAAGGCGGCAAACGTGAGCCAGTTGACGTCGTGACAGTGTTGCCGCTGCCACCGAAAGCAGGGCCAGCGCCACGGCGACTTCCAATGCCGCGCTGCTCGACAGACCGGCCCCGATGGGCAGATCGCTGTCCAGGTAGATCCGTGTGCCTGCCAATCGCACGCCTGCGCCGGCCAATTCCGACGCCACCCCACGGGGATAGGCGTCCCAGCCTGGTGCACTCGGCCGTCGGTCGTCGCGCAGGCGTGCGGGCCCATCCCGGGGAAGTTCACCCCAAGACTGTGGCGCAGGCGTCTCGCCTGTGTCGCCATCACACGGCGGCACGGATGTCTCGCCCGAGTCGCCCCCGCCGAGACAACGGTGCCATCCAGGTTCTGCGCCACTGAGGCGGCCGTGTTGGCGCAACGGCCTCGGTAGGGGCTCCAGGTCGAACTTCGCTGTCTCGTCGATCGACGCACTGAAGACAGATATCGCGTCTTCTTCAGCGGGCCCGGCGACGCCATACACGGCGCGGTCGATTGCGATGGGCAGCACCAGGCCGTCGTTGTAGTCGACATGCTCGCCGATCAGGTTGACGCGACCTGGCGCACGGACGCACACCGTCGGCTCAGCCCCATCAAACCGCCGACGATAGCCGGACAGCAGTGATTCCACGTTGACCAATGGAAAGCCTCGATTGATAATGAAGATCCTGGAATCTACAGAAATCCCCTGGTGAGCGTCAAGAAGCGTGACGGGCCATGGCAACACCGCTGCTGATCGACACGGACATGGGGGTCGATGATGCCGTGGCGGTGTCCCTCGCGTTGGCGTCGGGGGCGTTGGATGTCCGGGCGCTGGTCGGCGTTGGGGGGAATGTCGAACTCGATCAAGTCATGAAGAACATCGGTGGGCTGCTCAAGGCGCTGGACCCGCCGGCGTTGCCCGTGATCGGCCGCGGGCTCGATCCGCCCGGTGAACCGGTCGACCGGCGCGGACTGTTCGGCCGCGACGGTCTCGGTGAATGCGGCCTGCCGCTCGATGACCCGGGGGGGACCGAGGACTTCAAGCAGCTATACGAACGGACGATCGAGCAGGCCGGCGGCGAATTGACCGTGCTGGCGACGGGCCCGCTGTCCAACCTGGCCGCGGTGCTGGACGAGCTTCCTGGGGCGGCGAAGAACATCAAGCACATCTGTCTGACGGGCGGTGCGGTCTGGACGTCGGGCAACGCCGGCCCAACCGATCATGCCGGCGCCCACGCCGAGTTCAACTTCTATCGAGACCCACGGGCGGCCGCCAAGGTGCTGACATCGGGCCTACCCATCACGGTGACACCGTTGGACGTAGCGAAGCTGGTCTGTCTGGACGAGTCGCACGTGGCCCACCTCGCGGCGAGCGGCTACCGAACGGGCGAGGTCCTTGCCAGGATGCTGCACTACCCGATGGAGCAGGACGACGATCCGGCTTATGGCAAGTGCCGCATCCACGCCGCCGTCGCCGCCGGGAGCATCATCTGGCCTGACTTGTTCCTCAAGACGCGAATGCGATTGGACATCGTGATCGAAGGTCGCGAGGCAGGACGGTGCAAACCCGCACTCGGGGGCGACAAATCGTTGCAGGTGAGTCTTCTGACCGCCGTGAACGCAGTGGATCTTCTGGAGAACTTGTTGGAGTCCCTCTGTCACAAGGCGTTCATCGTTTGACCTGTCGTGAAGGACCCGTCCCGCTCGTGGTGATCCTACGTCGACGGCCTATGTCCCGGCCGGCGGTTTCATCGCATCGACGGGCGTGTCGGATTCGGCAACCTCCTCGCCGTTGAGCAACTCAAAGAACTTGCCCGTCTCCGCGCAGAGGGCGGCCACGTTCAGGCCCATGTAGTAGGCCTGCCGGGCGATCTCCTCCTCCTGGGCGTAGACGTCCTCGCGGCGCTGCAGCAGATCGTCGATGTTCAAGTCACCGGCCCTGTATTCAGCCAAGCCGGCCTGATAGTCTGCCTTGTACCTTGGAAGGTTTTCGATCAGTTCCTGCATGGTCACGGCGAGTTCCTTGTTGCGGATCTGTGGTTCGAACGTGTTGACGAAAATGACGTTCTCCCTGGCGGAGATCGCCTCGCCAAAGCGCTCGATGTCGGCCTGTGCCTGGCGGATCAGGCTGCTTGTGACGCGGGCATCAACGGCGCTGACCTCCATGCCGATCGATACCGACCAGTCGGACGTGTCACGATGAGTGCCGCGGCCCTCCAGATTCGTCCGGCCGCCCAGCAGCAGGGCAACGTCCCACTTGCCGCGGCGGGCCAGGTCGAGTTGCACCTGCGAGTTGTTCATCGCGTTGCGGAGCGTGGCGATTTCCGGATCCGTCTCGATACCCAGTTGCAGCAACTCCTCGTGGGACATCCCCTCAAATGGGTCGAAGGGCACGTCAACAAGCTCCACCTGGGCGTGAAACGGCAGACCACAAGCCGACTTGAGCCTGGCCGTGTTGACCTTCACAAACGTGGCGAAGCCGCTTTCCTTGGACCGAGTGCTCGTGATCTCGGCCTGTATCCGTCGCCGATCCGCCGCCGCGTCATGCCCCTTCGCCTGATCAAGCTGCCGAAGCAGGTCCTCCAAGTGCTCCCCCCAGGACGCCGTGGCCTCCCTGAGCTTTCGATTGAATATGGCGGTGCTGTAATACCAGAGCGCATCCCTCAATTGCGCCCGAACCGTTTGAATAAAGGCCAATTGCGTGTCGTTAAGCTCGCTTCGACGGAAAATCTCCTCGCTGGTTCGTTCCAGGCGCTCCCGGGAGGCCCACAGCGGGTAACGCAGATTGGCGGAGGCAAACGATTGCTCGCCGTACCCCTGGTTCTCGTCCGTCAAGTGGTAACCGAGGCCGAGGTCCAACTGCGTGGTGTCGAAGAACCGCTTCTCGACCGACAGTCTTGCAGTGTGATCGCGATCCCGCTCGACCTCAACACCGGACCCGCCCGGGACGTCGGACTCCGACTTCGACTCAAGCTCGTCGAACTCGTTCGAGATGCCGAGCTTCGGCGTCAACGAATCGTGAGAGGTGTAGAAGAAATCGTACCGGGCCTCCTCGGATTTGAACCGCTGGTAGCTGGACTTGATGTCGGGCTGCCGATTGAACGCAATGGGGATCAGCGCTTGAGGCGTCAAGACGTACTTCTCGCCTTGGTCCACGACACTGAGCCGCTCGACCCTCGGCACGGTTGTCACGGCGGTAGGCGACGGCAGTTGAAGCCGGTCACTCAGCTTCGTCGAGGGCGTCTTCCCCCTGCAACCGGCGCTCACGCACAGGATCAGTAGAAGGATGCACAAACGGCGTCCTGGCGTTTCTGTGGCACACGCGTCTCGCCCACGTATCCACCGCCGTCGTGGCGGTGCCACAAGGGTGTTAGGACGCACTCTTAGCAGCCCGTGGCAAAACTGTGGCACCGGCGTCTCGCCGGTGGTTTTCACGGTCAGGAACGGCGTTTCCGAACCGCCGTTTTCCTTTTCACCACGGGCTGTTAGCCAAACGTGAATCGAGCGCCTGCCGTACATTCAACACACTGGGCCGGAAACTGTGTCCATAGAAACAACGCTGCACGCTGACCGGTACAATGCGCCGGTCCGATACACCGGACACCGTATCGCTCCAACGCCTCCCCAGACTTCGACAACCGGTCGTCAGACGCCCGCAGAAGATGCATTCCGCCCAGCACCGCGTGGATGAGATCCTGCCCCGTCAACTCAGCCACGTAATCGAGCGTGTTGACCAAGCCAGCATGGCAACAACCGAGCAACACCACGAGGCCCCGGGGCGATTCGAGGTAGGCAGCCTGGTCGTCCAGCAGCGGGTCGGGCTCCTGGCAGGCCTCGTCCAAATAGAAGGGCCCGCCCGTGTCCTCGAAGTCGGTGCGTCGGGGGATCTCGCCGGTTACCCAAACGCCATCCGTCACCATCGTCGGGGAACTGGTCAGTATCACGTTGGCGGCGCCGCGATACAACTCATGCACGTCCCGCACAGGGGCCCCGACTGATCGTCCGGTTCCGTCCTCGCGCCTGACGGACCTCGCGTCAAAGGCAGCGGGGTGGACGTACAGATTCGGCTTGCGGGAGCCCTCCAATGCGCTGTCAAGTCCGCCGGTGTGATCGTAGTGCCCGTGGCTCAGGATGACGTCGTCCACCGCGTTCAGGTCCACGCCCAGCAACTGCGCATTGTGGGCCAGGGCCATGCCCTGACCGGTATCGAACAGGATCTTCCGCCCGTCCGCTTCGATCCACAGCGCCAGGCCATGTTCGGCGAGCAGCCCCCGGCCGCGGGCCGTGTTCTCCACCAGGACGGTAATCCGAACTTGGCTGATCATGATGACGTCCCTCGGCGCCTGTCACGAGACCGGCGAGACGCCCGTGCCACGGTCTCGGGATAGGTTCTGAACACTCCTACTCCACAACGCGCTCGTCTCGACGCTGAACGGCACCGGAATCGAACCGCGCCAGGACTTGGCTCCAGAGTTCCCCAGTTGCCAAACCGGCCCCACCTCTCGTGTTCTCCACGACACGCGTCCGGCACAGTTGGGCCTTTACAACCGCATCATCATATGGGATTCGGCCCACGGCCTCCACACCAAGGCGGGCCGCCAGACCTTCGATCTTGCAGGTCACCTCCTCGTTGATGTCACACATGTTCACACAGGCCAACGCCGTGGTATCGAAGTCGTCCGCCAGCTTCACCACACGCTCAAAACCGTGGATGCCCGACACAGTCGGCTCTACCACGACCACCAACACGACGTCGGCGCCGCTCAGTGAGGCGATGGCCGGGCACCCATTGCCAGGCAGGCCATCGCAGATCAGCAGCTCGAGCGATTCCCGCCCCGCGAAGGCACACGTGCGGTTTCACTTACGCAACTACCTCGAACGCGTGATTCGTATCCGCTTCCATGATGATGTGTCATAAGGACCAGCCGCGCGAACACATTGGTTGCGTTTATGCAACACGCGATCCGGTGGGCCGGTCTCCCACCTCACCGTCGCATTGACAGGCGCCCGCCACGCGCATATACGGAGTCGGTCCTCGACCTATGACCTGGCCACCGAGGCCTGCTATTGATGAAGCTTAATGGTCCTATCCGAGCGAAGATCGCCGTCGGCATTCTGGTGCTGGTCGCCCTCATCTCGAACATCCGTCTGCTGAGCAGGACGCTTCGATCACATCCTGACCTGTTCGCCGCCGACGAGATCACTCGCCACGAGGATCGTCTTGCGGAAGTCAAGGAATGCCTGCCATCGTATGGCGTTGTAGGTTACGCAGGTGACGAGCATTTCGGGGATCGCGAGCAGGAGATGTCCTTTTATGCCACGCAGTACGCGCTCGCGCCCCTGATCGTTGTCAATGCAATCGATCGCGAGTGGGTGGTCGGGTGCTTCCGCGGCGATGCCCTCCTCCCTCAAACCGGCGCAGGAAGCGACTTGATACTCGTGAAAGACCTCTCCAACGGCGTCAGGCTGTTCCGGCGAAGAATGAAATGACCCTGTACGCCCTGGTGGCACTGATCGGGCCCCTGCTGGCCGCATTCGTGCTGGTTGGCTTGCTGTGCCCTACCGAGGGACTTGGTCTCCGCGGACTTCTGCTGAGGGTCTCGCTGACGGTCGGGCTGGCCTTCGGCCTGTCATCCTGCGGCTTCTTCCTATGGTTGGTGATGGTCGGCGCTCCCGGCCGTGCGTTCGCGCCGGTGGAATTAACCGGCATGTTGGCCTTGAGCGTGGGGCTGCTCGTCGCCGGGAGACACAGGAAGCGATCGGCCATTGCTCCGCCAGACTGTGCGGTGGCCGAGGACGCCAGGATGGGCGTTCATCTTCTTCGCGGCCTTTGCCTTGTCTTGGTCCTGTCGGTGGCTGCCTTCGTGTTGATGACGTGCGCCGCGCCGCACGGGAGTTGGGACGGTTGGGCCATCTGGAACCTGCGCGCGAGGTTTCTGTTTCGAGGGGGTGGCCGGTGGGCGGACGGTTTCTCGGAATACCTGGCGTGGTCGCACCCGGATTATCCCCTGTTGCTGCCGGCGAGCATCGCCAGATTCTGGAGCTATCTTGGTGTCGAGACGACGATGGTCCCGGCCGCCGTTGCCATGCTATTCACCTTTGCGACGGTCGGCCTGGCGGGTGCCTCGGTTTCAATCCTTCGCGGCAGGAGCCAAGGTCTGTTGGCGGGTCTGACCTTGCTGGGCACTGGCTATTACGTCCGTCACGGCGCCTATCAGTATGCAGATACGCCGCTCTCGTTCTTCGTGTTGGCCGCGGTTGTTCTGCTTTGTCTGCGCAAGAGGGCCTCGCAAACGAACCGCGGCCTGGTGTTCCTGGCTGGAATGATGATGGGATTCGCCGCCTGGACCAAGAATGAAGGTCTCCTTCTTGTCGCGTCGATCATCGTCGCCCACTTAGCCATTCATCTCAGGAGGCGGGCGCTCACGACCTGTATCCGACACGTGTTCTGGCTGTTACTGGGTGCGGCGCCGATCCTGGGCATTGTCACGTACTTCAAGCTGAGCGTCGCGCCCGCGAACGATCTGCTCTCCGCGCAAGGCTTTCAGGCGACCCTCGGAAGGCTTTGTGGCGTGTCGAGGTACGCGCAGGTGGGTGAGTTCCTTCTGCGGAGATTCATCAGTTATGGAGAAGGCATGCCGTTTGTCTTGGCGGCGTGCTTCCTGTTGCTTGGAAGGAACCCGAACTTGAGAGACAGACGCGGCATTGCCTTGGCGCTCATCGTCTTGTTCCTGATGCTCTCCGGCTATTTCCTGGTCTATGTTGTGACGCCTCATGATCTCGCGTGGCATCTGAGGACATCGGCGAAGCGGTTGTTTCTTCACCTTTTCCCGACGGCGGTGTTTGTGTTCTTCATGCTGGTTGCCACGCCCGAGGAGGCAAGCAGAAGACCGGCCCGCACACACCGACAGTGATCCTCGTGGTGACGCCACGGTCCCACAAAGAGCAGCCCAGCGGCTCCATGCCTTCGGACCCGAGGCCATCGCCTTCGACGCCGTCGGGCGGGGTGCCCCATCCTTTCTGAAAGAAAGGGTGGGGGATTCCCCTGATCGCGCGGGACGATGATTCCCCACCCTTTGCTGCGCAAAGGACGGGGCACCCACGCTGTCGCTCGATCGTAAGTGGGGGGGTAAAGAGGTTACGTTCACCACGGTTCCGCGGGTCCGATGCGGCTTGGATCGTGTTGCCGCGTGGGTGCCGGCCGCTCAGGAAAAACGCGCTCGTGCTTGTACGCGCGACGGACACTTGATACGATATGGGACATCGCTTGGCGGCGGTGGAGGAAGCGTCCCCTCCGTCAGAGAGTTCGTCAACGGGGAACAGGAGGACGCGAAGATGGGCAAGTATCTGACGATCGCTGCAACGGTAGGATTGGCTTTGGCCTGGTGTCCCAGCGCCCTGGCGGACATGGTGATCGACACCGTCCCCGTCGGCAACCCGGGTAACGCCGACGACACGCATGGCTACGGCTACGGCGGCGTGGCCTACACGTACAACATCGGCACCTACGAAGTGACGGCTGGGCAGTACTGTGAGTTCCTTAATGCCGTCGCGGCTACCGACACTTACGGGCTGTACAACCCGAACATGGACAGCCATTCCTACGGTTGCCAGATCACGCAGAAGGGAACCAGCGGGAGCTACACGTACGATTTCAGCGGGCGCCCCAGCGGGACGGAGGCCGACTGGGCGGATCGGCCGGTGAACTACGTGAATTGGGGTGACGCGGCCCGGTTCGCCAACTGGCTGCACAACGGTCAGCCGACGGGGCCGCACGACCTGGCCACGACGGAAGACGGCTCGTACTTTCTCGACGGGGCGACGAGCGACGCCACGCTGTTGCTGATTACGCGCGAGCGGCACGCCACGTGGGTGATCCCGTCGGAGGACGAGTGGTACAAGGCGGCCTATCACGAGAATGACGGTGTCACGGGGAACTACTGGGATTACCCGACGAAATCGGACACGGCGCCGACTTGGGAGGCCCCTCCGGGCACAGACATGACGAGAGGCTCAGCGAACTACTATGACGACGGTTTTGCGGTAGGCGGCCCGTACTACCGCACTGAGGTTGGTTCGTACGACGCCAGACCTTCGGACAGTCCGTACGGCACCTTCGACCAGGGCGGGAACGTGTGGGAGTGGACCGAGGCGGTAATCGGTTCGCATCGCGGGATGCGTGGCGGGTCGTTCCGCAGCGACGACTACCTCCTGCACGCGGCGACTCGCACCTACGTCGGCACCCCGACGTACGAGAGCAGCCGCCTGGGGTTCCGCGTCGCCGAAGTTCCTGAGCCGAATACTCTGGCGCTGTTGGGCTTGTCAGGCATAGTGATGCTCAAGATGCGAGGGAGGTCTCGAAGGTAATCCTCTGTTTTTTAGAGACTGTAGCATGGTTACAAGGATATTCATCCATAATTCCTGTGTTTTCAATGGCTTAGAGTGAGAGGCGTTCGTGTCTCACGAGGTTCCCGAATGCTCGTGCGGTGACGCAGGCCGCTGGAGCGACGATTCAAGCTTCCCGAGGCCCGAGGGTGACCGAGCAGAGGGACGTTTACCCGGTAATGTCGCTACAGACTCGTTTTTTATCTCTCTTTCACTTTGTCCGAGCGTAGCGAGGGCCGATTTTTGGAGAATGGCGCGACGCAGTTCCGCTTCCGATCGGCCGGTCCTGCTGGTGGAATGGTGCGACGTGACGAAGTGGCTGTTGGAACGGGTGGACAGCTTCCCAAAGAATCGGCCGTGCACCCGTGAATCCGCGCATGAACAGCTACGCCGATTGACTAGGGCCAAAACCAAAATATGACAGGGGTATGACGATCAGAGAGAAAGTCAACCAGGTCGTGCAGGATCTCCCTGATGATGCGTCCGTCGAGGACGCGATGGAGCGGCTTCTGCTTCTAGTGAAGATCGAACGGGGGATCCAACAGGCCGACGCGGGACAGACCATCGCCCACGCGCAAGTCATGGAGAGAATGGCCAACAGGTTGCTCGACCCTTCTCGAATCCAATGAGGCTGCTGGCAGAACTGACTCTGCGATCGCCGTTCGTTCAGAAAGTCGGGGGCTCTTGGATGCGATGACGAGCCACCTTGCGCTGTAGTGCTAATAGAACAGAACATATCCAATCACAAGGAGAGCGGCGGCCAGCGCGGCAATCACCGTGAGGGGTGCCGCAACCGGCCAACGGAAACGATATAGCCGCACGAGGTGCTGCACGTAGAGCAGTTGTTGTTGAAATGTCAGCTTGCTTTCGCCGTGCAGCCGGTCGGAGAACTCGATCGGCACCTCGGCGAGCCTCGTACACCGTGCCTTGATCAAGATTTCCAGGCCAATCTTGTAGCCGATCGGGTTAAGCCCCGCCTGCCGGGCCCGTTCCAGCACGTCGCGCCGCAGGCAGAAGAAGCCAGCCATGGGGTCGCGGGCGTTGGTCAGCGGCCTGGCCAACAGCGTCGCCCCCCGGGAGTTGATCCTCCGCAAGAAGCCCC
This sequence comes from Phycisphaerae bacterium, assembly GCA_016935885.1. The sequence continues at coordinate 28,933 of JAFGQA010000099.1, read as the reverse complement.
AGTCGTCCTTGGTCGAGCCGCCGGCGGCATAGCGAGAGCCGATGCAGAATTCGGCTCCTCCGCCCGCCACGGGGGCGATGACGTCGGGCAAGGATTCCGGCGGGTGTGACAAATCCGCGTCCATACAGAGGAGGATATCGTGCCGAGCATCCGCAAAGCCACGCACGACGGCGGAGGAAAGGCCCCGCTCGTCGGTGCGCGTGATCAGCCGGATGGGGTGCTCGCCGGCAAGCTGGTCGACGACGGCGTCGGTCCCGTCCTGGCTGTTGTCGTCCACGATGATTAACTCGGCAGGGATCGCGGCCTTGTCTAGCGCGGCGAAGACGCGCCCGGCGAGGATCGGAAGGTTCCGGGCCTCCTTATACGTGGGCACGACGATAGAAACAGGCTCGCTGGACATCGCCGCAGATTGTAGCCGAACTGCCACAAGATGCAGGCGGGCGGATTGCAGCCGAACTGCCAAAAGATGCCTGCGAGCGAAAGAGACGGCGGTGACTGCCCGCCGCCGGTTCGCGGCAATAGCAGCCCGTGGTAAAAGGAAAAGCAGCGGTTCGGAGACGCCGTTCCTGACCGTGAAAACCACCGGCTTTGGCGCCGGTGCCGCAGTTCTGCCACGGGCTGACAGAGGCGGATTCAGAACCGGCCAAGGCAGCCTCCGGGGCGAGTTTGTGACAGCTCACGTGGGTGCCACTGGCAGCTTGCCTGCCAGTGCGGATGCCCCATGCTCCCACCAGAGAAACCACACGGGCGGACAAGCCGCCCGTGGCACCCGAGATCGAATGCCACCGGAAGTGTCACGGCCCCCCCGGGTCTGAGGGACCGCCACCGGCGTTGCAGCGGCCACCGCTCCACATCGTGCTTCCTGCCGACCCGACCTACACGACTTCCTGCATGGTGTCCAACGGCGTCTGACCAAGCCCTTCTACTTGCGCGAGTTTGACCCGTACAGCAAGACCCCTATAATCCGGATACGGCCAGTCTTGCGTCCGATCGACGGGCTTTGCCGTCATCCAGGGGGGGGTTGTGATGCAGATGCGCATGAGATGCCCTGATAAGCCGCGAGACAGAGCGCGTACTAAGGAAGATATGGACTTACCGCGCCTCTGGCAGGCGATCCAGAGGCGTGTCATGCGGCCAGAAAGCCAAAGTCCCGCATGTTATGCGGATCAATCTAATAGTGGTTAGGTCCATGCAGATCGACATGGAAACACCGGAGCAGCGAATTCAACGAGTCGTGCGCGAGGAAGTAACGATTGCGCCGTACGATCCTGCCTGGCCGGAGTCATTCCGTCAGGAAAAGGAGCACCTGCTGTCCTGCCTGCCGAATGACCTGATCCGACGCATCGAGCACTTCGGCAGTACGGCTGTGCCGGGGCTCGCGGCGAAGCCCATCGTGGACCTGCTCGTGGAGGTGACCAACCTGCCGGCGACCAGGGTTCGGATCGCGCCGGTGTTGGAGTCGCAAGGCTATGATTACTTCTGGCGCCCGACGCACGGGGACGACGGCCCGCCATTCTATGCTTGGTTCATCAAGCGAGACCCGCGGACCGGTGCCCGCACGCACCACATTCACATGGTGGAGGCTCATTTCGCCGAGCACTGGGATCGGCTCCTCTTCCGGGACTACCTGGTCGAGCACTCGGAGGTGGCCAGGAAATACGAAGCTCTGAAGATCCGTTTGGCCTCCGCCTCGCCGCGTGACCGGGTGGCGTACACGCGAGGCAAGGCTGACTTCATCGACCGCGTGACCGCGCGGGCGAAGCGGTACGATGGCAGGACCTGACAACGGCATTACGCTACTGTGGCACCGGCATCTCGCCGGTGTGTCATCACGGGCCAGCCCGTAGCGTGGGCCATTGGGCCCACGTCCTGATCCTGTCGAGCCCCTGGTTCTGATCCGCATCCCGCGCCGGCGCACAGGATCAACAGATGGGCAACATTGCCCATCGTACATGAGTCTTGCGTCCGATCGACGGGCTTTGCCGTCATCCAGGGGAGGAGGTTGCCGTGCCAAACCGCGAGACGGAGAGCACACTGCAGAAGATACAGGGCTTAGAACCCATCGGAACTACGTTAAGATGATCGGGTGGGATGCGGTTCGGCCCACCATGTGGTGGAACGAACGCCATCTATCACCGAAGAGGAGGAACTCACATGTGGCGATTCTGTAAAGCGTTGTCGATCGGTCTCACTGCCTTGGCCGTCGGGTCCTGTGCGACCTCGGCCGTAGGTCTGGACCTGACCCTGCGGGGCATGCTGAACCTCCTGATAAGCCGGGAATCAACCGCGGCAACGGCCCAGGTAAGCGGCTCGATCTACGACAACGGCTCCACGATCAACCTGGTGATCCAATTGGAAAACGACCAGGTCCTTTCGGTCAACGGGGTGCCGATCGCCAATCCACTGGGTTTCTTCGGCGGCACGCTGGGATCGGTAAACGCACCGGATGCCTACACGGTCAGTTTCAACAACAAGGGATCCGTCGCGAGCATGGACGTGACGCCGCCGGTGGATTACACCAGTGTGACGCCGGCCGACGGGACCCAGGTCGCCAAGCAGGGCTTTGACGTCACCTGGTCTCCTTCAGGCGACGCCGACGTCATGGTGGACATCGAGATCACCGGCTTGGGTCCCGACGGCGCCGATAGCGATGGCGATCCCGACGTCGCGGTCACCTTGCTGCAAAACCTGGCGGACGACGCCAGCGTCCATGTCGGTGCCGCCGATCTGGCCGACTTCCTCGCCGGCGAGATTGCCGTGGAGATCTCCCGCTTCAGGACGTTCCCGGAAGACCTGGGACTGGCGGGCGGCCAGGCCCGCGTCGAAATCGTGAAGACGGTCACACTCGATTTGACGGATTGAGCAAACACCGGGCAAATGCGGACGGCTATGCCCACACTGTGGCACCGGCGTCTCGCCGGTGTGTCCTCACAGGCCGGAGGCCCGTGCCACAGCCCGTAGCGTGGGCCATTGGGCCCACGTTCTGATCCTGTCGAGCCCCTGGTTCTGATCCGCGTCCCGCGCCGGCGTACAGGATCAACAGATGGGCAACATTGCCCATCGTACATGAGTGCAGTTGGGAATTGAATATTGATGCGCCGCTCGCTTATCCATCGTCTGCTCTTCTGGGGAGGATTAGCGGGATCTCTCTTGGTGCTGGTGGGCTGGGGCGTAAGTACGAAATGGTACATTGGATGCTTCATTAAGAGGTACAGAATCGGCCTCATATACAAACGTGTACAAATCCGCTCAGTTGCGCTCACTGGAGATCCGAAAGAGATCGAATTGTATGAGCAGCGATTTCAGGATACATCAGCTTTTGACGTTAAATGGGGCTTCTATCCGATGCCTCGAGGACAATACGTATGTCCTGACACTGTTCCAGAAGGTCCATGGTGGTACTTGAGCGATTTCGAGTCACTCGAAATCGTCTCCGAGTGCGAAGCGCGAATCAAGGGCACTGGAATCGGCGCCAGGGTTACGGTCTACGAGTTCCCACTTTGGCTTGTTTTTTTGTGCTTTGCCATCCCCACGGCAGTAACGTGGTGGCACCGGCGCAGAGCGCACGACAAGGGTCACTGCAGAGAGTGTGGCTACAACATGACAGGCAACGTTACAGGGCGCTGTCCTGAATGCGGCGCTCCATGGAATGAAGATTCCTCTATTTCTATTCGATCTCCAATCCGGACGTTGCTCAAGGCTACCAGCCTAGCCGCTTGCTTTGCGCTCCTCGCGGTAATCTTCGTACAGTCTATTGTCTTTGGCTCGGGGGGCGGAGTAGTACTTCCTTGGGGATTGGTCCGTATACCTTTCTGGACGTTTCTCCTGACCGCCAGTGTCGCCGCGGCGTTTCTCTGGACTCCCGAATTACTCAGGTTGTTTCGCTGGATGGCGGCTCTAGATGAAGATGAAAGGACAGGTGGCCCATGAGCTTTGATCGCTGGGTTTCGATTGATGGATCTCCCGACGCAATTGACGGACGGGTGGCCCACCTCCTCTTGGAGGTGGGGGGACGGTTCGTGGCCGGCATAACGCCGCGTGCCGCTGCTCTTGAGCAGTGTGATCCTGGACTGATGGTGAACGCAACGCCGCGGATGTCCAGACGTTCTGTCGGGCAAGGCCCGACCTGCCTGGCTCGCTTTGGCCACGGCTTCTGTTTGGTCAACGCTCACGCGCGTTCGTCAGCCAGGCTGGTGAACTCAGACGTTCGAAAGATGAGATGAACAGAAGAACGATAGCCATGGCAACGTTTCTTGCGCTGTGCCCGAGTGTCGCCTTGGCCGACGTAGGCACACCGCTCGTGTGGGCCTCCGGTTTCTATATGTTCCTCGGCAATGCCATCCTCGGTTTGCTCGAGGGCTGGCTCCTTGCCAAGGTCTTCAAGCTAAAGCGAGGCCGGTGCATCGGCCTCTTGATTCTCGCCAACTACTTCTCGGCATGGCTCGGCATGTTCATTGTCGATGCACTGCGTGCATCGCAAACGGTGGATATCTACAATGCCCAGCGGGTCACGCTCATCCTCGTGTTTGTGACATACATGCTGACTCTCTTGTTTGAGTGGCCCTTTGTCGCTTTCTGTTTCCGGCAGGCACCACACTGGTTCTCGCGAAGCATCAAGGCATCGCTTCTCATCCAGACCGTGAGCTATCTTCTTCTCTTCGGTGGCTTCTGGCTCGTCAGCGACATGAGTCTGTACACGCACTTCTCCATCGTTTCACCGGAGGACGTTTCGCTCCCGCGAGGCGTAAGCGTGTATTTCATTTCGGAGGGTGATGGTCACGTCTACCGGCGTTCCGATCGTGGCGAGCGGGAGCTGGTTTTCGAACTCGCTTCCACAGACACCATGGACTTCCTCAAGCTTCAAGAGTCGAAGACCAGCCCTGATCTGTGGGACTTGGTCGCCGTTCTCGATCGACGACGTAGCGACGACAAGACCATTGTCATCGTCGCCAACGTCATGACCAGCCCACCCGAATCAGCTTGGATGACACAGCAGTACTGGGGGTGGGGATCTGCCCCGCAGATCGGAACAGCCGCCAACAGTACATGGCGTTTCTCCTGGGGACACTGGCCTACGGTCGGCTTGTACGGAAGTGAGAAGGAGACTGGGAAGGACATGCGCGTTTCCTACGGTACCCCTGTCATGAGCTGGCCTGTCTGGCGAGCGATTCATCTGCCAGAGAACAAGGTTCTTTTCCAACTCGGTGATGATCAGCTTTGTCTGTTTGATGTTTCAACCAAGTGCATCGGTCTCTGGGACCGTGGCCACGGCCCCGTGGCGGTATCAGAGGAAGAATCGTCGAACACGGTGTTGCACAGCGACACGGCAAAGCGCAGGTGAACGTTGACGTTCCCGGCATCCGTAGGTCTGGCTCACCGAGTTGTTCCGTTCAGCGAACCGTGCGTTACTTATCATCGTTGGCTTTCAGGATATGAGAGAATCACATGGTGTTATCATCCGCGAGGTGTACAAGGACTACACCCCACCGGTCCGTGCACGCCAAACGGTTGATGGACTCCTCAACGGGATTCCGAAGAGGCACCTCGCGGGTCTCAATACCGTCGTGGTCACTCATTCTGCTAATTTGCCCCGTCGCGAACGACGGGAAAAAACGAAAGCCAGAGGAAAAAAGGTCCCAATAGTCCGATGTGGCGGGCTCTATCACGGGAAATGGCACGGGGAGCCCGCTTGGATTCAGCTCCTGCTGGACAACATTTTCGAATCTTGGCCGAAGTGGATGCTGCGCATCCCCTTCCTGCAGGACATGATTCTTTCTGACACCCTTTTTCACGAACTTGGCCACCACATTCACAGTACGCAGGCACCTCAACACAAAGAACGGGAGGATGTTGCCGAGGACTGGAACACGAAGTTGAGTCGGCACTACTTCCGAAAACACTACTGGTATCTGACGCCGTTGTTCCTTGCGCTTCGACTTGTGCTCAAACCGATCTACTGGAGAATGAAGAGACAGAAGAAGGCCAACAAATGAGTTCTATAGAGTCCGCTGTGCAGACCAGTGCGTTTGCGAGCGTTTCCTGCTAGGTGTGGTCCGCCCAGCGGGCCCTGGATGACTCGATCGTGGCCATGTCAAGCGACTCAAGGACGAGGTGGCGAACAAGTGGTCAGAGCCCTTGTCGTAGACGCTGATAGCTGCAAGCATGACAGCCTTGCGATACCATTAGCGGGCGAAGGAGCGGCCGGTCAATCAGGCAAGGCAAGCACCCGCCACGCGTTGCCTTCGCCAACCGAGAAAGGACAACCGCGAGAATGGACACGGCGCGAGCAAGAGATGTCTTGGGGGAGCAATTCGATTTCATATTCGAGGATGCGGACAGGCTCATTCAATACCTGGGACTGCCCAAGGATGCGCGGATTCTGGATGTGGGAACCGGGATGGGCCACTTCGCAATCACACTCGCATTGAATGGTTACAGCGTTTTGACAGGAGAGCCCGCATCCGACGACTCCATCTATGCCAGACAAGGCTGGCTGAAGAACGCCCAGGCAGTCGGTGTGGACCACCTGATACAGTTCAAGCCCTTTGAAGCCCAGGACATGCCATTTGACGACGCCTCGTTTGATGCGGTCTTCTTCTTCGGGGTCTTGCACCATGTAGATGAAACCGCCCGAACAGGCGTCTTGCAGGAGGCTTTCCGCACGGCCAAGCCAGGCGCGGTTATCAGCTTTCTGGAACCCAACCAGGAATGCATGAAGATCGTCATGGAACACGACCCTTCCCATCCAGACCCAGCCGATCCAACCGCATATGCTCACGGGCTCGCCATGTCACAGCAGACGGTGAAGGGGCGGTTCTTTGATTCTACGATCTTCCGAAAAGGATCGGATTAGCCGGGTGCCGCTGCTCTTGAGCAGTTGTATTCTGCAGCGGATTCGACCGGCACATCTTCCGTGAGAAGACCGTGCCAGCCGTGATCGACTACATCCACGCTAACCCCCGTCCGGCGGGGGCTCGTCGAACACCCGACGACTGGCAGTGGTCGAGCGCACGGTTCTGGGAGGGCTGGCCAGACGCAGCCATTCGTATGGATAAGCCGTTCGCCTGAACACGAGCACTGCTCAAGAGCAGTGGCACGCCGTCAGCGCCTCCCGCCGGGGATTGGAGAGCATCTTTGTGTCTCTCCCCGCGGCGCGGGCGCCCACGACGTCCGTGCCCACGGTGTGGCACCGCGCCGATCTTCGACGTCCACAGGGCAATCAGCATGAACGGTATCATCGCCCCGGTTCCTACGCCGCATATCTCCCCAAACTGGTCCGGCCCGCTATCCTCCAGACCGCCGCCGGGATCCGCCTGCTCCTCGACGAATACCGGCGTGAGGTCGAGGTCCCGGTTCAGCAGGAGCGTCAACGGGTTGTCCCGCTCGTGACCTTCGGGTAGGTCGCCTTCCCAATAGGAGAACGCATGCCCGCTATCCGACGAGGCCGTCAGCGTCGCTTGGTTGAACAGGAGCGCAGGGAATCCGGCAGGCGGTTGCTGGCCGGGCTGGTTCACGGGTTGCGTGAATTCGATATCAACGTGGCCTTGAACACCTTCCCACAGGACGGGGGGCGGTCGGACCAACAGGTCGCCCGGATCAACCAGAAGGTCCGGCAGGCGAATGGTGTAAAGGTGCGTCGGGCCATAGTGCAGGATCGTGCCGCCGCTGCCCACGGCAAAGACCTCCCTGGCCCCGCCGCTGACCCACACGCCGTTGAGCGCGTGCGCGGTCCCGCTGGTCATCGGCTCCCAGCTCGTGCCGTCGTAACGCAGGATCACGCCGCGTGGACGGATGATGGTCTCGCCGCCGACGGCGAATACCTCGTTCGGGCCGCTGCCACAGACGCCGAGCAGCTTCTCCGTCGTCCCGCTGTCCATCGACGCCCAGCTTGCGCCGTCGTAGTGCAGGATGAGACCGCATGTGCCCACCGCGAAGACGTCGCACGGGCCGGTTCCCCAAACGCCACTGATCTCCCCGAATGTGATTCCGATGTCCATCTCCGTCCAATCCACGCCGTCGTAGTGCAGGATGTGCGGCGTGTGCTTGTGAAGCTCGCCGCCGCAAGCGAAGACGTCGTCGGGGCCGGTGCCCCAGATGCCGCTGAAGGACCACTTGATGCCGTCGAGCACGACTGACCAGGTCGCGCCGTCGTAGTGGACGATCCGGCCGTAGAAATCCACGGCGAACACGTCGCCCGGACCGCTGCCCCAGACGCCGACAAGGCTGCCGGAGGACGGGAGCGCGTGGGCCATCAGCCTCCAGTCCGAGCCATCATAGCGCAGGATCTTGCTGTGGTTGCCGACGGCGAAGACGTCGTTCCACGCGTTGCCCCAGATCGCCTTGACGTTGATGTCGGCGTGGATGTCGAGCTCCGACCAGACCTTCCCATCGTAGTGCAAGATCGCGCCGGGGCCCGGGCTCGACGAGTTCCAGGCGGTCACGGCGTAGACGTCGGTCGCCCCGCAGCCCCAGACAGACACCAGGTCTTCCTGCACGCCGTGGCTCATCTCTGACCAGGTTATGCCGTCGTAGTGAACGATGGTGCCGTTCAAGCCCACGGCGAAGGCGTCGTTCGGGCCGCTGGCCCAGACGCCCTTAAGGTCGGCCGTCGTTTCGCTCTTCATCGGTGCCAAGGTCGAGCCATCGAAGTGAAAGATCGCGCCTTGGCCGCCGACAACGAAGACGTCGCGCCATGTATTGCCCCAGATGCCGAGCAAGGCCTGGTACTCGCCGACCTTCGTGAGCGTCCAACCTGAGCCATCGCCGCGCAGGACATTGCCGTCACTGCCGGCTTCCCACCCACTGTCGCTCCCCACGGCGAAGACCTCGTGCTGTGGCACGCCGCCCACTGCACGGAGCACGCAATCCGAAAGGCTGAACACCTGCAACCACGTGGTGCCGTCGTAGTGCAGGATCACGCCTTTGGGAGGAACAGCGCCGTAGTGGCCCACCGCGTAAACGTCGTTCCACGCTGTGCCCCAGACGCCGTGCAGGTCCGGCCCCGGTACCGTGTTCATCTGCGTCCAACTCAGACCGTCGTAGTGCAGGACCGTGCCGTATTCGCCCACGGCGAAGACGTCGTCCCCCGCGCTGCCCCAGACACCGTTAAGCTGCTCACTGGCCAGGTTTGTCATCGTTGTCCAAACCGTCCCGTTATAGTGCAGGATCACACTGCTGGCGGGATAGTCGGTGCCCCCCACGACGAAGACATCAATCGGCCCGCTGCCCCAGACGCCGCGGAGGCTCTCCGTTGTGCCGCTGTCCATCGGCGTCCAGTTCCAACCGTCGTAATGCAGGATCGTGCCGGCGTCTCCCACGGCGAAGACGTCGGTGGACCCGGTTCCCCAGATGCCGTTGAGGTGATTGCCCTGCGGCAGGCGGTTCTGCCATTCCCAATCCGACTGGGCCGCTCCGGCTGGGTGGGACAACGCCCCGAGCAGGATGCCGCACAACATGACGACCACGTACGCGAGCCCCGCGGGACTCGTTCGATTCGAAGCCGCATGCCTTGTGCCGGGTCCCATCGTTAAGAAACTGTGATTCTTCATGATACTGTCTCCGTTGTGTGTTGTTCGGTTAGGCTGAGACGGCATGGCCGAGTCCCGACAAGTGCTCTGACACCGGTCAACTGATGGGTGCCACGGGCAGCTTGCCTGCCCGTGTTCACTGGCGGGCAAGCCGCCAGTGGCACCCGCGCACAGTGGCACCCGCGTGAGAGACCCGCGCCGCGTCCTGCGGGCTTCGCTCGATTGGACGCTGCACGCCTTATGCCGGGTCCCGTCGTTAAGAAACTGTGGTTCTTCATGATGTCGCCTCCGGAGAAAAGTGGCCGGGCCGGTTTCCAAGCCGACCCGGCAGCAGGTAGCATGGGGGAGGTAGGTTCGGAGCAGTCGTGAAGGGCTGGCCTCAACCATGACTACGCAAAGCGGCGTGGAAACCCGACAGGTTTCTCCAGGTTCTTCACGCCTTTCCGCGACATGAGGCGTTTGCCGTGACGGATGACTCGAAACAGCCCGTGACGCAGCTCCTTGCCCGGCTCCGCTGCGGCGAGGCAGACGTTCTCGACAGACTGCTGCCGGCGGTCTATGACGAACTTCGGGCCATGGCCGGGCGCTGTCTCCGAAACCAGCCGCCCGGTCAGACGCTCCAACCCACCGCCCTGGTCCATGAGGCGTACATCCGCCTGGTAGATCAGACTCAGGTGGTCGCGTCAGACCGCGCGCATTTCGTCGCCGTCGCCGCGAAGGTGATGCGATCTGCGCTGGTAGATCATGTGCGGAGCCGCCACGCGCTCAAACGTGGAGGCGAGCGCGGGCGGGTGCCGCTCGATGACGCATTGGCCTTGTTTGAAGCACGCTCCGTCGACCTGCTCGCCCTTGACGAAGCGCTCGCCAAGCTTGCCAACATGGACGAACAGCAATGTCGAATCATCGAGATGCGGTTCTTCGGGGGGCTAACCATGGAGGAGATCGCCGCGGTCCTCGGCGTGTCCACGCGCACCGTCGAGCGCGACTGGCGCATGGCACGGGCCTGGCTGCGGGTCCAGATCCAAGAAGGCGAGTCCGACGCCGGCTGACCGCGACGAATGATCAGGCATCGCGTAGGAATAACATGTCCGATTGTGTCGCTTGGCTGGCCTGCTGGCTTGCCGCTTGGCGGACCTGCCCGCAGGCAGGCGGGTCAACCGTTTACGTTACTTCCGCGCGACTCCTTACGCCAACCCCAACGCCGAGGCCACCTCTTCAACGGATGCCCCCCGCACGAACACGGTCTTCCGCGGTGAAATCGTCCCGCGCGTGACTGCCACGTCCCTGGCGCTAACGCCCAGCACGTTGGACAACAGCGACACGACCGCGGCATTCGCCCTCCCGCGCTCCGGTGGGGCCGAGACTTGGACCTTCAACGCATCGCCGAGCAGGCCCGATATCCGATCTCGCGAAGATCCGGGCACGACCTTCACGGTGATCTCCACCCCGCCGCTGACCGCCTTCAGACAACTCACTTCTTCCCCAACTCCTGGCTCCGCCGAAACGCGGCCAGCACCGCCTCGGTCACGTGCTCCGCCACGCGACACTCGCGCAGCTTCTCCATTGCCGCCTCGGTCGTGCCGCCCGGGCTGGTCACCGCCTCGCGCAGCTCGACCGGCAACGCGCCGTTCTCCAACAACATCGCCCCCGCCCCCACGCACGCGTGTGCCGCCAACACCTGGGCGTCCCGCTGCTTCAGGCCCGCCGCCACGCCGCCTTCCATCATCATCTCGACGAAGTAGTAAAAATACGCCGGGCCCGATCCCGCCACGGCCGTTACCGAATCCATCAGGCCTTCATCATCCAGCTCGACCGTCACGCCACCGGCGTTAAACAGGTGCTTCGCCTCCTCCATATCGTCCGTCGACGCGTGCCTGCCTCGAAACAACCCCGTCACGCCGCGCCCCAGACCGAACGGCAGATTCGGCATCGCCCGTACAACGCGGATCGGGCGATCGCCCAGCGTCGCCGCCACACGGTCTGTCGAAATGCCGGCCATGATGCTGATGAACAGGTGGTCTCCAGAGGTGTTCGCCCGGATGGAGGCGGCCGCCTCGTCGAACTTCTGCGGCGTCACCGCCAACACGACCAGGCGCGAATCCCGGACCACATCGGCGTTCTCCTTCGCCACGACAACGTCCAGCGGGTGCTCCCGAAGCGCCGCCGAATCGGACACGATCACCCGATCACCGGCCACGTAATCGCACGCCAACAGCCGCTGAATCAGCACCGAAGCAATGTGACCCGTCCCGATGAAACCCAACGCATACTTGTGTTCGGACATCCCAATACCACGCTTGTGTGATGTGGTCCGGCAAGCGGACGTACGTGTTTCAGCGTTCAAACCGGTGGCACGGGTAACAAACGACACGCCCCACGGGGGCGTGTCGTTCGTTGCCCGTGAGAGCAGGCTCCAATGAATGCCCACGGGCAGGCTCCGCCGCCGCTGGCGGCTCCGCATACCCCTGTCACCCGCCAAACACGTACAAGCGGACCACAGGCGACGTCCAGTCTCTAACGCGTCCTCCCGCGACACGCTCCAGGGCACCCGCGACGCTCGCGTTCTGCCGGCGATTCGTGACGCGGGTGCCTAGACGCCGCCCCGTGTCTTCAAGGGGCGACCATCTGGAGCCACCTGCACATCGGCATTTCCCGGCCAGGACGCCATTAGGATCGCATCCTGGGACCTCCATCGCACGGACGCCGTGGCCAGCGGAGGGCTCCGTGACAGCTTAGGCGTGTGCCACTGGCAGCTTGCCTGCCAGTGTGTATGCCCCATACGTCCACCGGCGAAGCCGCACGGGCGGGCAAGCCGCCTGTGGCACCCAGAATCGAATGCCGCCGGAAGTGTCACGCACCCGGCCCGGGGACAGCCACCGTCAGACTCCTTGACGAACCGGTGCGAAGCTGGAATCATCTGTGGCAGCGGTTTGCCGACGTAGCTCAGCGGTAGAGCACGGCTTTCGTAAAGCTGAGGTCGTGGGTTCGAATCCCACCGTCGGCTGTTTCACCACCCCCTTGTCATTGCCGGCATTCTCACCAACTTGAATTATCCGCAACAAAGAATCGCAAGGGCGCGGTGCAGCCCTTGACGCCGAAGAGTGCGGACGACCTGCGGGCGTTCCTGGCACTCAAAGCGCCCGACGCGCCGGCGCTCAACACCCTGCCGGACTACGACACGGCGGATGTGCACCGGGTAGACCTGGCGGCGGCTCGGGGAGCGCGGCTTGATGCACATACCGCGATGGACAAATGTGCAGAGCGTGATGCCGTCCGTTTTCCTCCGCTGTGGAACGGAGGTCAACAGCTTGTCTCGATCAGGCAGGATGGATACGATGGATCGCCATTGCGGAGGTCTGATTATGCACCATCGTTACCGAAGCTGGTCGTTTCATCTATTCCTTATCGCTGTCTTCATCCTGCCAATCCAACTTGCGGCGGGGGGGGAACCAGAACAGGTGGATCCCAAAGCTCAAGCCGTCCTGCGGAAACTCGCGGAACATCTACAGGAGCTACGATCCTTCAGCGTGGAAATGCGTATGTCTATGGATGCCGAGGGGGCGGGGATTAAGCAGAAATATGACACGAAGCATCAAGTTGCCGTGAAGAAACCTGACAAGCTTGCTTTGATTAGCAGGGGTAGCATTATGGGGCATACCGTTATCTATGATGGGAAAACCTGTTACGCAAGAGACCCAATGACTGGCGAGAGCGGAACCTGGACTCCCCCAAGCGACGGTGGATTGGACAACCTGAGCTTGGATTACTTAGCCCCATGCATGCCGCATGAGTCGATTGCGATCTCTATCATCGAAGCCCTCGTTTCGAGCGATCCATATCCAGAGTTGTTGCCCAGCACTGGCGGCCTGGCGTATCTTGGCAGCCAGAAGATCGATGGTGTGGAATGCCACAAACTGAAGATAGCCCCTAGCGTCAAGGGTGGTTGGTATCTGTTTGTGGATACAAGCGACAAGCCACTGATCCGACGGATAGAGCCAGACACTTCGGATATGCCCAAGGGAATGCCAACAATAAAGATGGAGTTGTCCATCGTCTTCAAGGACTGGAAACTCAATATCGAATGCCCTGATAAACAATTCCAGATTCCACCGAGCGACCAGGCCAACAAGGCAACGTCACGCCCAACCGAGACAACGGGCAAAAGGAAGACGACATCACGCCCGACAGAGACAGCGGGCAAGAAGTAGACGGGTGGGGCGTATCACAAGTCTAGGCGTGTGCCACTGGCAGCTTGCCTGCCAGTGTGTATGCCCCATACGTCCACCGGCGAAGCCGCACGGGCGAGCAAGCCGCCTGTGGCACCCAGAATCGAATGCCGCCGGAAGTGTCACGGACCCGTCCGCGGAAAGCCACCGTCGAACTCCTTGACGAACCGGTGCAAAGCTGGAATCATGTGTAGCGGCGGTTTGCCGACGTAGCTCAGCGGTAGAGCACGGCTTTCGTAAAGCTGAGGTCGTGGGTTCGAATCCCACCGTCGGCTGTTCCATTACTCGCACACGGTAGGTGCGGATCAGGCGGCGGCGCTGGCCAGCCTGCAGGACCTGAACCAACCGAGCCACGAGAAGGCCCGCGCGACGGGCACGGATCATGCGACAGCGGAGGTCGGACGTCTGGCGTGTTGCTTGGCGCAAACTGAGCAGCACGGACGGACTTCGCTGGACTCGGTTGAACTGAAACGCCGAGACCCGAAAGAAGCGCAAGGTCCTGCAAGAAGAAACAAGCGGCGTTTTCCCCCGTAAAAACAGGACAGCCGCCGATCGGACTCGAACCGATGCCCTGCGGTTTACAAAACCGCTGCTCTACCAACTGAGCTACGGCGGCGGTCTTCCGTTTCGCTCCTCTCAGTGTACCACAAGTCTCTTGCTTTCCAACACCTGCGGTGTGTGAATCCTCCTCACACGTGTCGCCGCTAGGCCGAACCGCGTGCGCGCTGGGCCTTGAAAGGCGCCGTCCTTCCGACAGTCTGCCCGTCAGCTTCAGGAGCCGTGCAATCGCTTGTTTCGGCGTCGTGGGCGTCGTGGGGGCCGGTCCTCTTGCGAGCCTCACGGTGCGCCATACGTGGGAACCTGAACGAGAGGTGCGATGAAGCATATCACTTCGGGCAAATGGCCCGTCCGTACGCTCCGACGCGCCTACAGAAGATCCTGGTCAACCTGGTTGGCCAAGCCATCGAATTCACCGAAACGGGCGGCGGGCGGCTCATCACACGCTTGATGGAAGCCGAAAGCCTGCCCCGGGACTGTGGCGCAGGTGTCTCGCCTGCGTCGCTCGATGACCGTGGCACGGGTGCCGGGGCCCGTTGTTCCCAAAGACCGTGGCGCGGGCGCCAGAGCCCGCGGCTCCACCGCCCCGGCGGCGGTGCCACACGGGACAGCGGTGCCACAGAAGCCCCGAAATAGCCTCTGAACCGGCGTCGCTTTTCCGATGGCCGCGCCAGGCGGCGGCCGGTATGCTTACCGGCGTGTCCCGTGGTGGGTTGTGGCACGGGCGCCAAAGCCCGCGTCGTTAGCGCCACCGGTGGCGGTGGCGGCCCAGTAGTTGCGGGACTTGTGAAAGGCAGTGCCAAGTTGGCGTTTGTTCCCTTGAACCACTAAATCGCTGGGAAGCTGTTTCAGAACTGTGGCACGGGGCGGACTCCGGCCGCAACCGAAGTGTGTCACGGGTGTCCCGCCCGTGACCGCACCGGCTTTGGCGCCGGTGCCACATAGGGTCCCAAGACAGCTTCCATGCCCTGAACACGCTGACCATTCTCTCCGCGGAGGCCTGTAAATGAACCACGTCACGCCCATTCTGGCATTCGGTCTCGGCGTCGGCATCGCGATCGGTCTCGGCGCGGTGTGTCTCGTTCTGATCTTGTGGGTCGTCAGTATTTACAACGGCCTCGTCAAGCTGCGGACGCGGGTCCGCGCGGCTTGGTCGCAGATCGACGTGCAGCTCAAACGGCGGCATGACCTGATCCCCAACCTGGTGGAGACCGTCAAGGGCTACGCCGGCCACGAGAAGGAAACGCTCGAAAACGTGATCGCCGCCCGTGGCAAGGCCGTCAACGCCGCCGCGGTGGGTCCAGCCCAGAGCGCCGCGGCGGAGAGCTTCCTGGGTGGCGCCTTGGGCAAGCTGCTCGCCCTGTCGGAGGCCTACCCCGATCTGAAGGCCAACCAGAACTTCCAGCAGCTCTCCGAGGAGCTGACCAGCACGGAGAACAAGATCGGCTTCGCCCGGCAGCACTACAACGAGTGTGTCCGGCAGCTCAACGAGTCGATCCAGGTCTTCCCCAACGTGATCTTCGCCGGCATGTTCGGCTTCGGGCGCGAGGAGTACTACGAACTGGAAGACAAAGCGGAGAAGGAAGTGCCCGAGGTCGAGTTCTGACGGGGGCTCTTGGCGGGCTGCTCGCTCGGGACAATCGCCTCACTTACCGCGTTGGGTCTCTTCAAACCAGCGGATCGTCGCGGGGATGCCCTCCGCGTACCCGACGGTCGATTTCCAGCCCAGTTCCGTGCGGGCCTTCTCCGCGGAGAAGAAGGTCTCGCGGCCCATCAGCCAGACGGCGTAACGTGTGATCATCGGGGGCTTCTTCAGCCGGAACAGATGTCCGATGCACTCCAGGACAAACGCGGCACAGTATGCGGTCTTGTACGGCACGCGCTTGGTCACGGGCTTGGCGCCGATCGCCTCCGCGATCATGTTGAAATACTGGCGCTGCGTCAGTTCGCCGTCGTTGCTGCAATTGTACGCCTGGCCGACGGCCTTCGGGTTGTCCGCCGCCAGGATGCAGGCCTCGGCGACGTTGCCGGCGTGGACCACGTTCAGTCGGTTGTCGCCTGACCCCAACAGCTTCGCCTTGCCGTCGCGCACCATCGCCACCAGCCGGGCGATCGTGGCCCGGTCGCGCGGGCCGTACAGCCAACTCGGACGGATCACCGTGTACTTCACCTTGTTGCCGGCGGCCTGGCGGCGCCACAACTCCTCCTCGACCATCACCTTGGCCCGTGTGTAGTAAGACCACCGGTGGACCTTGACCCCCAGTGGGGCGGTCTCGTCGACGACCAGGCCGGGCTTGTTCACGTGACCGTAGGCGCTGATGCTGCTGATGTGGATGAACCGCGGCACGCCCGCCTTCTCGGCCGCGTCGAATAGGTTGAACGAGCCGTCGATCGTCGTCCGCACGAAATCGCGCCAGCGACCCCAATCGCCGACGCGAGCGGCGGCATGGTAGATGCACTGCACGCCCTGGCAGGCGCAATCCAGCGAGGCCCGGTCCAGCAAGTCTCCCTCGACCGGTTCCGCTCCCTGACTCTTCAGCCAGTTCGCATCCGTCCCGGGGCGGACCAGTACGCGAACCGGCCGGTCAGACCCGCGAAGCTGCTCCACGATGTGGCTGCCAAGCAGACCAGTTCCACCGGTGACCAGGTTCATGGCGAGGTGGCTCCTATGAAGAAGTCGTCAGCTTGCAGCTTTCAGCAAGATCGGCGTAAGGCACCGGGATGAAAGCTGAACGCTGACGGCTGGTAGCCCTACCAGCCCGTGGCAAAACTGTGGCACCGGCGTCTCGCCGGTGGTTTTTACGGTCAGGAACGGCATTTCCGATCCGCTGTTTTCCCTTTTACCACAGGCTGCTAGATGATCGCAGAACGTAGAGGCTTCGCGCCGTCGCGTCAAGCGATCGCGAGCGGTGCGTCAAAGCTGTTTGCCGCGCTGTTGCGAATGCTCAAAACGCAGCATGATGGGCCGCGATCCACTGGTTTCTCCGTGCTTGGCAACCATTGCAGCGTAGCTCTGCTCGAGATCCTCAGACCTCACAAGCCCCAACGTCTCAAGCACGCCTCTAATCGCCGCCTCGGTCGGGCCCTCCACCTCGGCGAACACTCCCAACTCCGGCAGCTCATCCAGCTCAATCCGACACGCACCCAGCATCCAACTCTCGCGCCGTTTCTCGTAGACGACGCTCTCCGAGTAACCCAGGGCGCGCAGGATCCCCGCCATCGCCGCTGTGTCGCCGATCTCCACTTCGATCTCGTCGCGACTCTTGAACGCGCTGTCCGTTCGCGGCCCCTTGTAGGTCAAGGTCGACGCTTGATCTGGCCCCTCCATCACACGGACTGACCGGACCCGCAGCCCGCAATCCCCGGCGCGCAGCGCGCCATCCGAGCGATCGAACAGCCGATTGTCCTCGAGTACGCGGCCGATGTATTTCGCGCCTGCCGCGAGCAGTTGCTCGCGAATCGCTTCAAGCGACTCCACGCGCACCGTGCATTCCAGTTCGATAGCCATCGATCGGTTGTCACCCGCCGGTTGTCAGGCGCTCTTGACCACGATATTCAACAGCCGTCCCCGTACGTGAATCTTCTTCATGATTGTCTTGTCGCCGATCCTGGCGACCACCTTCGCATCCGCCATCGCCGCGGCCTCGACGTCCTCCTGCGTCGCATCCTTGGCGACGGTCACGCGCCCGACGAGCTTCCCGTTCACCTGAATCGGAATCTCGATTCGCTCCTCGACAACCAGCCCGGGATCAAACGTCGGCCATGGCTCGTACGCCACGCTGTCCTTCCACCCGTCACCGCGTAAGCGCTGCCATAGTTCCTCACCGACGTGCGGCGCAAACGGCGACAACAGCAGCACGAACCGCTCGGCCTGGCCCTTGTGGATCGCCTTGGCCCGATAGGCCTCGTTGACGAACGCCATCATCGCCGAGATCGCCGTGTTGAACGCCAGTCGCTCGATGTCGTCGGTCACCTTCTTGATCGTCTTGTGCAGGGCCCGCTCCAGGTCCTGATTCACCTGGCCGGTGGCGATCATCGCCGAGAGCCCGCTAGGCTCGTTGCCGGCGACCAGGCGCCACGCCCGTTGCAGGAACCGAAAAACGCCAGGAACGTCGCGCGGGTTCCACGGCTTGCTGGCATCTAACGGCCCCATGAACATCTCGTACAGCCGGAATGAATCCGCGCCGTACTCGTTAACGACCTCCTCCGGGCTGATCACGTTCTTCAGGCTCTTGGACATCTTCTCGATCGCGCCGGTGAGTTTCTCACCGCTGGACTTCAGGTAGGCCCCGTCTTCGCGGAAATCTACCTCCTCATAGCCCACGTACTGGCCGCGGCTGTCCGTGTAGGCAAACGCTCGAATCATGCCCTGGTTGAACAGCTTGGCGAACGGCTCCGGCGTCGAGACATAGCCGAGATCGTACAGCACCTTGTGCCAAAAGCGCGCGTACAACAGGTGCAATACCGCGTGTTCGGCCCCGCCAAGATACAGATCGATCGCGCCGCCGTCTTCCGACTCCGTTCCAGCGTCTCGAAGTCTCGACGTTTCAGCCCTTCGACTCTTCGTCCCCATCCAGTACTGCTCGGCCTCCTTCGAGCAAAACGACTCCTCGTTGGTCGGGTCAATGAATCGCAGGTAGTACCAGCAGGAACCCGCCCATTGGGGCATGGTGTTCAACTCGCGCCGGTAGGTCTTGCCATGGCGCTGGCACGTCACCCAATCCCTCGCCCGACCCAACGGCGGATCAGGCATTTCGTCGCTTCCTTCCGGCACCGGCGTCGGCCGATAGTCGTCGATCTCCGGCAACGCCAGCGGCAACTCGGACTCGTCGAGCGCCACCAACTCACCGTCCGGCCCGTGCAGGATCGGGAACGGCTCGCCCCAATACCGCTGACGGCTGAACAGCCAGTCGCGCAGCTTGTAATTGACCGCCGCCTTGCCTTGGCCGCGTTCTTCCAGCCAGGCGGTGATCTTTGACTTCGCTTCGGCTGATTGCAGGCCATTGATGTCACACGCTTCGCTTGTGGCACCGGCGTCTCGCCGGTGCTCTGCCAACCCTGTGGCGCCGGCGTCTCGCCGGTGTTCGGTGTCCTGGAACCCAATCTGCCTGAGCGTGAGCCAACGATAGTCGCTTGGATCGCCAACCAACCCAGCCGTAACGGGATTCGCCTCTATGTACTTCCGTTTCTCGGTGAACTCTGATTCGTCACGAACGATTCGATCAAAGGACTCGTCGTGCCAGACCGATCCATGCTCACCTCGCAACTTGGCAATCTCATGGCTCGAGTAGCTCTTGATACTGTGCAGCAGTTCACCCAACGAAACCCATTGGCCATTATCAAGTTCGTGCGGTGTCACCAACAAGTGTACGTGGTCGGGCATCACAACGACTGCATGGATCGTGGCTTTTATGCCATGCCAGTAATCGCAGGCGTCATGGGCAATGTTCCGTTCCTCAGGGTTCAGTTCCCCGTGCTTGACCCTGAAGGTCATGAAATGCGTCGAGCCACCCTTTTGGATATGCGGAAGATTACGCCATGTTGCGCGCTCTTGCTCTGTCACGGGACTCACCGGCGAGACGCCGGTGCCACAGGACTGTCTCGAAATCAGACTGGGAGAATTGACTGCTATCCCTTCACCGGCAAAACAGCCTCGCTCAATCTTGATATAGGTGCGTCCGAAGGCGTCTGTAGATTCGCCATACAGGGCGACATCATCGTCTGGCGTGTACATTCCCTGGGCAGCATCTTTAATCGAATTGGGCGATACGACTTGAACGATCGGTAGGTTGAAGGCGTGTGCGAAGTCATAGTCCCTCCAATCCGAACCCGGCACGCACATAATCGCCCCCGTACCATAGCTGATCAGCACGTAGTCGGCGACCCAGATCGGAATCCGAGCCCGCAGATCGCCCTCCGGCCAGACGGGATTGAGAGCGTAAGCACCAGTGAAGACCCCCGTCTTTTCCTTGGCCTCTGCCGTGCGGGCCAGATCCGACCGTCGCATCGCCGCTTCGCAGTATCTTTGGACGTCGCCGCGCTGCTCGGCCGTAGTGATCTTCTCCACCAAGGGATGTTCCGGCGCAAGGACCATGTAGGTTGCGCCGAAAAGCGTGTCCGGCCGGGTCGTGTACACCGTCATCACGTCACCCGAACCAGCGACCCTGAAATCGACATCCGCCCCCTCGCTGCGCCCGATCCAATTCCGCTGCATCAGCTTGATCGACTCAGGCCAGTCGAGCCCTTCCAGGTCATCCGCCAACCGCCGGGCGTACTTCGTGATCCGCAGCATCCACTGCCGTAGCGGTCGCCGGTAGACCGGATGATTGCCACGGTCGCTACGGCCTTCGTTGGTAACCTCCTCGTTGGCCAGGACGGTGCCAAGCGCGGGACACCAGTTGACCGGCACTTCCGCGAGATACGCCAACCGCTGCGAGTCTACGTATTCGCGGACCGCCGGCTTGCCCTTCGCCGACACATCGGCCGGTATGGGGAGCTCGGCTATCGGCCGGGCCCGATCCGCCTGCTCGTCGTACCAACTACCGAACAGTTTCAGGAAGATCCACTGTGTCCAACGATAATACGACGGGGCTGTCGTGGCGATTTCCCTGTCCCAGTCGTAGCTGAAGCCGAGCATCTTCATCTGGCGGCGAAACGTGGTGATGTTCTTGGCGGTTGTCGTCGCAGGATGCTGCCCCGTCTCCACCGCATGTTGCTCGGCCGGAAGACCAAATGAATCCCAGCCCATCGGGTGAAGCACGTTGTCCCCGCGCATCCGCCGATACCGGGCAATGATGTCCGTTGCCGTGTACCCCTCGGGATGACCGACGTGCAGGCCGGCTCCGCTGGGATATGGGAACATGTCGAGCACGTAGAACTTGCCTTTGCCCGAATCAAAACCAGGATCGCCCGGATTCGGCTGCCGGAACGTCTTGTGCTCGTCCCAGTAGGCCTGCCACTTCGCTTCGACCTCGCGTGGTGTGTAATCACCGCTCATGTTCATGCCGTCCCGCCCGATGGCCTCGTCGCGCTGCAACGATCGTCACTGATGACTAATGCGAAAACCCTTTAGTTTATGGGCAACACGCCGGGCGGCCAAATGCGACATCTGATCGCGACATGGCCGGGGGGGCCATGACAGTTTCGGTGGGTGCCACTGGCAGCTTGCCTGCCAGTGCGTCCGCCCCATGCGCCCACCAGAGAGACCGCACGGGCGGACAAGCCGCCCGTGGCACCCAGAATCGAATGCCGCCGGAAGTGTCACGGACCCTTCCCGGGTCCCAAAGATCCGACGCCTGACGAACTGGGACCGCCGCAACACGGGGCCTTGCGCCACGTCTCGTTATGACGCCTTGCCGCGGGCGCACAGTTGAGATGTAGAAGGCCGGCGTGGCCCCTGCGTGCATGGAACCGGCGTCATGTTGTGCCTGGCGTGTTTGGTGCTAACCTTATTCTTATCAACGCATTACAGCCGGAAGGGCCGTCGTCGTGCGATGGATCTGTTTCCGATTCGCAACGAACCCGCAGAAACTGAACTGCCCGCCTGGCACCCGCCGTTCGCCCGCCACGCTCTAATCCGTGTTCGCAGAACAGGTTACACCGCACAGTCCTGGCGGCCGCCATCGCCATCGGGCAGGCATGGCGGTTGCTCGACGGTCGGCGGCGTGAACGCCGCAGCGTGTGGCAAGCGTGAGACAGCCGGCTCCCGAAGAGAGCAACAGGCCGAGGTCAGACTCGAGGGGAGGAACCAGATGGACGAGACCACCTTTCAGCATAAGCTCGCGGAGCTTGTCGAGGAAATCGGCACAATGCCCGCCAGCGAGCGAGCCAAACTCGAAGCGATCGCCGAGGAGACGAAGCAGCGTCACAAGAAACTCAAGCAGACCGTCAGCAGTCTGCAAAGCTCCATTGACTACCTGCGGCTGTCGATCAAGTACCTGCTCTTTGACCTGGAAGCGACCCGCCGCGAGAATAATTACCTTCGCAAGATGCTCGAGGAGGAACCTGAGTCCTGATCGCCCGGCCCGGAAAACAGACTTCGCAGAGACACGAGACATCTCAGCCCCCGACAAGGACCCAACCCAGTCGGAGTGGCGATCCTGAAAACTGCCAGGCATTCGATCTTCGTTGGGGAGCGAAGCTCGAACCCGCTGACCTGGGGGGGAACAGCGGAAGCCGATAGGGATCGGCACGAGATTGATCATGCCGAATTGCCCTCAGGCATGGTGTCATCTTGGAGGGGAAGGAGAAAGACGCAGGCCACCTCGCCTGCGTTTTTCTTTTGCATGTCGCCTCTTCTTGCGAAGATGATTCCGCGCGGCGACGATGGAACGTATGACACGCCGCGTCGGTCGATGTCTCGTCGCCCTGATCGTTTTCGCCAACGGGGCAGCCACGGTCCTGTACTCGGGCGACGGACCAGTGAATCGGCCCGTCGAAGCCGGCGAAACCGCCGAAACCACGGTTCTGCGGGGCATTGCGGACTTCCTGACGCTGCCCATCCCCACCTCTGGCATCACGGATGTTCGAGACATCGCCTTGCTTTGCTCGCTCGGACTGGCCTTGCTCGTCGTCGGCGCCTCACCCAGCACCGCCACATCAAGTAAGGCCACCAGCACGACCGGAGCACACGGCTGCCTTAAGCCAGGCACGTCGCCCGGGCCAGCCGCGGCATTCGCCAATCCCATTGATACCTGGATCTCCTACTCAGCGTTTGGCGTCACCGCCTTGGCACTCCTATCGGCCGCCGCAAATGGGACGTTTGACCTGTCCTGGGGGTGGATCGTACGCTTCGTCGCCGGCGTGGGCTGGACCCTACTCATCGCTCGCACGTTCACGCCGGGCATGGTCCGGCAAGCGCTCACCGCCTTGTTGATCCTGGCGCTTTGTTGCATGACGCTGGCCATTGCCGATCGCGCCAATCGAGATCTCGCGCATTTTCAGTGGCCCGTCGGGCCAATCACCATCACCGCCGCCCTTGCAGCGGTCTGGGCAACGCTCGCCGGAGGGTGGACGGCTGGACAGGCGTTCTTCCGGCGCCTTCGGCCAACCAGCGTCGTTCTCGTGTTGACCTGCATCGTTGGGGTCTATGTACTCGAGCAGACCGGCCGGCGTGCCCCCGCGGCAGCGTCCATCGCCACCTGTCTGATCATCGGCGTGTTGCTTCTGTGCATCCGGTATCGCAGTCGTGTCTTGGGCGTCGTCGTTGTCGGCTTGTTTCTCGTCTTGGTCGTCGCTGGAACGACGTATGTCGCCACGCAACTCAAGAACCTGTCCCGCGAGGTATCGGGCCCCGTCGCCCTGCGTCTGGCATATTGGGAGCTATCCGGCGGCCTGATCGCGGCACATCCGCTGCTCGGCTTCGGCCCCGACACGTTCGTCGTCGAGATGACCAACGCCGTTGCCCCCTTGCGCGCCGAGTCACCCCATTTCTTTCACGGCAACGTGAACCTCTACGCCCACAATGAATGGATCCAGGCCGCGGTCGAACTCGGCATCCCCGCCGCAGTCGCCTATCTGGCCTTGCCCATGGGGGCCATCTATCTGGCCGTTCGCCACCTCCGTAAGGAGGCCACCGCCGAGAAACGCCACATGGGTGCCGACAATCGCCCCGTACGTGATCCGAGCCCGACAAACAGTGCCGCGGCTGTGGCACTGATAGCAGGCCTGACCGCCATCATCATCACCGAGTGCGCGAGCATCACGCTGCGCACCCCGATGATGCCGCCCTGGTATTGGACGTTGCTCGGCCTCCTTGCCGCGTCGTGTCGTACAACGCGGCGGGGCGGGACCACTGCCGCACGAATGCATGTCTCGCGGTCGTGGGCTCGCCCGATCCTCGTGCTGTCGGCGATCACCTGCATCGGCGTCTCGGCCGCCGACTTGAACAGGGCCGTTGCCACAGCGCGGCAGCGTCGCGGTCCCGACGGCCGATTCCCATCGAGGCTCTACGCCGACAAGACCGTGCCCGCACGCTACGACGCCGCGATCCTCGCTTCGCACGAGGCCCACACAGCTCCACAGCTGCAGCGAATCGAAGCAGCCCGGGCGATGTGGCACGACCTCTACGAGACGATCCCCGCACTCCACGATGTGCCCGCAATGTACGCCGACGTGCTCATCCTCGCGGGCGAAACCGGCGCGGCACGCGATGTGCTCGAAAACGCCCTGTCCAGCCGCCTGAATCCGTACAACGTCGCGGCCAACACCTTGTATGCGGACTTGCTGACCAACGCTCCGGTCGAACGGCTTCGCTGCGTACAACGAGCTTTGAGGTCCGGCTCGCTGGACTCGCCTCTCCAGCGAATCCTGATCGAGACCTCCGGGGATCCCGCCGTGATCGCGTTCCTGAAGCGCAATCTGCCCGACGCGCGGGCCGCCGCAACCGGAAGCTCGGACGAATCCTCTGCCGAGCCCATCGTCGAGCTACTCCGAATCGACGCGTTTTTGAAACGGCGCGCGGGCCAGCCGCAGGAGGCCATCGCCGATCAACGCCTCGCGGCGGAGTTCTACCGCAGACTCGAACGCCAGCAAAGCCGCTACCGCCGGCCCCACGATGCGGAGGTCGACGCCTTCCTCACGCTTGCGCGGATGCTCTACGAGGCCGATCGAGCGCATTACAAGGAGGCATACGACGCGGTCATCGCCGCCGAGTATTACGCCGTCCTCGGGATCATGCACGAATACCGGGCGAACCCCCAGCCGGAGCACGGATTCGTATGGGGCGTGGTCATACCGACCGAGTTTCCCGAGCGCCTTCACCCACTGTGGCGGCTGTCGGCGTTGCTGCACGTCATGGTGGGCAGCGACGTCTATCTAGACGGTCGCATCCGTTCGTACCTCCCGCCGGACAGGCAAACGGCCGCCGATCTAAACGCCGAACTCGCCCGACTTGCCCGGCAAGCCTACGACGATCTGAGCCGGATCCCCGCCGCCGAGCGTCCCGCACACTACGGCGCGTTGCCTGGCATGGCACGAAGGTACGCCCCTGCATCGCCCAGCCCGACCACCGCCCCGGCCTCGGAAGTGCCACGCCCGTGACACCGACCGAAAAGCCCCATCGCTGTGACCCGATCCGGCCGCGGCCAACGACGCCTCCACGCGCGAGGGCCTCGAACAAACACCGAGGCAAACGGCGGAACCTCGTGGATCGTCAACGCCGTCGAGTCCTCCTCGGAGGGCGCCGAACACCTCGAATGCACGTTCGCACTCACGGCCCCTCGCGGAGCAACTGGGTGCGGAAGGATCCCATGCCGACAACCACGGTCTGGAGTACGCCTCCTTTCGGCATCGGCTCGATCGGTTCATTCCATTCCTCGTAGTCGCGTCTAATGATATACTCCTTGTTCATGGCGATCCTCCATGATCGGCCGAGACGCGTACGGGTTCACCACGGGGATGTCTATTCGCGAAGCGAGTTGTCCGTCCAGAAACGACGACACGCTGGCTTGGAGACCAAACGATGTCGCTCAACGCATTGTTCTCGCCGCGGGCGGTGGCGGTGGTTGGCGCTTCCAATCGGGAGTTGACCATCGGCTACCGCATTATCGAGAACCTGTTGGATTTCGGCTTTCGCGGGCCGATCTACCCGGTCAATCCCAAGGGCGGCGAGATTCGTGGGCTGAAGGCATATCCGTCGATCCTCGACGTGCCCGAGCCGGTGGACGTGGCGCACATCGTCATCAAGAACGAGTACGTCCCCGCCTGCATCGAGGACTGCGCGAAGAAGGGTGTCAAGGCCGTCATCGTCAACACGGCCGGCTTCCGCGAGATCGGCGAGGATGGGGCGGCGCTCGAGGGGCAACTCGTCGCGATTGCCAAGAAGACGGGCGTGCGCGTGTTCGGGCCGAACTGCCAAGGAATCATCAACACCGATCCGGCCGTTCGGGCGTACTGCAACTTCACGTTCACGCGGCCCACGCCCGGGCACATCTCGATCGTAGCACAGAGCGGCGGCGTGGGAGAGGTGATCCACCAGCGGATCACGGAGCTTGGCGTCGGCGTGCGGCAGTACGCCAGCAACGGCAACGCCTGCGACGTGTCCATCCCCGAGATCATCGAGCACTACGGCGCGGACGATCAGAACAAGGTCATCGTCGTGCACATCGAAAGCCTGCCGGATCCTCGGGCGTTTCTGGAGACGGCGACGGAGGTGGCCCGCCGAAAGCCGATCTTGGCCATGAAGGTCGGGCGAACCGCCGAGGGTGCCAAGGCCGTGTCATCACACACAGGCGGTCTGGTGAAGCAGGACACGGCGATGGAGCTCGTCTTCGAGAAGGCAGGCATCGTCGCCTTCCGCAACACCGAGGAACTGTGCCAGTCGGCCATCGGCTTTGCCTCGCAGCCGGTGCCGGCGGGCAATCGCGTCGGCATGATCGCCAACACGGGCGGCCCGGCGATCATCGCCACCGACGAACTGATCGAAAACGGCATGGTCATGCCGCCGCTGTCGAAACAAACCGAGGCATTCTTGCGAGAGAGGCTTCTGCCCGAGGCGTCAATCAACAACCCCATAGACGTGCTGGCCACGGCCGGTCCCGAGCACTTCGCCGCGGCGATCAACGCCTTGTTGGATGACGAGGACATCGACGCGATCTTCCTGAACTTCGTCACGCCGTTTTTCGTGGACACGTTGGGCGTCGCCCACGAAATCGCAGAGGCCAACTACCGGTCGCACAAGCCGATCGTCGCCACCGTCATGACCGAAAAGGCGGGCTGGGCGGAGACGCTCGAGGTGATCCGCGGCGGCGGCGTGCCGACCTATGACATGCCCGAGACGGGTGCCAAGGTTCTGGCATCCATGGGACGATACGCCGCCAGCCTGAAGCGGCCCGCCGAGGCCGCGGTTTCGTTCCCCGATGTGGACGCCGTGGGCGCGCGGTCCATCATCAAGGCGGCGAACGAGACCGGCAGGTCGTATCTGAGCGCCGCCGCCGGTTTCGATCTGTGCGCTTGCTACGGGATTCCCGTGGCTCGATACGGATCGGCCGGCAACGTCGTCGAGTGTCTCGCCGCCGCGGAGGAGATCGGCTACCCGGTCGTGCTCAAGGTGGATGCCGAGACCGTCGTCCACAAGACAGACAGCGGTGGCGTGGTTCTTCACATCGGCGGCCGTGATTCGCTGCGAGAACAGGCAGAAGGTCTGGCCGCCCGGTTCGCCGAGGCGTCGCCGCGATTCCTGGTGCAGGAGCAGCTAACTTGTGGGACCGGCGCCCAGCCAGCCGACGGCGTGGAGGTCATCGTGGGTGCCAAGGCGGTGGAGGGGCTGGGGCACGTCGTCATGTTCGGCCTGGGCGGCATCTATGTCGAGGTGTTGAAGGACGTGAGCTTCAAGATCACGCCGGTTGCCGCGCGCGAGGCCGAGGAGATGGTCAAGTCGCTACGGGCTTCTCCACTGCTGACCGGTGTACGTGGTCAGGCCGGCGTGGACACGGGGGCGCTGATCGAGGTCATCCAACGCGTCTCGCGGATGCTCGTGGACAACCCGGAGATCCGAGAACTGGACATCAATCCGATATTCGCCTTCCGGCAAGGCGCCAAGGCCGTCGACGTGCGGGTCATGATCTGATCGCCGCTGCCACGATCGACAGGGCCAGCAACGCGCCTGCGACGAAATCGCGGCGGCCCGCACTCACGTCGCACATATATGTCCGTTGCCTGTACAGGCCAAAGGCACGGCCCTCCATCGATAGAGACAGCGAATGCGCAGTCCGCAACGCGGACACGAGAAGCGGCAGACAAAGGTGGCGCAGGACCAGCCACCACCTGCGCGGCCCGGCGGTGTCGTAGGCAACGCCCCGCACCAACTGGGCCTGATACACATGGTGGGCCTCCAGTTGAAAGATGGGCGCCAATCGCAACGCGGCGATCAGGGCAAAACCCCAACGATACGGAAGACCGATGCCCATCAGGCCACAGGCGAGGGCATACGGCTCTGTCGTCGTGACGAATAGGGCGCTCATCAGGATGACGGCCAGCAGCCGGCCTGTCGCCCGAACGCCCGCGATAAGCCCCCCGGTGGTCACCGGGCCGACAACGGGAGCGCCTTCGCGGACAAACAGGAGCTGCGTGACGAGGATCGCCAAGGCCAAGACCAGCCAGACTCGCATTCCCGCGACGCGCCAGGGGGCGACCCCGGACAGCCACAGAAGGCCCACGGCGCAGCCCACGGCGATCAGCGGCAGGGCCACCGAATCGAACACGAACACGGCTACCGTCACCCACAGGAGCCAAGCAAGCTTCACCACGGGGTGAAGACGGTGCACCATCGATTGACCAGGCTGGTACTTCATTGGGGCGAAACGTCAGAACATCGAAACGTCAAAACCGCGAAACGTCAAAACGGCGAATCGGTGAAACCTCGGAACATCGAAACACAAAAACGTCAGAGGCCGACCCCCTTTCAGGGACTTCCATCACGCCACCGGCTTTGCCGGTGTACGTGTTCAGCGTTCAGACGCGGTGGCACGTGTAAGCGGAGCCGCCAGCGGCGGCGGAGCTTACCCGTGGGCATCCATTCTAGTACCGCGTTTCATGAGAAACGCGACTACGATTGCTGGACCGAGAATCCCTTCTCGGTCCTGAAGCCGGTGCCGAGAAAGGATTCTCGGCAGAGCGTGCAGT
>JAFGQA010000098.1 GCA_016935885.1 Phycisphaerae bacterium | reverse complement strand
TGTGTATACCCCATGCGCCCACCAGAGAGGCCGCACGGGCGGACAGGCCGGCCGTGGCGCCCAGAATCGAATACCGCCGGAAACGTCATGGACCCTCAGTCATCTCGCGTGAGCCCCAGCTTCTCCGCCTCCTCGCGGAGCTGACGCAGCGCCCTGTGACAGATCATGTGTACCGACCCGATCGAGCGGTCCAGTTCTTTCGCCACGGCGGCGACGGGCAGCCCCTCGATGAAGCGCATCTTGATCACGTCTCGGTAATGCTCCGGGAGGCTCGCAATGCAGGCGGTCAGGACCGCGAGCGCCTCATCCTTCCGAACGACCTGGCTTGGCGTGCCCTCCGCAGCCATGACGCGGGCCATCAGGTCAATGTAGGTCGTCTGCTGCGCCGAGGCCGGCACGACCTTGACCTCGCGCCGCACATCCCGCCGCTCGGCCCGCAGCGCCCGATGTTCATCGATCAACTTCCGGTCCAAAATCGCGTACATCCAGCGCAGGAGAGAATCCTTGCCCTGGTAGCTGAAGCTCCCAATCGCTCGGAATACCTCGAGATAGACCTGTTGGAGGATGTCCTCCGGCTCGACCTTGGCCTTCATCGTCGCGTCCATCTGGCGCATGAGCCTGGCGCGCAGGCGGGGATGGTAGAGCACCAGGAGTCGGCGTACCGCCCCCTGATCCCCGTTGCGGGCGTCCTTGATAAGGAATTGGGTGTCCGTGGGATCGGTCACAACACACTCCACAGGACTGGGGCACCGGCGTCCCGCCGGTGTTCCATCCCTCCGCTACCCTGCCAAACAGCCCGCTGCCCTGCAGGGACGCAAGAATAATCGGCCTTCTCGCCTACAATACCCAATCTGAGGCGCCATAAGAATGGCTGACGAGGCATCGGTCGGACTTGAAATTCCGCTACACTTTGTAATAGGAGACCTATACAAACTGGTGTAATCTGGATACTTGGAGGGTGACCGAACGATCGGACCTCCTGCATCCGGGCGGGCCCTGGCACGACCACCCGGTTGCCGTGATTGGGGTAGCCGCTGTATCTTTCCGTGACGCAAGGAGATACCGACAATAACACCGCGCAGCAGGCCCACCAGCCCATGACGTCTCCAGGTCAAAACCCGGCTGATTCGCTCAGGGGGAGCCCGGATGAGGAGCGCATTGGCGAGCTGATCAACGAGTTCTTCGACCGCCGGGAGGGCGGCGAGGATCTCACCGCAGACGGTTTCCTCGCCGAGCATCCGGAGCACGCATCCGAGCTTCGCGGCCACCTCGGCGGGCTCGATCTGATCGCCGCAATGGACCCCTCGTCCGGCCAGCAAACGACGCTGCCCGGTGGCCGGCCACCGCCACCGAAGGGCAGTTCCGCCGAGGATCAATTGGGCTCGCAGACAAGGCCGCTTCCTGAGGTTGCCGGATACGACATCGTCAAGCAGATTGGACGCGGCGGGATGGGCGTGGTGTTCAAGGCCATCCAACTGTCCACAAAACGGGCCGTCGCGCTGAAGCTCCTGCTGGAAGGCCCGCTGGCTTCTGAGTCGTCTCGCCGTCGCTTCGAGCGCGAGATCGCCCTCGCGGCCCAGCTTCGCCATTCGAACATCATTCCAATCTACGACAGCGGCGCGGCCGAGGGCCGGATGTACTACGCCATGGAGTACGTCCACGGCCTAGCCCTCAGCAACTTCCTGAGGGTCCACAAGATCGACATCCGAGCCAAGCTTCGATTGTTCGCGAAGATCGCCCACGCCGTCAGCCATGCCCACCAGCGCGGCGTGGTCCATCGTGACCTCAAGCCGTCAAACATCCTCATCGACGGAGCGAGTGAGCCGCACATCCTGGACTTCGGCCTCGCCAAGGCAAGCGCGCTGGGTGACCTCACCACGTCCATCACCGCCCAGGTCATCGGCACGCCGGCCTACATGTCGCCGGAGCAGGCCGCCGGCGACCCGGACGCCATCGACACACGGACGGACGTCTATTCGCTTGGCGTGGTGCTCTACGAGATGCTAACCGGGCGAATGCCCTACGATACCAGCGGCGCCGTGGGCAAGGTTCTGCAAAACGTCGCAGACGCCGATCCCACGCCGCCAAGCAAGCACGATTCCAGGATCGGCGGCGAACTCTCCGCCATCCTGCTCAAGGCGCTGGAGAAGAACAAGGAGGATCGCTATCAGTCCGTGGACGCCTTCTGCGGGGACGTCCAACGGTATCTGGCCGGCGAGCCGATCTCCGCCAAGCCGGCCAGCAGCATCTACTTGCTCCGAAAGGCAATCCGGAACAACCGCTTGGCCGTGGCGTTCTGCGCCCTGGTAGTAGTCTTCGCCGCCATCGTTTGGGGAGTGGCCCATTACCATTCCACCAAGTTTGAGTACGCGCAGCAGAGGCTCCGTCAGCTTGAAGACACCGTCTCCCAACAGCAGACGGAGGTCGAGAAGCACAGGCAGGATGCCGCTGCTGAGTTGGCGCTCGATCGCGAGCAGGCCCAAGTGGCTCGCCGCGAAATCGAGTGGTTGCTCGAGAATGCGGATGAAGACGCGGCCAAGATCCTCGCCCCGCTGGCCGAAGGGCTCGGCAACAGTGCCAACCGCGGCGACAGCGCCAGTACGGCCCTACTTAGCTCGTTTGTGGCAGTCGTAAGGGAGCAGCTAAGACCGGAGCCCGAGGAGCCTGTGTCCAAGGACCTCGATTACGATCCGACCAGGCCGCTCATGAGCCCACGTCCCGAGGGGCTGCGGGAAGGGCCGCCGGACAGCGTGTCACGAGAGGAACTCGCCGAGGCCTTGGCCAAGTGGCTTCTGTCATTGCCGGCGACCTCCCAACCCGCCACGACCCAGCCGGCGACCACCGCACCGGCCCCGCCCGACCCGGATCGACGCGACTCCTGATAGCTCGTCTCAACGCCGCCGCGGCGCCGTGGCGGGGCTTGATAGGGCATATACCCGATTGCACGGGTCCTTTGCGATGTGGTAGGATGGTATTGACTTGCCGGACAGGACCGGCTCGCGGGAGGGGACCGGTTCGCTGGATGGCATTGGTTTGCTGGACCGTGCGGGCTCGCGGTGCCGTCGGGGCGATCGGCGGGTTGTTGGGCATGAACCGTCTTTGTGGAGGTATGCCACTGGGATAGAGATGCAGGCGCTCGAAGGTTAGCGTCAAAAAACAATCGTGGTTTCGGCCGTCGTCTTGCACTGAAAAATGGCAATTCTCTGGAGCTAAGACGCGTGACCGGCGCTACGCCCCAAACGGGGCGTGAGCCGTGCCGCCTCTAGCTCCGGGTATGCCATTACCTCAGTGCAGGGGCGCGTTTCGGTTTCGCGCCCTTTTTGTATGGGGCCGGGTCAGTCAGCGTTACATGGTGGA
>JAFGQA010000097.1 GCA_016935885.1 Phycisphaerae bacterium | reverse complement strand
GGGCTGTTAGGCTGCGCTGTGGGTGCGCTTAGCAGCCCGTGGTTAAATAGAAAACAGCGGTTCGGAAACGTGGTTCCTGACCGTGAAAACCACCGGCGAGACGCCGGTGCCACAGTTCTGCCACGGGCTGTTAGGCAGCGCGCCCGCTACAGCTCCTCGAAGCGGGCGGTGAAGTGCCGCAACGCCGGGGGCTCCTCGATGATCCGGAGGCCACGCAACGATTCTCGGCGTTTGTGCAATTCTACCGTTGTCTCTATGACGTAGTCCAGGTGGCTTTGCGTATAGACGCGGCGTGGAATGGCCAGGCGAACCAGCTCCATCGGCGGTGGCTGGCGCCCCGGTCCGCCGAACATCACGCTGCCGATCTCCACGGACCGGACTCCCCCCATACGGTAAAGCCCACAGACAACCGCTTGTCCCGGAAACTGCTCCGGCGGGATGTGCGGGCAAAACGCCTTGGCGTCGATGTAGATCGCATGGCCACCCGGCGGCTCGACGATCTGGATGCCCGCCTGCAACAGGTTCTCCCCGAGATACTCCGTGCTGCGGATGCGGTAGTGGAGGTAGTCCTCGTGAAGGACTTCGTCGAAACCCTGGGCCATCGCCTCGAGGTCCCGCCCCGACAAGCCACCGTATGTAACGTAGCCCTCGGTCAGGATCAGCAGGTTGGCGGCCTCGTGGAATAGCTTCTCGTTGCGCATCAGCAGGACACCGCCGATGTTGACGATGCCGTCTTTTTTGGCCGAGATGGTCGCCCCGTCGGCCAGATCGAACATGTCGCGGACGATCTCGCGCACGGGCCGATCGGACTGGCCCGGCTCGCGCTTCTTGATGAACCAGGCGTTCTCCGCAAAGCGACAGGCGTCCAGGAAAAGCGGCAGCTTGTACCGGTCGCAAACCGCCCGCACCTGCCGCAGGTTCTCCAGGCTGACGGGCTGCCCGCCGCCGCTGTTGTTTGTGATGGTGACCATCACGGCGGGGATACGATCGGCCCCGACGCGCTGGACCAGCGCCTCCAGCGCGTCCACGTTCATGTTGCCCTTGAAGGGGTGGCGATTGCGTGGGTCCCTGGCTTCGGGGATCGGCAGGTCGATCGCCTCGGCGCCGCTGTGCTCCACGTTCGCGCGGGTGGTGTCGAAGTGGGCGTTGTTCGGGACGACCTTGTCCTTCCCGCCGATCAACTCGAAAAGCATCCGCTCGCTGGCTCGGCCCTGGTGTGTCGGCAGGATGTGGTCGAAGCCGGTGATCGCCTTGAGGCGCTCCTCGAAACGGTAGAAGGAGACGGCGCCCGCGTAGGATTCGTCCGCCCGCATGATGCCCGCCCATTGTTCGCTGCTCATCGCGCCGGTGCCGGAATCCGTGAGCAGGTCGATCAGGACGTTCTCCGCGCGGATCAGGAAGACATTGAACGAGGCCTCGCGCAGGATCGCTTCTCGCTGGTCGGGCGTGGACATGCGAATCGGCTCGACGACTTTGATCTTGAACGGCTCGATGATTGTTTTCACGGCACTCGCTCCACGCGGATGGACTTCTCCGCCTTCGCTACGTACTGTCTATTCGCCTGGCTCTCACCAGCGAATGCTCTCTTGAGGTTGTCTTCTGTACTTGGCATATCGTGTCCTGTGTGTCGGTCAACTCGAGCCTGACATGCTACCCATCCCCCGAGTCATTCTCCAGGCCTCGCCTATGAAAGCAGGTGGACTTTCACGAGTAACTCGCCGGTGGCGATCACATTCATGAAGGCATGCATCACGATCGGCACCGAGGTGGATACTGTCTTCAACCGCGCAATCCCCAACAGGATGCCATAGGCGAAAACGGTGCTGATCTGATACATGTCATACTGTTGGTGTATCCCCGCCCACGCCAGCGAAGTCAACAGGACGGCCCCCGTGGCCCCAAGAACAGAATGGCGAATGCCGACAAACAGAAAACCGCGGAAGAACACCTCCTCGAAAATCGGCGCCACCACGATCAGGGCGAAGAACAATAACGACGCGAAATCGGCCGTCTCGTACGTGTTGGTCATGAACTCGGGAACAACGTCGCGGCCCAGCAGGTAAGTCAATGCGTCGCTGCAAACGATGAAACTGGCCAACATTAGAAGCCACTTGCAAACCACGCGCCCGGAAGGCACATCCAGCCTGAGATACTCCTTGACTCGGTAGCCGCGGCGAAGCCATGCGAATAGGGCAATCATCGCGACGCAACACGGCTCGCTGATGAGTGTGCACAACGAAACACAGAGACCGTTGGACTCCAGGTCGGCGGCCGCCTGTACGTCAATGGGCCCGCCCCGCCACCGGGCCGCAAGAAACCCGACAACCACCACAGTCTGTAGTGCTACGAACACCGCGAAGACGGCGATGGAAAGACCGATGGTTGCCCAGAAGCCCCACGGCCGGAGCGGCTGGCGTTCGAGTGGGGTCGCCACGGGCAGCGACGCGACCGTACGGTTGACTGGCAGGTCGTCAAAGCCACTTGTCATTGTGCATCACTCCATGCTGCTTGGAAGTCCGATCCGCCAAACGGCAAGCCAGCCAAGCGGCACAATCGGTCATGTTATTTTCGCGCGACGCCTAACAGCCCGTGGTAAAAGGGAAAACAGCGGATCGGAAACGCCGTTCCTGACCGTAAAAACCACCGGCGAGACGCCGGTGCCACAG
>JAFGQA010000009.1 GCA_016935885.1 Phycisphaerae bacterium | reverse complement strand
TCGAACTCTGTCAGGGTACGGGGATAACCCTCCATGGCGCGCCACACTACGGCTTGGGCCAGGTTGAGTCAAGGGGATACCCCATAATGCCTTTTCGCCGTGCGCGCCGTTCGAACTGATGGATTTTGAATCGTACAGCACCGGCGCCAACGTCCTCTTCCGCACACCGCGCTACAGCGGGACAACCGCGAACGATCTGGCCACCTCGCCCAACGTGGCGGCGGTGACCGATGCGGTTGCGGCGTTCAGCGGTGACAAGTGCTATCGCGTTGAATGGCAATACCTTGACACGGACCCCCAACGCTGGCTGCGATTGACGACCTACAACGCACCCGGGCGCCCCAACCCCACGGTACTGCTCCATCATCTGATCCGCGTGCGGATGCGCGTGGACAGCGGCCGCTTCCGCCTGGCGGCGGGAATTCGCGAGACGGACACGATAGCGGAAGTCGGAGATGATGGCGGCGCCAGCGGGACCATCGAGTGGGTCGGAGCGGAGACGGACATCAACGGCGCCCCGCAGGGCGTGTTGGTCGAGCCGATGCCGGGAGTCTGGCAGACGTTCACCTTTGATTTACAGCGGGACCCCATTCATGGCTTCACCGGCGACGGCGTTCTCGCGACGGCCAACGACAAGGGCGTGTTCGAGCACCTGGCCTTCTCAGTGGTTGATACAGTCGGCCCCTTCACGGTGTACCTGGACGACATCGAATTTCTGTGCGTTGGTCCGGCCGACTATGACCAGGACGGCGATGTGGATGCCGACGACGCGATGCTCTTTGAGGACTGTGCGAGCGGGCCGGGCATACCGGCAACGACTGAGTGCGCCGATCGCGATTTTGACGCCGACAGCGACGTTGACCAAGCCGATTTCGGCGTCTTCCAGCAGTGCGTGAGCGGGGAGAACATCGCGGCTGATCCGGCATGCGTCGAATGAGGACATGCCGACTCTGACAAAGCGATCGCAGACACAGGCGACCTGGGCCTCAACGCCACCACTCGTGGCTGGAGGATCGCTTGGATTTGCCTAAAAACAGCAGGAGCGGCCACTTACGACCGCTCCTGTCATCGGATGGCGGCTTCCGCCGCCGGATACCCCCAAGGGGACTCGAACCCCTGTCTCCAGGATGAGAACCCGGAATCTACCAATCGTAAGTACTGCAAACAAAGGACTTACGATCTCCTGGCCGGAACCTTGGTGGATTTCTTGGTGTTGCTGGAGAAGGAATTCCCCGACTTGGCCGTGGTCATGAACAAGTGGAACCGGATGCCCGAAGCGATCCGCCGGGGAATTCTCGCGATGGCGCAGGCAGCGGATGACACTAAATGACAACCGGTACCGCGCGTGCAAGGAACGGCTGCGGTGGGACCAACTCGGCATGCAGGCGGCAGTCGACATCATCACAAAGGTCTCCGGCGTCAATGCGTGACACGCGGTGACAAGAACAAAGCGTTCTTCCTCAAGCATCGCTCTTTGCGAGTACACTGGGCAGTTGCTCCATCCTCGCGCCCCGTGAATGATACCCTGCCGCGCGCACCGCGCCATGCATATGGGGGGCACACTTTGCCGAGAACGAGTAATACCGCTCAGTTCCCGCAAGCCTGACACGGCCAAGCCTTGGCTGATGCAACCAAGGCTGCTGCGTCGGCTGGGTTCGCTGGAATCCGACTTGGGGCTGACTTTCCGCTCGGCTCTCGCTGTTGTCAACGTGATGCATGGCACAGTCCTCTTATTCCACGTAGCGGATGAACGGGAAGGCGAGTTTCAGGCGGCCCGGAGGCCCGCGATTGCGTCTTACGATGGGCGATGGGATTCGAACCCACGACGTCCAGCTTGGGCAGACAATCCAGGCCGAATCGTATCTTCTTTGCCTGCATAAACTTCCGACTCTAAGTGCCTCCAGTCAAACGAGTTATGAGGTAGTCGCCGGGTAGTCGCTTGGTGGTCGAATGGTAGTTGAGCGGGTATCAATGGTCGCAATTGCGACCATGTCGGGACACTCTGGACAAGGAGCTTTTCCCGACCCTCACCTTGTTGATCGAGCCATTCGCTAGGCCTTCAATGAAGCGCAGTAGCGTCGCTGGGCCTGGAGGCGCCGGGATTGTCGGCTTCGACGGTGGTACGGTTCAAGGAGGTGTGGCAGCGGGACTACGAGGCGTGGAGCAAGCGGCTGCTAGCCGACAAGCGATACGTGTACTTCTGGGTGGACGGCATCCACTTCAACGTGCGGCTGGAGGAAGGTCGGCAGTGCATCCTCGTCGTGCTGGGAGCCACGCCTGAGGGCCAAAAGGAGCTGGTGGGGGTCACCGACGGTTACGGCGAGAGCGAGCAGTCGTGGCGTGAGCTGCTGCTGGATCTGAAGGCCCGCGGGCTGGTCGAGCCCCCGAAGCTGGCGGTGGGCGACGGGGCGTTGGTTTTCTGGGCGGCGTTGCGCAAGGTGTTCGGCGAGACGCGTGAAAGCCCGCAGTGCCTCCTCATGAGCCGGATAACATTTTCGGTAAGGACGGGGCCTGGGCCATAAGTCGTTCCAGCTCACGCATTCGTTCCTCGGTGTTCAGCGAGCCCCAGGCCAACCAGGCGTTGCTCTGCTGAATGTCCGGTGGGTACGACTACGGGTCGGAGAAGACCTGCTCGATGCGCTGGTAGATTGTCAATATGGCCCACGCGAAAGGCACTGACGTCACTCTGTCCCCGGGTCCCCGTAAATCGCCCCTACCATTTCATCCGCTGCGCCGGTAGCCAGCGCTCCAGCAGGTCGCGGCAGTTGATGACTTTCTCCGTGAGGTCCAGGGGGACGTAGTAGTACTGGTTTGACGCTTCGAAGCCCAGGCGAGAGTCCTCCATCTGAAGGGCGTACAAGCGCCGCGCCAAATCCACTTCCCGACGCAACAACCGCTCCAACTCGGCGAGCAACGGCCGGGCATCCGCTGCCGATGTCGCCGCCCCCAGTTGGTTGCGCGTCCACACGAACCGCGCCTGGTTGGCGGAACTGCGGAAATGAATCGCCGCCGCTTCGGCGACGGCCATTTCCCGTGTGCAGGCCTTGTGCTGCCGGGCATCGATCTTCGCCAAGAGCGCCGCCTGCTTGAACTTATCCAGCGCCTGCTCAAAGCCCTCAGCGACTTTCTCCATCTGCCCGATGAAGACCTCCGCCGGATACGGCGTCCGCCAGGACTCGAGGTCGTCGTAGGGGAAGCCCACCGGACCCGCGTGATAGTGTGTCGGCTCGCCCCACAGCAGGTTGGCGGGGCCGAACTGCATCGGCGCGTTGTACAGTCCGCCGCCGAACGGGAACTCGCTGAAGGCCGCACTGAACTCGCGCCAGGCCTGCACGACCGCCGGGGCCAGCTCGCCGCCGAAGCGCCGCTCAGCCACGGCCTGCATCGCGGCATTCGGCGCGAGCGGCTCGACGCCGCCCAACTCGGCCACCACCTCCAGGTTCGGGGATGGATAACCGCCGAGCGACCAGCCCAGCATTACGCCGTCAACCTGGGCGGCCCGCAGATTGGCCGCATGACGCGCCACCGTCTCCAGGACGGGAATGTACGGCACGGCGGACAATTCCCACGTGTTGTTGGCCTGAATCTTGGCGATCGTCTTCATGCCGCGCCGGCGGGCTATACTCCAGTGGCGGGTCGCGCGCGGTCCCGGCCCGACGACGGAGAGGGCGTACTCGCCGATGACGGTTTTCACGCCGCACCGCTCGATTGGAATGCTCCACTCGCTCACGCTCATGAAGGCACTGTCGTCCGGAAGAAGTTGGATAATCTCCTCGGCCCACGCATCCTGCCAGCCCCAGTCCCAGACGATAAGCTGCGTCGCCGTGCCCGCCCGGCGGATGCCTTCGCGATAGAGCCCGTTCAGCTCCGCAATGACCTCCACTGCCGTGCGCCGGCCGCAACGCTGGCACTTCGCTCCGCCACCGTGCGACCAGCAGTTGGTCAACGCCTCCGAGGCGGTGATGGTAAACAGCCCGGCCAGGTCAGGCACTTCCCGACACACGTGCGCGACGGCGCTTACCAGGTAGTCCTGCACTTCCGGCGAACTGGTGCAGAGCGTGGACGTACCGGCCTCCCAGGGATTCGTCGCCTCGATGCCCTTCAGCTCCGGCCGTGATGCAAAAAACGCCAGCGGCTGTGATCGCGGCTCGTTCAGGTAGAGATAGACGCCAAGCCCCTGCTGGCGCGCCCGCGCCACCAGCGAACGGAGGTTACGCAAACGTTCCTCGTATCGCTCGCTCTGGTGCGCGTCCCAAGGAAAAGGAGCGAGTTTGGATAGCACGACATAAAGCCATACGCCGTCAGCTCCGGCGTCGGCAAGGCGGGCGAGGTAGCCAGCCGGGTACGGGTCCGCAGCGCCGTCGAGCAGGAGGTCACCGAATGGCGCGAAGTAGGAGTGGCAGAAACGAGGCGATAGAGGGGAGGCACGCGGCACGTGCTGAGCGGGTGGCGGCGGTGCCGAGAGGTCGGCAACAAACTGGAAGAGCGGTTCACCGACGCCGCCGACCCCCGCCGGAAACTCCTCGGCGAGTTGGCGAGCGATGGCGAGGCAGCGCGCGCGGGCTGGTTCGTCTTCGGGCACGAACTTCAGCGGCGTGCACCTGGGCTTGAGCGATCCGAACTTCCAGAACACGCCGTCGTCGTGGCGCAGGGTGTAGGCCAGCTTCTCTGCCGGCCAGTCAAGCAACTCCAGCAACTGCTCGTATGGCAACAGGTGCCAGTTGCGGCGGAGGATAGTGATGTAGGAGCGTTGCTGTTGGTCGGGCGTTATGCGTGGCGGTTCGCGCAGGCCCATCGCCGTCCCCAGTTGGCGAATGTCCGCAGGTCTGGCGCCTACCACTTGC
The DNA here is from genome assembly GCA_016935885.1 of Phycisphaerae bacterium. The sequence continues at coordinate 3,781 of JAFGQA010000009.1, read as the reverse complement.
GCCATGCGCTCTATCGGCACCAGTTGCCAGTTGCGCCAAACGAACGCATGCAGGCGACTGGGGAAATGTGGAAGGGCGACCGGCGCGGGCGCCTCGCCCGCGGGCAGAATCTCGACGCCGGGCGTCGGGCCGGGTTCAGCCCCATCGGTGAAGCAAGAGAAGAACGCTGCGCAGCTGCATACCGCCAAGGCGGTGGTACGCACGGCGACACGTTGGTGCAGCAGAAAAAGCGATTCGTTTGGCATGCGATAAACCGTCCCGAAATACCAACTCACATGCAGGCTTATCCGGCGCCCATTCCGGCTCAGAAATCCGGCGGCGTATCGCGCCAGAGCAACTTCTTGAGGCGATCGCGCACTTGCTCAGTCGGCACATTGATGTCGACGAACGTGATCTGGTACTTCGTACATAGCAGGAAGAACTCCCGCACCAGAGGCCGCATCCGCTCCGCCAGTTCCGGGCTGACGCCAACCTTTTCATCCAGCTTCCAGACGGGTTCGATGGCCAAACGGTACGCACAGACGGAAGCTTTCTCCACGCGGCTTCGGACGGCCTCGTCGTCGGTCAGGCGCATGGCTTGGCCGAAGGCATCCAGTCCTGCCTGGGCGAGCTTCTCATCGAACCCGAATTCAGCGGCGCTGCCGAAACAGCTCGGATGCTGGCCGCTGGCGCGAGACTGTTGTTCGACCTGGTGGATGAACCGTCGGATGGGATCGGCCGCCCGACGGTAGTGAAGCCGCAGGAATTCGTCGGCCAGCGCGTCGCCGTTGCCGCTCGGGTCCCAGAGCAACCGGCTCATGACGTAGTTGTGCAGATCGACCAGTGCGGCAGACTTCGTTTCGGCCGCCGCCTCCAGAAACACGCCCTTGGCCTGGTGAGCGAGAAAGTAGCGGATGTTCGGCTCGATTACGGGCAGGTTCGGTAGCGGCAATTGGTAGCTGGAGAAGTTCACGTCATAGTTCCACACCGACACGTTCGAGCATATTCTTCCCCAACCGTCCATGTCCCGGCAGAAATCGAGGTTCTTCGGACAGGCGGCGTCATTGATGGCATGGAGCTGACAACACTCAATGCTGCAAAGCTGGATCTGCACGTTGGGCCGCGGCTTCAGCGTGCGCGGCGGCTTGCGCGAGTACCAATAGCTCAGTGTGCCCACCTTGACCTGCGGGTACGGCTTCGCCACCTCGTCCGCGACGGCATTAACGAACGTCAGCAGTGAGCCCATCGGCGTGCCTTCATGCTCGTCGAGAGCAGCACACCTCGGACAACGGCAGTAGCGGTCGTTGTCGTTCTGACTGATCGAGATATTCTGGGCGTTCGGGTTCTGCTTGAGTTCCGCCAGCACCGCATCGGTGACGATCCTGAGCACCTCGGGGTTGGTCAGGCAGGGTTGCGTCTCCATGAAGTCATTCTTCACGTCGGCGAGCCGCTTGCCGTTGACGAGCGCGTAGTACTCCGGATGTTCCTTGCCATACTTGGACGAGGGGATCTGCCGGCCGAGGCTGTGATTGATCAGCACGAGCCCGGTCTTGCCGCCATACTTGGCGTCGTTAGTGACGGCGTTGTAGCGCAGCCGTGTGGCGAAAGGAGGGTTCTCACTGTTTTCGCGCCAGTCGCTCCAGCGGAACGCAAGCGGCGGATGGTAGAACCGGTCCACGGGCCCGACGACGCGCCAGCCGCCGACCTTCGGCACGTGCGTATGGTCCTTGGTCAGGAAGCGTACGCCCAGGTAGTCTTCAAGGAAAGTGTATACCCCATAGAGTGTACCACGTGGCCGCCCGCCGGCGATAACGATGTGGCCTGCGCGGATGACGATGCGCAGGTCCTCGGAGTCGAAGCCCTTGACATCGAAGCCGCCCGGACTGGTTCGCATCGGCTCGCTGGGACCCACGAAAATGTGATTGTCGGCACGGCTGACTTTCTGGACGAGTTCCAGACGCTCGCCAGTCGCCTCCGCGAGGATGCGATGGAGTTCCTCGGCGGCGTAACGCTCGCTGGGAATGGCATCGGACGCGACGACAATGTCCCAACCCGAGAGGGACGCGACGTCCACACCCTGATCCAGTGCCGATGCCCGGGAAGCTACGGCGATGAGAGTCAAGGTGGCAGAGAGCAACATGCTACGCATAGACATCCTCCGGCGGTGTAATATACGAAGAAAGCTCTGAGCAGGCCACACTCTTCCCGTTGCCTGTTCCCGACCCCGCACCGGCTTCGTCTCGCTGCAAGCGGAGCTCAATCACTTGAGTTCGCTCAATAGCGAAAGCAGGCGATCGGCGATTCGGGCTGCGGCACTGGTCTCGAGATAGCTGGAACGGGCCCGCCAGGTCTCGTAGTCGCCGAGCCTGTGGTGATCGGTGGTTGGCAGGTAGCCGTTGTATCCGTCAGCCAGATCGACGATCAGCGTGGGTTTGAAGGGGCTTTTCCCCTTCAGTTCCAGGCCGATCTCGACCAACGTCTCACAGGGAATCGCGACAATGCCGACGTCGCCGATGGGCACAACCCGAAGGACGAGTTCAACCTGCTCGGGGTAGGCCTCCATCTGTACCGTTTCGGATGCGTAGAGTTGCGCGAGCGCGAGGCCAGGGGCTTGCCGTGGGCTTCGGCGAGGACCGCCCGGGCATGTTTCACATCGTCGGGGGTCGGCCGACGAATGCCGAGCCTGATCTTCTCCTCGCGAACGGCGACAACAACCGAGTCCGTATATGCGATACTCTTGACTACGCGCGCCGCTTCGGCGGCGACGTCGTCCGCGACAAGGCGCATCTGCTCGTAGGGTTTTCGGGTCGGGCCCGGTTCGCGGAAGTTGATGTTGTTGATGTTTCCGCTGGCGCCGTTTGCCAGGATGCTAACAAAAGGCGGATCGCGGCGGTCGGCATTCAAAAGGAGTTGGACCCGATCGGCAAACATCCCGAAGTAGTCGGCACTGATGTCTCCGGAACCGGTGCCTCCCACGTAGTGCAACGCGTAATTCGCCAGCACACTGATGGGACGGCCCTCCCTCGACTGCACGGAGATCACGGGCAGTCCCGGGGCGGTCGGTCCGGCCGGTTCGATGAGGTTAGGGCTGGCCGGCGGCGGGTTCATCTGAACGTGGTTGGTCGTATTGCCGAAAAGATCGGGCGGGATCGAGCCGGGCGTCATGTGCCAGCGATGGTTGAACACGCGCTCGGGTATGCGGCCGGTACCCCAACCGATTCTGGCCGACGCAAGGTTGTTGGCGGCGTGTCGGATCGTGTCGGCGATGCGCGTGACGAGCATCTCGGAAGCAGGGTTTGCAGCACGGCGGCCAATTCCGTTACAATCTGGAGTAGTCGCGGAGGATCTCATTGGGGAGGCAGTTCATGCGTCATGGGTCTTTCCGGGCCACAGGATTCGTTTTCCTGATTGCGGTCTTCTGCGTGGCCTCGGTAGCATCATCGGCCCCGCCGCGGCCCCTGCTGTTCTCGATGGGGCGGTTCACGGCGGCATGGGCTGGCCGGCCGTGGTTCTACGACCAGCAACTCTGGGACCATATGGTCACCATCGGTGCGACCGCAAACGGCACCGGCCTGGCGTGGTGCGACGCCGAGCCCACCGAAGGGCAATACAACTGGAGCGCCATCGATTACGCTGACTTCGCAGTCGACGAGATGCTGGCCCGCGGGCTGGAACCCACCTTCTTCCTCGGCCTGACACCTCAGTGGGCCAAACTCTACCCGAACCTCGAACCCCATCGCACGCCGCCCCGCGAGGACTGCGTCAACCAGTTCATGGACTTCCACCGCTTCGTCGCCAACCG
>JAFGQA010000096.1 GCA_016935885.1 Phycisphaerae bacterium | reverse complement strand
GTCATCCCCGTCGCCCACAGGGGGGCGACGCTGCAAGGAAGCGTCAATGGAGCATGCACGCTCAACCCTGAAACGCTCTAAAGCACTCCACGGTTGGACGCACCTGTGGCACCGCCGCCAAAGGCGGTGGATTCACGGGCTTCGGCGCCCGTGCCACAGTCGTCGGCAAGCATGAATTGCTCTAGCGGCACGCCGGGCCTCATGGCGCCATGGTCGAGACCAGGTGCCGGCTGACGCGTAAGGTCCTTTCGGCCCCCGGAGCGATGTTCCGGGGGCCGTTTCGTGCGCGGGCAACCGCGATCCACCTCAAAGATGACCGGTGTTCACGGATTGTCCGGGCTTCTGGAGCCCGTGTGATTCGGTGGTCCCTTTTCTGCGGACCGTGCATTACAATCGGAGTGCGTTCCGGGATTGCTGCAACACGGACGCAGTTGGGATATGATGCCTCGTCGCGGGGCCTCGGACGGGGCAAGGCCGAGGGACGATGCGGACAGTGCCGTGAGGGCTTTCCTTGAAAGACGAATACCGGAGTTTGAAGAATGGTGGACGCATGATTGGGGTCGTCGGAGCGGGCACAATGGGCCAGGGCGTTGCCCAGGCCGCGGTCACCGCTGGTTTCGCCGTGGAGATGCTTGACGTCAGCGTCGAGGTAGCGAAGCAGGCTTGCGCGGAGGTCACAGACAGGCTCAATGGGCGCGTCGCCGGCGGCAGGCTGTCACGGCCTGAGAGAGACGAGATCGTCTCGCGACTGAGGGTGGCAACGAGCTACGATGGCATGAAAGACGCCGAGTGCGTCATTGAGGCGGTGCCGGAGGATCTGTCCCTCAAGCGGGAGGTATTCGGTGGGCTCGGTAAGGTCGTCTCGCCCCGAACGCTGCTGGCGACCAACACGTCCAGCCTGTCGATCACGAAGATCGCCGAGGGATTGAACCACGCCGACAGGTTCCTGGGGATGCACTTCTTCAATCCAGCGCCGGTGATGAAGCTGGTCGAATTGGTTCGGGGACCGGCGACGAGCGAGCAGGCCGTCGTCGAAGCCCGGTCGGTTTGTCTGAGGCTCGGCAAGACGCCGGTCAGGGTGAAGGACTCGCCCGGTTTCATCGGCAATCGCGTCAACCGCCCATTCTATCTGGAGGCGTTGCGACTCGTCGAGACGGGCGAGGCCGGCATTCGCACGGTCGATCAAGCGGTCAAGGACGTCGGTGGCTTCAGGATGGGTCCGTTTGAGCTGTTGGACTTGATAGGGTTGGACGTCAACCTGCGCGTGACGGAGACCCTCTACAACGATCTGGGCATGCCGGCGCGGTTTGCGCCGAGCGCCGTCCAGCAGAAGCTCGTTTCCGCGGGCCATCTGGGTCGCAAGGCCGGTCGCGGCTTCTATGACTATTCCAACGGCCCACCGACGCCGGCATACGAAACGCCGCCTGTGGATGTGTCGTCTTGGCAACCGACGCCGGCGTTGCGCGGGTTTGCCGAGGTCCTAAAAAAGCCGGCTGATCGCGCGACGTGGGTTTATGCTCGGATTCTCGTGGCGGTCATCAACGAGGCGGCCGTCGTCGCGGATTCGATCGCCCTGCCGCGAGACGTGAACTTGGCGATGGAGTTGGGATTCAACTATCCCGAAGGACCGCTGGCGACGGCGGATCACGTCGGCCTGGACGTCATCCAGCGCTTGCTCAACGATTTTCGCGAGCGGTCGCACCGCGACGGGCGGTACGAGCCGAACCCGCTGCTCGACAGGCACGTAGCCGACGGCAACCTCGGCGAGCAGACGGCGCGCGGCTTTCTCCATCATTCGCTGTGAGCTGCATGAATCGACCACAACAACAGCCTGGTTCACCGCCGTTCGTCCCACGGCGAGTGGCAGGACGCTTGCCAAGAAGGGCCGGCTTCGCGATGCCGTGTGGGTCCGCGAATGGCCAGGAGCGAAGCCGACCCACGGGGGTTGCGCCGTGTCGAGGGCGCGTCGGCCGGTGCTGCCGCGTCGCTGTTGGCCTTCTCGCCATGATCCTGATGCCCGGCTGCACGGGCCGCACGATCGACCTCAGACCGTCTGATGGCGCAACCGTCCGTGATGCCCCGATTGTGCTGGATTGGTCGGACTGGGGTCTGACGTTGAGTCGGGCGGCGGCGGGAGACATGGTGGACTACGACCGTCTCCTGAAGGGCCATCGATGCCTGGATCGTTTCCTGTCGCGCATCTCCCGTCTGGGGCCGCAGACGGCGCCGCGGCAGTTCGTTGACCGCGACAGCCGGGTGGCCTACCTGATCAACGCCTATAACGCCACGATCTTGCGCAGCGTGCTGGAGCTGGCCCGAGACGGCAAACTGCCGCGTCGCGCGCCAGGGGATCTCGAATCTCGGTATCGCTTCTGGATCGACGGCAGGCTTCGGTCACCCGCGGACCTGCGCCGGGCCGTCGAGGAGTTGGCGGCCGATGACTGGCGCGTCCGGCTGGCCCTCTGTGATGGACGAGGAGTAGGTCCGCCATTGCCGAGGCAGGTTCTGCTGGGCGACATGCTCGACGCTCAATTGAATCATGTGACCTGCTCGGGGCTGCTCTCTCCGCGTGTGGTCAGCATCGATTATGGCGAGCGTAAGCGCCTGCTCGTCTGGTCAGGGCTTTATAAGATCAAAGACCGCCTCATTCGCGACTATGAAAATCGGCTTAACACGCGAAACGCCAGCTTCCTGAACGTACTGCTGGAAAGGTCTGATGAACCGCGGCGGGAGGTCTTGAACAGCGCCGTCGGCTACGAAGTCGCGATGATGCCTTCCAGCGACCACTTGAACGCCCTCGATCCCGCCCGGGAAGAAGAGCGCGGCATTTCTTCAGTGTTCGAGTCTATCAGGTCTTTCTCATTCCTGCGGCCGGAGTGAGAGCCCGGATGCCGGAGCAACGAGGAGGTCGGCCAGTCAGGAGGCCGCTCGCCACGCGGGATCATCTGACGCGAGTGCCCCTGGCCACGCGTGTGACCTTCTTTTCTTTCCGCTTCGTCTTCTTGGCGCTCGCCACCTTCATTGCTTTCTTGATGTTGTCCACCTTGAAGATGCCGGTCGTGTGTCCACCGGTGGCACCGCTTGTGAGGTAGGCATATCGAATGCTGACGTGTCGGCTGTTCAACTTGGCACATAGGTCCGCCATCGCTCCTGGCCGGTTGGGCATCTCCACCGTGAGGACTTCCGTCTCCGTCATGGGGACGTTGAGCGATTTCAGGACATTCCGAGCCGTCTCGGCATTCTTGGCGACGAGGCGAAAGACACCGTGCTCGATGGAATCCATCAGGGTCAGCGCGATGATGTTGATTTTCTTGGCGGCAAGCTCGTCGCAGACGCGGGATAGAACCCCAGGCTTGTTCACCAGGAAGACGGAGAACTGCGTAACGGTAACTGTGTTGAACATGGTCTGGCTTCTCAAAAACAGGCTTTGTAGCTCCAGCGGTCTTGGTTGCCCACCACGAACGAGCTATGATAGCCGCCACCGCGCGCAGCGGGAAGGGGGCATTCATCTTTCGCCTGGAGCCGCGCATGCCGCCAGTCAAGCTCGCATTCGTCGGATCAGCGCGTGACGCATCACCGTGGCTGCTCAGTTCGCTCGCTCGTGTCGGCACCTTCGAGGCGATTTGCGACGAAGATGCGGATGGCGGTGCCGCAAGGCACCACGCTCGCTGGGCGTTCTCGGACTTGGCCACGATGCTCCGTGAAGCCGAGCCTGACGGCGTTGTCCTGCACAAGCCGCTCGGGGACAGGCCGCGGTTGATCAAGCAATGTCTGGCGGCGGGCGCCGGCGTGCTGGTGGCCGGACCACCCGGAGGCGCGGCCGCGTGCAAGCGGTTGGCATCATTCTCGAAGCTCTCGGGACAAATCATCCTCGCAGCCCCGGCCGTACGTTATTCACCGGCAATGCTGCTGGCCCGGCGGCTCGTCGAGTCGGGAAAGCTCGGCGCACCGGTTTCGATGACGTTGCAGTCCACTCGGCGCGGCTCGCCACGCGTTGACAGCGAGGATCGCGGCGCGGTACCGAACGATCAGGTCTTCGAGGCGGTCTACGTGGTCCATCATCTTATTGGCCCCATTGAGCGGGCCTTCGCGATGGAACACGAGGACGGCGCCTTGGTGGCCAGCGCGATGACGGTACCGGGCGTGCTCGTGTCGATGGTCTTTCATGCGAGTGGGCCGTCCGAGGCGGTCGGCATCGAGGTGGAAATCCACGCCGCCGATGGCACTCGGCTCCAGATCGATCGGGGCCTCCAGTTGCTCTGCGGGAACGGGTCTCGCGTGGATGCGGCCCATCGCGTGGCGCTGGGGACCGTGGAGCCAGCCATCGAATTGGGCTATGAGGGCTTGGCGGCCGAATTCAGGCGGCACTTGGAGGCCGGACGAAGCGGATCGGGGCTACTGGGACCTGTCGGGGCAGCGACGGCGGCTACGGAAGCGGTTCTTGGGAGCGCTGCGCGGGGGCGCCCCGTAGCCGTGAAACAGGCCAAGCCCGGGTCTGGGAGAACCGCGGTGGGTCTCGCCGCCGGGAGAGGCGCGGGCGGGTCCGTGACGGTTTAGGCAGGTGCCACTGGCAGCTTGCCTGCTCAAGCAGGTGCCACTGGCAGCTTGCCTGCCAGTGTGTATATACCAGGCGCCTACCAGAGAGACCGCACGGGCGGACGAGCCACCGTACGTGTTTGCGTGTTTAGCGTTCAAACGGGGTGGCACGGGCTGGAATGGATGCCCACGGGCAAGCTCTGCCGCCGGAAGTGTCCGGGGCCAGCGTTCGCAGGGGTTCTGAAGGAGCCTTTGAATCCCTCGAGTTGTCTACTAGAATGCCCGCCACGACACCTCTGGAAACGACTCGGCGAGGCCTCACATGACTGGCGATTTACCGGCAGATTCGAGACGCCCCGAGCGCAAGGACGTCGATCCTGGGGCAAGCACCGTGCCCTCGACGGGTGGCCCGGCCGCTCCGGAAACCATCGGCGCGTACCGCATCCTCCGCGTGCTCGGCGAGGGCGGCATGGGCGTCGTCTACGAGGCCGAGCAGAAGACACCCCAGCGGCCTGTCGCCCTGAAGGTCGTCCGCGGCGGCCGCTATGTGGACGAGCACCACGTCAGGCTGTTCCAGCGCGAGGCCCAGGCCCTCGCCCGGCTCAAGCACCCGTACATCGGCGCAATCTACGAGGCCGGCCGGACCGAGGACGGGCAGCACTTCTTCGCCATGGAGCTGGTCCGCGGCCGGCCGTTGCTGGAGTACGTGCGGACGAAGCAGCCCTCGATCCGCGAACGGCTGAAGCTATTCTGCCGAATCTGCGAGGCGATCAACTACGCCCACCAGCGCGGCGTGATGCACCGCGACCTCAAGCCGTCCAACATCCTGATCGACGCCGAGGGCAACCCGAAGGTCCTCGACTTCGGCCTGGCCAAGATCACCGACGCCGACATCGCCGTCACGACGGTGGTCACGGAAATCGGCAAGATCCAGGGCACGCTGCCCTATATGAGCCCCGAGCAGGCCCGCGGCAACCCCGACGAGATCGACCTCCGCAGCGATGTCTACTCGCTCGGTGTGATTCTGTACGAACTGCTGACCGGGCAACAGCCCTACGACGTGGGGCGGGCCATCTTGCACGAGGCCGTCCGCATCATCTGCGAAGACCCGCCGCGCCGCCCCAGTACGATCACGGGCCGTGGCACCGGCGTCCCGCCGGTGGATCGCGACGCGGAGACGATCGCGCTGAAGGCCCTGGAGAAGGAAGCCCGGCGTCGCTACCAGAGCGCCACGGCTTTGGCCGAAGACGTGGAGCGCTACCTGTCGAATCAGCCTATCCTGGCCCGCCCGCCGAGCGCAATCTACCAATTCAAGAAGCTCGTCGCCCGGCACAAGGCCCCGTTCGCGTTCGTCGGCGCGTTGTTCGTAGTCGTTCTGGGTTTCGGCGTCTGGATGAGCGTCTTATACGCCCAAGCCGAGCGGCTGCGCGTCGCGGCCGAGCAGGAGCGTACCAACGCGATCACCGCCCGCGACGCCGAAGCCGAACAGCGGGGCATCGCCGAAGCGGCGGAGCGGGAACAGAGCCGCGCCCGTCAGGAAGCGGAAGCAGCCCGAGCAGCCGAAGAGGAGCAGCGCAAGCTCGCCGAACAGCGCGAGAAGGAGGCGACCGAGGCCCGGGCCGAGACGCAGGCGCGAGCGGATGAGTTGGAGATCGTCACCAAGTTCCAGCAGTCGATGCTCAGCGAGATCGACGCCGAGCAGATGGGCCGTGCCCTGTTCGCCGACCTGCGCGCGCGTGTGCGCAAATCGCTGGAAGGGGAAGGGCTATCGACCGAAGAGATCGATTCCGCGCTGGCCGGCTTCGATCAGACGCTCCGCCGGGCGAACGCCACGGACGCGGCATTGAAGCTGGTGGACGAGCAGGTGCTCAGCCGGGCAGTGAAGACGATCGAGACGGATTTCGCGAGCCAACCGCTGGTCCGCGCGGCGCTCCAGCAAACCGTGGCGAACACATACAGGCAGATCGGGCTGTACGGGCCCGCAATGCCGTTGCAGGAAGCTGCGCTGCAGACCCGTCGCCACGAGCTGGGCGATGAGCACTCGGACACGCTGGTCTCAATCAGCGGCATGGGTAGCCTTCTCAAGTCGATTGGCAAGTTTGAGGAGGCCATGCCGTACTCCCGCGAGGCGTTGGAGGCCCGCCGCCGCGTCCTGGGTGACGACGACCCGGACACGCTAAACTCGATCAACAATATGGGCCTCCTGCTCCACTCGATGGGCAAGTACGACGAAGCGATGGCGTATTACCGCGAGGCGCTGGAGCGCAGGCGCCGGCTGCTGGGCGACGACCACCCGGACACGCTAAACTCGATCAACAACATGGGTTCCCTGCTCGAGTCGACGGGCAAGCTCGAAGAGGCCATGCCGTATTACCGCGAGGCATTGGAGGGCGAACGCCGCGTGCTCGGCGACGACCACCCGAACACGCTGGGCTCGATCAACAACATGGCTGGGCTACTCCGATCGATGGGCAAGCCGGCCGAGGCCGAGCCCCACCTCCGCGAGGCGCTGGAGGGTAGCCGCCGCGTCTTGGGCGACGATCACCCGGACACGCTGACCTTGATCCACAACATGGGCTCCCTGCTCGAGTCGATGGGCAAACTCGAAGCGGCCATGCTGTATTACGGCGAGGCATTGGAGGGCCGTCGCCGCGTCCTGGGCAACGACCACGCGATCACGCTGAGCTCGATCAACAGCGTGGGCACCCTGCTCGAGTCGATGGGCAAGCTCGAAGAGGCCATGCCGTATTGCCGCGAGGCATTGGAGGGCCGCCGCCGTGTCCTGGGCGACGACCACTCGGACACGCTAAGCTCGATCAACAACATGGGTTCCCTGCTCGAGTCGATGGGCAAACTCGAAGAGGCTATGCCGTATTACCGCGAGGCGCTGGAGGGCTACCGCCGCGTCCTGGGTGACGATCACCCTCGCACACTGGTTTCGATTGCCAACATGGGCTCCCTGCTCGGCTCAATGGGAAAGCTCGAAGAGGCCATGCCGTATTACGGCGAGGCATTGGAGGGCGAACGGCGCGCGCTGGGTAACGACCACCCGATCACGCTGAACTCGATCAACAACATGGGCACGCTGCTCGAGTCGATGGGCAGACTGGCCGAGGCCGAGCCGCTGTTCGCGGAGGCTGTCGCCAGTGCCAAGCGATCTCTGCCGGGAGGCCACTGGTGTACCGCCGTGTTCTTGGGCAATCACGGCAGGTGCCTCACGAAGCTGGAGCGATTCGACGAAGCCCAGGACGCGCTGCTGGAAGCGCAGGGGATTCTCGATGCCGCCCTTGGCTCGCAGCACAGGTGGACGACCCGCACGATCCAGGTGCTCGCCGACCTCTACACTGCCTGGCACGCCGCCGAGCCGGGCAGGGGATACGACACGAAGGCCGCCGCGTGGCGCGCGAAGCTGCCGCCTGCGGCCACGCAACCCGCCATGCAGCCTACGTCGCAGCCCACCTCGCTGCCGGCTTCCCAGCCCGTGACAAAGCGGATCGAAAGCCAGGATAGCAGCCCGTGGCAAAACTGTGGCACCGGCGTCTCGCCGGTGGTTTTTACGGTCAGGAACGGCGTTTCCGATCCGCTGTTTTCCCT
>JAFGQA010000095.1 GCA_016935885.1 Phycisphaerae bacterium | reverse complement strand
CTGGGGAGCTGCCGGAAGTTGCTCGTCCACTCGGAGATCACGCGGTTGTAGTTCGCGTGGCTCTCGGGAGTGCCGTGCTTGCCGAGGTAAATGTCTCGACCGTTGAGACGAACCACGGCTCGGCCTGAGGTCTTGTGCAAACGATAGGATGGGATGCACGTCGCGGTTCTGTTTGGCATCGTGAGGCTCCCTTCGAGCTCGAAATGTGGTCAATGACCACTTTCCGGGCTTCCTGAGCCTCACTGCCTGACGCCGGCAGGTATCCGCAAGTCACGGATTAGGCTTGAGTTATCGAAACTCCCCGGCCCCTCCCCACACGGGACTTCCTCTCGGTCCACCTGGCCGATGCGGCCCAGATGGCGTGATGCTCGCGACGCCTGATCCGAGGCAATTCGGCCGTCGACGGCCTTGCTGAACGTGTCAGTTTTGTCAGGTCATTTGGGGGTGACATTTCTGGCAACGCCTTTTCCAGCAACAGGTTAAGCTACGTCACCCCATTTCGGACCGGCACACTCCAATGTTGCGGTTCCGAGACACTTCCATGTTCGCTCTGGGATGCCGCGACACGGCCCGTCTGGGCACCGCGCGGTCACCGACGTCGAGCTTGCGGCCGACGCCCTTCACGTCCGGGAGGACTCCTTCGGTGGGCACCGGCCTCGACTTCAGCGAACAGGATCTGCTCGTCTTCCTGATCGAACCGGCCGGCTGGACGAAGATCAACGGCAAGGCCCTAGTGCATTTCACGATTGCCTGTATGGCCCAAGAGCACCAACTACGACATGGAGAGCGGCTACTGGTACCAGGCGATGATGCCGGGTCGAAAGAACCCTCAGAATGTAAAGCAACACTTGACTTCCAACACCTTGGTATGGATACGTATTCTTACTCCCTGAGATCGAGTTCAGTCGTGCCTCAAGCCCTCGCCTTCAGGCGAGGGGTAGTTGACTTACAATCGTGATGTACACACCAGACCACACGCAGGATTCTCATACCGGATCTCCTTGCGAACGAAGGCCATTGGGCGATTCACGTGATCAGCCCCAATCCGACGGAGTATGATCCCGTCGCTACCCGCCCGCAGGCGAGCCCGGCTCTCATTGTCTCATAACCGATGGATCAGTTTCCGGGGAGCAGATCAGCTCTCTCTTACCGGCCAGACTGGCCCAGGCCGATTGAAGGACTTGTGCGGAACTGCTCAAGAGGGCGGCCGGCGCCGGTCGGAAGGGTCGGTTCGGCAGGGGGAAGGCCGACGGTGCGATGTTCCCAGCGCCATTCAATATCGGATGTCCGCGGCTTACGGGCGCGAGTCGCAAGCGGAGGCAGATGATAGAAGCTATGCCCCGCGCTTCCCGCGCCGATACAAAGGTAAGACGTGGTACATCGTGCCATATCGGGGCGAGGCCGGGCGCCGAACACGTTTCCGGGGGCTTACCCCAATGGCAGCATTTGATTGGGCACTCGCCCACGGAGCATCAGCGATGCGGCCCACACAGTCCCTGCTGCTAACGGTCCTGGCCGCGGCGATCGCCTCCGGTTGCGACCGGGAACCGCAATCGGCATCAGGGGACACGAGCGGCGCGGGGACGACGCTGGAACCAGGAGAGCGGCCCGGCGGAGGACAGGCGACGGGCCGATCTGGCGCGGTGCTCGAGCCCCAGCCTGGGGAGTATACCGAACTGGTCGCTCCAACCCGCGAGCCACGGGACATTGAACTCACATCTTACGGTGTCAGTGTTGCGCCCGCAATTGACGGGCCGGGTGACGAGGATGTCTGGTTGCGGGCGACGGAGATTGTCACGCTGGATTGTTCCTCCCAGCGGGAGATTCGGATCAAGTCGGTTCATACTGCTGATGAGGTCTTCTTTCTCGTGTCATATCCCGACGCCGCTCCGTCTGAAACGCACAAGAGCTGGGTGTGGCATTCGGCCGAGAAGGTCTACAAACAGGGCCCCGATCGGGAGGATGCGTTCGTCCTCAAGTGGAGCCTGGTCGGGAACGACGCCAATCTCTCAATCCAGCGGGATCCGAGGCCGCACCGCGCCGACCTGTGGTTCTGGAAGGCCTATCGGACGAATCGTTTCGGTTACGCCGATGACAAGCACCAGATTCTCGGAGCCGTACACGCCAAGAACGCCCGAGAGCTACGATCACCGGATGGCAACTCGTTGTTTCTGCAACGAATGGGTGACGACGGGCAGCCTGCGTACGCTCAGCAGATGAAGTTCCACTACGAGCGTGATGTACTCCCCAAGTACGAGTTGCGCCGACCCACGGGGAGCCGGGCGGATATCCAAGCCAAGGGTAAGTGGAGCGACGGGCGCTGGACCATCGAATTCGGGCGAAAGCTCGACACGACTCACGCGGACGACATTGTTTTCGAGCCGGGCGGGAGCTACCTCTTCGGCGTGTCATGCTACGAGATTTCCGGCGATGGCCCACACGAGGAGTGGACCCAGCCCCTTTACCGAACCGGGGACGTGTTTGATCGCTTGACGTTGATCGTTGAGGACGGAGGCAATCCGTGAAGCTCTCTTATACCGCCATTCAACGGCTGGGCATCGCCGCCCTTCTGGCCCTTACCCTGACGGTGGTGGTCAGCACCGTTGGCATAACCTCCCTGGTCTCGCGGCAACGGCAGGCCGAATTGGCGCTGTACGAGGCCAAGTGGGATCGCTTTTCGTCCATCTCCCAACTGTTTGCCGAAGCCAGCGTGCACTTTGGCTGGGAGTCCTGGAACACCGAGGAGGAGGACCCCACAACGCGGTTGGCCATTGAGAATCTGGATTCAATCCGAATTCTCACCGCAGAGTTGCAGGAGCTTGAGCTGTCAGCGAGTGAGAGTAAGGTTCTGCAGGATCTGATTCAACTGGAGAATCGCTTCCGCACGGCTGTGTATGCCTATGAGGCGACGTATTTCGCCGATCCATCTCGCGATGACGCCAAGGAGACGATAGAAGAGATCTACCGGGTCGTTAAGGAGTCTGTCATCCGTGCTAGACAACTGAAGGATCAGGCTGCCGATGCCATCCGACACTCGAGGGCCAAGGTTACGTTGGCGCTGAACCGATCGGTTCTGTTGATGATCATCAGTGGTGGGCTGGTTTTCGCTGCTGGCGCGTGGATCAGCATCCTCCTGACTCGCTCCCTAACCAAACCAGTCCGGGCGATTCTCAGGGCGACCGAGGAGTTGGCCTCCGGGAATCTGACGTATCGCCTCAACTCCACTCAGCGTGACGTCCTCGGCAGATTGTCCCGCGGTGTTGACCGAATGGCCGAGCAAATCGAGATGAGCACCCGTGCGTTGCGGGCTGCCCACGATGACTTGGAGGCCAAGGTCCAGAAGCGAACGGTGGATCTTGCAGAGGCTAACAGGAGCTTGCAGGCGGAGATCGCCGAGCGCACCCGGACGGAGGAGAAGCTGCGCCTCACGCAGTTTGCCGTGGACCACGCCTCAGACGCGGTCCTCTGGCTGGGGGCAGACGCTCGGTTTACGTACGTGAATGACGCCGCAACGCGACTGTTGGGGTATTCGCGTGACGAGCTGCTCACGATGAGCGTGCATGATGTCAACTCCCAGCATTCTCCGGAAGCCTGGCCGGAGCACTGGCGCGAGATCGAGGAACATGGATCATTCACCTTCGAATGCGACTTGCGGCGGAAGGACGGTGAGATGGTCACCGTGGAGATCACCGTCAACCTCGTGGCCTTCGAGGGCAAGAAGATCAACTGTGCCTTCGTCCGGGACATCACCGAGCGCCGCGCCGCCGAGATCGAGGTGCGGGAGCTGAAGCGGCAACTGGAGTTCATCCTCGGAGCCACGCGGACCGGCCTCGACATCATCGACTCCGAGTTCAACATTCGCTACATCGACCCCGCCTGGAAGGAAGTCTACGGCGACACCACCGGAAGGAAATGCTATGAGTACTTCATGGGGCGAGACGAGGTGTGTCCGGGCTGCGGCGTTGTGGAAGCCCTGAAAACCAGGCGCATTGCCGTTACCGAGGAGGTGCTGGTCAAGGAAAACAACCGGCCGGTGCAGGTCACGACGATCCCGTTTCAGAATGAAAAGGGGGAATGGTTGGTGGCCGAGGTCAACGCCGACATCAGCGAGCGCAAGCGGGCGGAGGAATCGTTGGTGCGTTTGAGGACCGCCGTTGAGCAGGCCATGGACGGCATCGCCGTCTCGGATCTGGACGGCACCATCCAATTCGTCAATGCCGCCTGGGCGCACGCCCATTGCTTCGAGGTGAGTGAGCTTCAAGGCAAACATCTGAGCACCTTCCACACGGACGAGCAGATGAAGAGGGACGTCATTCCCCTCATCGAGGTCGTCAAAGAGAAGGGGGCATCCGAGGGAGAGGTCGGTCATGTGAGACGGGACGGCTCGGAGTTTCCGACCTGGATGAGCGTGTCCCTGTTGAGTGATGAGAGCGGCAAGCCGGTCGGCCTCGTCGCGAGTGCCCACGACATCACGGAGCGCAAGCAGGTGGAAGAAGCCCTGCGGCAGAGCGAGCAGCGCTTACGGACTCTCTTGGATGCCAACCCCACTGGGATCGCGGTGATCGACGCGGAGACCCACGAGATCGTCGATGTCAATTCAGCGGCACTGGAGATGATTGGAGCTTCCCGCGAAGACGTGGTCGGCCGTGCGTGCCATGAGTATATATGTCCGGCCGAGGTCGGCCAATGTCCGATCACGGATTTACAGCAGACGGTGGATAGAGCCGAGCGCATGCTGCTAAGGGCCAATGGCGAGAAGGTGCCCGTCCTCAAGACGGCAGTCCTGATAATGCTGAACGGTCGCGAGTGCATCCTTGAGAGCTTCGTCAACATCACGGAGCGCAAGCAGGCCGAGGATGCGTTACAGGAAGAGAGGAACAAACTCCGCGCGCTGGTCGACATCATGGACACCATGAACGTTGGCCTGACCATTCAGGATCGGGACTATAACGTCGTTTACCAGAACGACTTCTTGAAGAAGCTGACCGGCGGACAGGGCGGTAAGTGCTACCAGGTCTACGAAAGTCGGGACACGAGGTGTGAGGGATGTCCCGCGGAGAAGGTCTTTGAGGACGGTCAGCCTCATGCGTCGGAAAGAACCATCGACATACCGGAAAAGGGGATCACCTACTGGGACAACACCGCTCACGCAATCAGAAATGCTTCCGGTGAGATCACGTCCTGTTTTGAAGTCGTGACGAACGTGACCGAACGGAAGCGGGCGATGGACCGCCAGCAGAAACTGAGTGATCTGCAACGGGCTCTGCTCGGCCCCGGTGAGTTCGGCGAGAAGCTGAAGCGGATCACCGACGGCGTGGTGGACGTCTTCGGCGCGGACTTCTGCCGCATCTGGATCACGCGGCCGGGCGACCGTTGCGAGTCCGGGTGCATGCACGCCAAGGTGACTGAAGGGCCGCACGTTTGCCGGCACCGCGACCGCTGCTTGTGGCTCATGGCGAGTTCCGGGCGGTACACGCACATCGACGGAGAAGTTCACCGGCGCGTGCCCTTCGGCTGCTACAAGATCGGACGGGTGGCCGCTGGGGAGGACTCCAAGTTCCTGACGAACGAGGCGGCGACCGATCCGCGGGTCCACAACCATGAGTGGGTGAAGGAACTGGGCTTGGTCTCCTTTGCGGGCTATCAGCTTCGGCCGCCCGGCGGCGAGACGATCGGCGTCCTGGCGCTGTTCGCCAAGCATGCCATCTCGCCCGACGAGGATACCCTGTTGGAAAGCCTCGGGAGCACGGTCGCACAGGTGGTCCAGAAGGCCAAGGCGGAGGCGGAGAACGAGGCGTTGAACAAGAGGCTCCTGGACATCTCGCGTCAAGCCGGCATGGCTGAGGTGGCGACCGGTGTGCTGCACAACGTGGGCAACGTGCTCAACAGCGTCAACGTCTCGGCCTCCATCGTCGCCGAGAAGATGCGCCAGTCCAAGGCGCAGGGTCTGACCCGGGCGGTGACGCTGCTCAGCGAGCACGCCGACGACTTGGCGACGTTCGTCACCGTAGACGAACGGGGCAAACACCTGCCCCGATTCCTCGCGGCGCTGGCCGAGACGCTGACCGGCGAGCAGGCCGTCGTGCTCGAAGAATTGCAGTCGCTCACCAAGAACATCGAACACATCAAGACCATTGTCAGCACGCAGCAGTCGTACGCCGGCGCGTTCGGCGTGGTGGAGTCGGTTTCGCTCAACGAGCTGCTGGAGGATGCCTTGCGGCTCAGCGCGCCGTCCTTCCAGCGTCACTCGATCCAGGTGAAGCGAGTCTTCGCCGAATTGCCGCCGATCGAGGTTGAGAAGCAGAAGCTGTTGCAGGTTCTCATCAACCTCGTGAGGAATGCGAAGCACGCGCTGATCGAGCGGGGCGGAGACGGCAAGCAACTGACCCTGCGGACCGCGGCCGTAGGGGATGACCGTGTGCGGATCGAGGTGATGGACAACGGCGTGGGCATCCCGGCCGAAAACATGACGCGAATCTTTGCCCATGGCTTCACGACGAAGCAAGCCAAGGGCGGCCGCGGCTTCGGGCTGCACCACAGTGCCCTGGCGGCCAAGGAGATGGGCGGTTCGCTGACCGCCCACAGCGACGGGCCGGGCAAGGGCGCGACCTTCACCCTTGAACTACCAATGCAACTGGCTGAGGTGACGCAATGATGGGAATGGACGAGAGCAAGAACCGGCGGATCCTGGTGATCGACGACAACCGCGCGATCCACGACGACTTCCGGAAGATCCTGGCGGGTGGGCCAGCCGACGCCACCGCCGATTTTGACCAGGCTCAAGCGGCGCTCTTCGGTGAGACGCCTGCCGCTGAAGAGAGAACCGGTTTCGAGATGGACTCAGCCTACCAGGGTCAGGAAGGGCTCGAACGAGTGCGCGGGGCCGTTCAGGAGGGGAGGCCCTACGCACTGGCCTTCGTCGACGTGCGTATGCCGCCGGGGTGGGACGGGATCGAGACCATCACCCGCCTCTGGGAGGAGGATAGCGACCTCCAGGTGGTCGTGTGCACGGCGTACTCCGACTACGCATGGGACGAGATGGTCGCGAAGCTCGGCCGGAGCGACCGGCTGCTGATCCTCAAGAAGCCATTTGACAACATCGAAGTCTTTCAATTCGCCTCCGCCTTGACCGAGAAATGGAACCTTGCCCGTCAGGCCCACAAGAGGCTGGAAGATCTCGAACAAGCAGTCCAGCAACGAACGCGGGAGCTAGAAGATCAAACGCGGGAGCTAGAAGATCAGAAGATCTACCTGGAAGAGGCCCTGGCAAAGTTGCAGGAGACGCACGCACAGTTGTTGCAGGCCCAGAAACTGGAGTCGATCGGGCAGTTGGCGGCAGGTATCGCCCACGAGATCAACACACCGATCCAGTACGTCGGCGACAACATCCGATTCCTTGCCAACTCCATCGAAGACCTCCTCCAGCTCATCAAAGCGTATCGGGACCTCGCATCTGAGCGTGAGTCCGGCGCCGACCAGCCGAGCGTCACCAGTCGGGCCGCGGCACTGGCGGACAAGCCGCCAGTGGCACCCAGTGCAGTGGCACCCAGCGCCCACCAGCCGAGCATCACCAGCCAGGCCGCGGCACTGGAGGAGAAGGCCGACCTGCCGTATTTGGAGGAGCAGTTGCCCAAGGCCATCGAGCAGGGTCTCGATGGTGTCGCCCGGGTGAGCAAGATCGTGTTGGCCATGAAGGGGTTTGCTCATCCGGGGACCGAAGAGAAGGGGCCTGCGGACCTCAACCATGCCATCGAGACCACCATCACGATCAGCCGGAATGAGTGGAAGTACGTGGCCGAGATGGAGACGGAGCTTGACGCTGCACTGCCGCTCGTGCCGTGCCTGGTGGGCGAATTCAACCAGGTGATCCTGAATCTCATCGTCAACGCGGCCCACGCCATCGCTGATGTCGTTGGGGACGACGCCGCGGGCAAAGGCACGATCACGATCAGCACGCGCCGTGACGGCGACTGGGCGGAGGTCCGCGTTCGCGACACCGGCACCGGCATCCTGGAAGAACACCGCCCCAGGATCTTCGACCATTTTTTCACAACGAAGGAGGTGGGGAAAGGAACAGGCCAGGGCCTGGCGATCGCGTATTCCGTGGTCACGGAGAAACACGGCGGCACCATTACCTTTGAGACCGAAACAGGCAAGGGAACGACGTTCATCATTCGCCTGCCGATCGAGGACGAATGAGCCGCCCCAAAGAAGGAAGTACGTCATGAAGAAGCGCATTCTCTTCGTTGATGACGATCCCAATATCTTGGGTGGACTTCGGCGCATGCTGCGCGCAGAGCGTGACCGATGGGACATGAGCTTTGTTGACGGCGCGCATGCGGCGCTGAACGAGATGCAAAAGGCCAGTTTTGACGCCGTCGTGTCGGATGTGAACATGCCGGGCAAGGACGGCTTTGAACTGTTGGCGGATATCCGAAGCATCGACCGGACCAGAGATGTCCCGGTTATCATCCTGACCGGCCAGAGCGAGAGCGGGATCAAGCGGCTCGCTCTGGACCTCGGCGCCACGGACCTGCTGAGCAAGCCGGTCGATCCACAAGACCTGATTGCCCGCCTCCGCAGCGCAATTCGTCTAAAAGCCTATCAAGACGAGATCAAAGGCCAGAACGCGGCTCTCGAACAGACGGTCGCGCAACGAACCGCGGAACTGGCGGACTCGCGCCTGGACATCATCTGGCGTCTCGGCAAGGTGGCCGAGTATCGTGACGAGGAAACGGGCAATCACGTCGTGAGAGTGGGCTGCTGTTCTCGCATCATCGCTGAGACGTTGGGCGCGGACCGCGAGTTCGTCGAAATGCTGTTTGTGACCAGCCCGCTCCACGACATCGGCAAGATCGGCGTTCCGGACGCAGTTCTCCTGAAGCCCTGTCCGCTGAACGAGAACGAGTGGGACGTGATGAAGCGGCACTGCGTCATCGGTGCGGAGATTCTGCGCGCGGAGTCCAAGGTAATGACCGCGTTTCTTGCGTGGCGTGGCGAGCACGCGGAGCACGCGCGTGACCGGAACAACAAGCCGCAGAACCCAATTCTGAAGATGGCTTCGTCGATTGCGCTGACGCATCACGAGTGGTGGGACGGGACCGGCTATCCGGCCGGCTCGGCCGGAGAGGACATCCCGCTGGAGTCTCGCATCGTCGCCTTGTCCGACACCTATGACGCCTTGTGTTCTCAGCGACCGTACAAGCCTGCGCTTTCTGAGGATGAGGCGCTAACGATCATCCGCGACGAGGTCGGACAGCATTTTGACCCTGAAGTGTACGCGGCCTTCGAGAGAGCAAGCAGCGAACTACGGGCCGTCCAAACCGGATTACACGATGAGGTCTGCGAGCCAGCGGCAGTAGGATGTGTGCCATGAAACGGATCCTCTTCGTTGACGACGAGCCGAAAGTGCTTGAAGGGATTCAGCGAATGCTCCGTCCCATGCGGCATGAGTGGGACATGGTGTTTGCCCGGAGTGGGCTTGAGGCCTTGATCATCCTCGTGGAACAACCCGCTGACGTGGTGGTCAGCGACATGCGCATGCCGCAGATGGACGGCGTCGAGTTCCTCACCAAAGTCATGCACCGATATCCCCAGATCATACGCATCGGGCTGTCCGGACACTCCGAGCGTGAGATGATTCTCCGCGCGGTCGGACCGACTCATCAGTACCTTGCCAAACCGTGCGACCCGAACCACCTCAAAGACGTCGTCGCGCGGGCCTTCGCCTTGCGGGAAGTCCTCCTGAAGGATGCGATACGGCAAGTCGTGTCGCAGATGCAGTCATTGCCGAGCCTGCCCCAACTCTATGTCGAGATGGTGGAAGAACTCCGATCCACGGACGCATCGACGGAAAGAATCGGCAGAATCATCTCGAAAGACATAGGCATGACCGCGAAGGTCCTTCAACTGGTGAACTCGGCCTTCTTCGGCTTGCAGCGTCACGTTGCCGACCCGTCACAAGCCGCGGTGCTTCTCGGCCTTGACACCATCCAGTCACTCGTCCTCTCGATTCACGTCTTCTCGGAGCTCGATGGTGCTCGCGCGGCGGGCCTCTGTATTGAGACGCTTTGGGACCACAGCATGGCAACAGGGGCATTGGCCAAGCGCATCTCGGCGGCAGAGGGTTGTGAAGCCAAAGCGTGCGATCATGCCCTGATGGCCGGTCTTCTGCATGACGCGGGGAAGTTGGTGCTCGCCGAAAGCCTGCCAGAGGAATACCGTCGGGCGTTGACCATAGCGCGCGAACAAGCGGTGCCGCAGTGGCAGGCGGAGGAACAGGTGCTCGGCACGACGCATGCCGAGGCGGGCGCGTACCTGCTCGGGCTCTGGGGCCTGCCTGATCCTATCGTCGAGGCGCTCGCCTACCACCATTGCCCGAGTGCATGCGTGGCGACCGGGTTTGCTCCCCTCACTGCCGTTCACGCGGCCAATGTCCTGGAACATCAAGAAAGCAGCGCAGCGGAAAGCCCCAACGCGAGGCGGCTCGATGCCGATTATCTGACCCGCATAGGCCTGGCCGAAAGGCTGTCCACATGGCGTGACCTGTATCGTACGCTTGTACAGAAGGAAACCAGCCCATGACCGAGAAAGTCCTTTGCGTAGATGACGAAGCCAACATCTTGGAGGCCTATCGACGCGGACTTCGGAAGCAGTTCCACATCGACACTGCGCTCGGTGCGGAGGAGGCCCTGGCACAGATTGATGCGCAGGGTCCTTACGCGGTCGTGGTCTCCGATATGCGCATGCCCGGTATGGACGGGATCCGGTTGCTCAGCGAAGTGCGACAGCGCGCTCCGGACAGCGTACGCATCATGCTGACAGGTTTCGCGGATCTGAAAACAGCCGTCGAAGCCGTCAACGAAGGAAACATCTTTCGGTTCCTGACCAAGCCGTGCCCGCCGGAGGTGCTCGCGAAGGCGCTCACGGCGGGGATGGAGCAGTATCGGCTCGTCAGGGCCGAGAAGGAGCTGCTGGAGAAGACCCTCAGGGGAGCGGTCAAGATCCTCACCGAAGTGCTGTCTCTCACCAACCCGACGGCCTTCGGCCACGCCTCCCGTGTGCGTCGCATCGTGCGGAAGCTCTGTGAGCGAATGGGCGTCGAAAACTCGTGGCAGTTCGAGATCGCCGGCATGCTCTCGCAGATCGGCTGTGTCACCGTGCCACCGACAACGCTGGAGAAGGTGTACCACGGCCAGACGCTGAAGCCGGATGAAGTCCAGATGATCGAGGCCCACCCCGCGGTCGGGCGCGATTTGGTCGCGAACATCCCCAGGCTCGAGAACGTGGCGCAGATCATCGCCTACCAGCAGAAGCGCTTCGACGGTTCCGGCATCCCGGCCGATTCCGTAGCAGGCAAGGACATCCCCTTGGGGGCCCGCATCCTGAAGGTCGCGCTCGACTACGATACGCTCAAATGGAGTGGAGAGACCGACCGGCAGGTCACGATCGAGCTACTGCGGCACTCAGGGTGGTATGATCCTGAGGTTCTCGAGGCGCTGGAAACGGTCACGGGATTCGAGACCGTGCTCGAAGTCCAGGATGTCAGACTCGAAGACCTCGCGACGCACATGATCATCGCCGAAGATGTGACCACGGTCGATGGGGCGCTTTTGGTGAACAAGGGACAGGACGTGACCCTGTCGTTGTGCCAGCGACTCAGGAACTTCGCCAGAGGTAGAGGAATCAAGGAACCCATACGCGTCCTCAGGCAACCCAGGCTGCGGGCACGCACGGGGCAACACGGGCAACACGATCAACAGGTTCAACACTCGGGAGCGCAGCCGTAAGCGGCATCGCAGCCGCAGGCGAATCGGAGGTCATGACGTGATCCACACCATACTCCTGGTCGATGACGAGCCCAACATCCTCGAGGGACTGACCCGGGTTCTGCGCAAGGAGCCGTACCAGATCCTGACGGCCAACTCGGCGGAAGAGGCCGCCGGGCTGTTGGAGGATAACCAAGTTGACTTGATCGTCTCCGACGAGGAGATGCCAGGCATGTCCGGCACGGAGTTTCTGGCGAGGGTGGCGCAAGACTACCCGGATACCGTTGGAATCGTGCTGACCGGTCACCCCACTTTGCCGGCCGCACTGCGCGCCATCAACGAAGGAAAGGTCCATCAATTCTTTACCAAGCCGTGCAATGAAATCGATCTTGCCATCACGATCCGACGTGCCTTGGAGCAGAAAGATCTGAAAGAGAAGAGTCGTGAGCTGTTGGATGTAACCAAGCGTCAGTCGGCCCTCATCGAAGAGGCCAGAATGCTCCGGCGTCTGAGAGACCTGCCCCACAAGAGCAGGTCTGTACTCATCTCCAGGGAAGGACAACCCGTCGAGCAACGCGAGTTGCTCGAGGAGATCGACGACGAGATCCGCAGAGGCAAGGGTGTGCTCAGAGACGTACGAAGCGGCCACCACGATCCGGACGAGGCGGAACGATCCGTGGCCTCCGGCGCGCTTCGTGAGGACTAGTACTACAGTTGCGCTTCGTCGCAATCAGCCGATAGATGAGATGTCGGGCGATGGACGGCCCGTCAGGAGTTGGTATCGGCATGGATGCGAAGACGGTTCGAGGTTGGTCGGAGCGGTTTGATGCGTTGGCAGCGTGGGTTGAGCCCCAGACGCTTACGGCCGCGTCTGCGAGGGCCGCCATGTCGGGTGCTGGCGCACGTCACGTTTGAATGCAGCCTCGCCCCTCGTGGACGGCGTAGCGAAACGCGATCCACGCAGGCGCTGCCGGGTCCTCTGATCTCGATGCGCCGCGAGACGCCGTTGCGGTCTCGCCAGGGCGGCGTGAGGGCGCTGGCTAGAGCGTTTTAGGGTTGAGCGTGCATGCTCCATTGACGCTTCGTTGCAGCGTCGGCCCCCTGTGGCCGACGGGGATGACCGGT
>JAFGQA010000008.1 GCA_016935885.1 Phycisphaerae bacterium | reverse complement strand
TCGCCAAAATGTGGAGTAAATGGTTATGTTGTGTCGACCACACAAGCCGTTGATTCCCAATGGGCGCCTCCGGGCGGACGCCACATTTTTGGAGGCTGTTGTCCCTTCGTCGTGTGCTTCACGTGCCGACCTCCCTTCTCCCGATGGACTTCAGGAATTGCAGTACACCGCTTTTCCGCCACTGCTTGCGCGGCCGCGTCTTCTCGAAAATCTCGCAGTGCGAGAGCGCCTTGGCCTTCATTTCCAGGTCGATCTCGGTGTAGATGTTGGTCGTGTCGACCG
The DNA here is from genome assembly GCA_016935885.1 of Phycisphaerae bacterium. Next base: position 5,264 of record JAFGQA010000008.1, on the reverse strand, counting down.
AGACATGCCCGAGCCAATCTCGGATCGTGTTGATGTCGATACCTGCCTTCAGCAAGTGCATGGCCGTCGTGTGTCGGATCGAATGAGGGCTAATTCGTTTGCTCAAGAGAGACGGCGTCGATTTGCCAGCCTCAGCAACGTGCCGCCTGACCAGCGAGAAGATTCCGAAGCGGGTAATCGGCTGCCTGCAGCGGTTCAGGAAGATGCGTTCCTGGGGATCGCGCCCAGCGATCAAGGGCGTCAGAGTCTCTACTGTGAGCGACCACAGCGGGCATCTGCGTACTTTTCTTCCCTTTCCCATGATCCTGACGCATGGCTGGGAATCGCTCAGGCGAACGTCGTCGATAGTGAGGCGGGCGACTTCGTCAGCGCGGGCGCCGGTGTTGTACATGAAAAGCAGCAGTGCGTAGTCCCTTCGCCCCTGATCGGTATCCTGGTCCGGCGCGTTCAACAGGGCATCCATTTCCTGCTTGGTCATGTACTCTCTCTGCAACAGCTCGGCCTTCTTGAACGGGATGCCGCGGATCTCGTTACACCAGGCCAGGTACTCAGAGTTATTGCTGCCGATGAAGCGCGCCCAGGCATGAATGGCGGCCAAGCGCTGGTTGCGCGTAGCCACCGAGCATCCCCGCTCCTTCTCCAGGTGCTGCAGGAAGAGCTTGACCCTCTCCTGGGTGATGTCCTCGAGGGCCAGGGAGTCGATTGGACGGCGGCATTGATCGCCGACGAAGGAAAACAGCAGATGGAGGGAGTCGCGATAGCCCTTCTGGGTATTCTCGGAGAGATTCCGCTCTACGAGGACGTGGTCCTGCAGGAAGCGGCGTACCCACTGATCGATCAGTTCGCGGTCAGCGGACATGCGGCACCTCCTTCAAGGCATAGCGCTCGAACCGCCGGCTGGCCTCCGAAAGAAGTTCGGGAGCCAGGGTCAGGTAGCGCTGAGTGTGTTTGAGGTCCGAATGACCAAGGTACGTCGACAATCCCACCAGCAACGACTGGAGATCCTCTTTGTCGCGGTATCCGGCGAGGAGCCGGTGGCGCGCGAAGGTGTGCCGCAGGTCATGGAGGCGCGGCTGGTGAAATGCCCCGTCCGTCCGGCGGATTCCCAGTCGCGTGCGAAGCGTTTGGAAACGCCCCTGCACCACTTGATCCTGCAAACGGGAACTCCGGGCCGTTGCGAAGAAGTAGCCGTCCGGCGTCATGGGATAATGCCTGCGAGCGCGTTCCGCGACGTAGGCGCGCAGCACCTCAGTCAGGCAGGGGCTGATCGGAACCAAGCGGCTCTTGAAGAACTTAGTGTCTCGGATCGTGAGGAGGCTGTCGGCGAGATCAACGTCGCACCCCTTCAGCGAAAGTGCCTCGTTGATTCGGAGCCCCGCTCCATAAAGCAGGATCAGGATTGTCCGGAAGGTGGTGCCGATGAGCGGATCGTTCCATCGCGTAATTGTCCCTGCTTCGGCGAAGAGTCGTTTCAGTTCTTCTCGGGGATAAATGTAAGGCCCAAAATCGGTCAGATTCTTCGGCTCGACCGCCAGCAATGGAGGGCTGGATATGTAGCGCCGACCGACAGCGAAGCGCCAGAATACCCTCAGGTGCCCGTATCTCGAGTGCTTGCAGCGAAACTGGTTTTCGAAGACGAATTTCTTCACGTCAGCGGTCGTAACAGCAGTGATGTCGCGACCAGGAAGCGCCTTGCAGAAGGCCTTCAGAGTGTATGCCTCGCGGCGGTACAGGGCGCCGCGCGACCGCTTGTGCGCGATGAATTCCCTCGCGGCCCTGGAGAGCTTCATATCACACCTCCCAAATCGAGGAGGGCCACATGACGCAACACCGGGAGGTCGACCTTTGCATAAATCCGCGTGGTGACGCTGCGGCGATGCCCCATGAGATCGCCGATCTCCTTCAGCGAGAATTTGCCATCCAGAAGGTGACAGCCAAACGCATGGCGCAGGCCGTGAGGCCCTCTGCGGGGTGCGTGGATGCCCAGGGCGGCCATGCGGTTGGAGACCGCGCTGGCCAAGGCACTCCCCGTGATTGGACGGATGGGGGCGCGAAGGCTCAGAAACAGATGATGCTGGTCGCAGCGGGGGCGGCCTTCCTTCAAGTACCGCAGTATGGCATTGCCGACGGTTGCAACCAACGCGAACTTCTGCCGCCGTCTTGCCTTGCTGCGCCAAACAGAGATCCGATCATTCTCCCAGTCGATGTCCTTCATGCGAAGCCCAATGACCTCACCGGCTCGCAGCCCGTAGACGGCGCAGAGCAGGACCATGGCCAGGTCTCGAATGTCAGAAGACCGATTGGTTCGCATGCTGCTCACCAGCCGCACCACATCTTCGCGCCGAGGTCCCAAGGGCAGGCTCTCGTAGCGGTAGATGCGCGGGCTCGGGATGTCTTGCGCGATGGGGCGGCACAAGCCACGGCCGGCAGCGTACCGGAAGAGCCTCTTGATCCCGTCGAGCATGGCGGCCACCGTCCCGCGCGACCACCTCTGATGTTTGTTGAAGGTGACGAAAAAGGTGTCGACATCCTTGGCACTCACCTTGGAAAACGGTTTCCTTCGCGCTTCGTACCAGGTCAAGAAGCGCCGGCACGAGCGCAAGCTCACCTCGACGGTCATGGGCGAGAGTTCGCACTCATGCCTCATCCAACGGGCGCAGTCATCGAGCAGCTTCTCGTGTCGCAGCCGCTTCGATTGGGTCGGCTGCAATCGTCCCAGGTAGCGCAACCAGCCTGTGGCCGCTCCCGCGAAATTCTGACGGACCTGTCGCGGCCTCTTCAGCCGAACACGACGCGGGCGGGACGCCCACCACGACGCAGCCCTTCGTATCTGGTCCATCGTTACGCTGCGCCCCTGCGAGGGATTGATCTTGCGGGCGACCCACAAGAGCATCCCAGCCATCGATTTGAGCGTCGCGGACGTCGCACCCTGGGCCGCGCGATACTGAAGGTATCGCTCCCGCTCCGCCGCGAGCGGACCGGCACAATGCCGAGCCTGATCGTGGGGAGCCATGTACAAGCTCTCGAACATGACGGGTCCTCCTTTCTCTTGATGGTGGACCCGTCATTGGAACCGATCATTAATGTTGCGTCCACAGAGGGTGTTGGCTTGGGGCAGAAGCACTTACGGCAGCACCGCAACATAACCATTTACTCCACATTTTGGGCCAACTCGGTGCGAGGGTAGGAGGACCGACGGATGGATAAGCTCGGGATGTACGCAAAACTGTATCGGAACACCGGCACCTACGCCGCGCCGGTGTGGGCCGAAATCGCCAACGTCAAGGACGTCACCCTGAACATGGAGAAGGGGGAAGCTGATGTAACCACGCGGGCGAACAGCGGCTGGAGGGCGACGGTAGGCACGCTGAAGGAAGCCTCGCTCGAGTTTGAAATGGTCTGGGACACGGCTGACGCCGGCTTCCAGGCGATCCAGTCCGGCTGGTTCAACGACGAGCCGCTGGAGGTCGCGGTGATGGACGGGCCCATTGACGAGAGCGGCTCGGAAGGCCTGCGCGCCACGATGTCGGTGATCAGCTTCAGCCGGAAGGAGCCTCTGGAGGATGCCATATCGGTGTCGGTTTCCCTGAAAGTGGCGCGCAGCGAGCACCCGCCCGAGTGGATGAAAGTGCCCTGAGGAGGGAATGACATGAAAACCTTCAAAGACACCGCCGGCCGCGTCTGGTCAGTCCAGTTGGACGTCGCCGCCCTCAAGCGGGTGCGGTCGCTCCTGAACGTCAACCTGCTCGAAGTTATCGAGGGGAAGCTGATCGACCGGCTCTCGGGCGATCCGGTTTTCCTCTGCGACGTGCTCTACGCGGTGGTCAAGATCGAGGCCGACGCGCAGAAGGTGACGGACGAGGACTTCGGCCGGGCGATGGGCGGCGACGCCCTCGACGGCGCGACGGCGGCCTTCCTGGAGGAACTCGTCGATTTTTTCCCACAAGCCCGCCGGCGCCTTCTGCGGAGGACGTTGGAGAAGCTGGGGGTCTTCCAGGCGAAGGCCTTGGCGGTCGCCGAGCAGCGGCTGGCGAGCCCGGAGCTCGACGCCAAGTTCGAGTCGGCGCTGGCCGAGCTTGGGAGCTCATCTGGCGGCTTGCCGGGATCGTCGGGGTAAATCCCGGACCATTCACGCTACGGGAACTGGCCTGGATGGCTGAGGGGCGCAGCCGCGAGGCCTGGAACCACACCGCAGCGCAGATGGCTTTGCTCGCCAACGTGAACCGTGACCCGAAGAAACACCGGCCCTACGGCGCGAGCGACTTCCATCCCTACGCAGCGGAGGAGCGGTCGGTGCCCAAGACCAAGGACTTGTCCATCCTGAAGGCGGTCTTCGTGGATGGGAAGTCGGGAAGGAAGGAGGCGTGACGTGAAGAGCTGGAAGACCACGGTGTTCGGCGTGTGCGCGATCCTGACGGCCGTGGCCGGGGCCGTGAAGCTGCTGGTCGACAACGACCCGGCGACCAACCCGGACTGGACGGCGGTGCTGGCGGCGGTCGCGGCGGGCATCGGCCTGATTGCGGCCCGCGACAACAAAACCTCGTCCGAGGACGTGGGGATCAAGTGAACGGACTGGCGGTCGCACTGGGGCGCTTACTCGGCGCAATGCTGGCCGAGTGCGCCCCAGTGCTGGTGGAGATTCTCGCCCATGCGATACGCGAAGGCTTCTCGGACAGCGTGGAGGACGGCGCTCGCCGCGACGATCTGCGCGCTCGTTTGCTTGAGCGGTTGCGCCGAGCGCGTGGTGATGGTCCCGCCGGGGGAGCCGGTGCGGCTCCGCCAGACGGTGAAAAACGTCAAGGTCTGGGTGGCTGACGGCCAGGGCAAGGAAATGCCGGCGATCATCGACATTCCTGAAGGCTGGTGGACGCTCCCGGACCCGGGGCCGGGGAAGTAGGCGGGAAAATCATGGCCTACGCAGGCGGCATCCGGGCCGGGGCGGCGTTCATCGAGCTCTACGCCAAGGACGCGATGCTGGTGAAGGGGCTGCAGGCGGCCTCGAAGCGCCTGAAGGCCTTCGGGGCGGGCCTCTCGGCCGTGGGCACCCGGATGATGGCTGTCGGGGCGGGGATCGTGGTGCCCTTACTGGCCAGCGCCAAGGGCTTCTCCGAGATGGGCGACCGGCTCGACAAGATGGCCAAGCGGACCGGGTTCAGCGTGGAAACCTTGTCGGAGCTCGGTTATGCGGCGGGGCTCGCCGGCGCAGACTTGGCCGACGTGGAGACCGCCGCGCGCGCCATGCAGCGGGTGATCGGCAACGCCGC
>JAFGQA010000094.1 GCA_016935885.1 Phycisphaerae bacterium | reverse complement strand
CGCCCGTGCGGTCTCTCCGGTGGGCGCGTGGGCATACACACTGGCAGGCAAGCTGCCAGTGGCACCCACCTAAACTGTCATGCACCCGGAGTCAGGTTCCGGTTTTCCGGTTTTGGTTTTCGGCTTCAAGACTTCGGATTCATGAGATGGCTTGAGGATCCAAGAGAGTCAGTCGTGATAGGGAGAGCATGAGCATCAAAGAGACGTACCACCACCGGCGTTTGGATTGCGGTCTCGAGTTGGGCGCCCTGCCGATCGAGGGGCGGCGGACGACGACGTTTGAGATTCGCATCCTGGCGGGGCTGGCCAGCGAATCGGACGACAAGCTGGGCGTGGCTCGGCTGGTTGAGGAGACCATCGGCAAGGGCACGGAGGATAAGACCGCACGAGAGTTGACCGACGCGTTCGATGCGATTGGGGCGCAGTGCAGTTCGGGTGTCGGTCGCGAGTCGGTTGCATTCCGATGCAACTGCCTCCCGGAGTACGTGGAGAAGGCGTTGGCGCTGCACGCCGAGATGCTGCGACAGCCGACGTTTCCGAAGGAGTTTTGCCAGGTGGCGGTTGATTTGGCCAGGCAGGAGCTGATCGCCCTGGAAGACGATCCGGGCGAGTTGTCTCGCAAGCTGCTCGCGCCGTATGCCTATGGGCCGCAGTTGGGACGGCACGATCTCGGCACGGCGGAGTCGTTGGACCGGATGACGCGTGACGACATCGTGTCCTACTGGCGCAGGCATTTCGGCGCTTCGCGGATGCTGGTGGCCACGGCCGGTGTTGTAGACGTGGATCGCACCGTGGCCACGCTGGAACGGCTGTTTGCCGGCTTCGGCGAGGGCGACGAGGATGGCAGGGACGGTTTCCCAGTCAAGTTCTCGCCTGGCGTTCGCCATCACGACAAGAAGCTCGAGCAGGAGCACATCCTGATGTGTTGGCCGGGTGTGAAGGTGACCGACGATGATTACCCCGTGGAACGGTTGATGCTCGCGGTCCTGGGCGACGGGATGAGTTCACGGCTGTTCACCGAGGTTCGTGAGAAGCAGGGGCTGGTCTATTGGGTTGGGGCGTGGGACGAGCATCCGCGGAATGCCGGGATGATCTTCCTGGGGGCGTCGACGAAGCCGGCCCGGTGCGACCAGACCGTTGAGACGTTGCTGCATGAGGTGGACCGGCTCGGCGAGGACGTGGCGGAGGAGGAGCTTGAGCGGGCGAAGGTGGGTATCATCGCCAAGACGCAGACGCACGGCGACATCACGCGGTCGCGGGCCAGCGAGTTGAGCGGTGATCTGTTCCACTACGGCCGGCCTGTGCCGCTGGCGGAGAAGAACGAGTGGATCTCGAGAGTGACGATTGCCGACGTTCGGCGTTACCTGGCGGAGCACTCGCGGGAGGAGCGTTGCGTGCTGACGCTGGGGCCCAAGGGATTGGCGATTGGGGATTGACGATTGGGGATTGGGGATTGGGAATTGGGGATTGACAACTGCGGCGTGGGGAAGTGTGAAAGACCGAGCGTGAAAAGGGGGATGGAGCGTAAAAGGAGAAAGGTAATGGGCGGGGCAGCCAGGTGTGTTCGTCGGAGCGGAGGCTTGAGCCGCGGAAGCGGGGCTTGCCGTTTGGCGGAATCACGGCCATCCCGTTACGGCCTTCGGTGAAAGGACCGACGATGAGAAAGGACCATGAGCGGCGATCCACTGCGCTCCCGCTTTGGTCGCATTGAGTCCGTCACGCTTTTGGAGTGTAGTTGTGAGCGTACAGAATGGTTTCGCGGAGCACGCGTTGTCGAATGGCCTTCGGCTGGTGATCGAGCCGATGCCACACGTGCATAGTGCCGCCGGGGGTTTCCTGGTTCGGACGGGTGCACGGGACGAGACGCCGGAGTTGGCCGGCGTGTCGCACTTCCTGGAGCACATGTGCTTCAAGGGGACGGCGAAGCGGACGTGGCGGCAGATCACGATCGATTTCGACAACATGGGCAGCACGTACAACGCGTACACGTCGAAGGAGCGGACGGTCTTCTTCGGCTGGGTACGCGTCGAGGATCTTGAGCGGCAACTCGAGCTTCTGGCCGACATGATGCGGTCGGCGATCCCCCCGGAAGAATTCGAGATGGAGAAAAAGGTTATCCTCGAGGAGATCGCTATGTCGGAGGATCACATCGATCATCGGACATACGATCTGATCCACGAGAGGGTATATGGCGGCCATTCGCTGGCGTGGCCGGTGCTCGGTACCGACGAGACGGTGGGGGCGTTGAGCCGGGATCAGCTCTACGGGTATTTCGCGTCGCGGTATCACCCGGCAAACATGGTGCTGGTCGTGGCAGGGGCGATCGAACCGGAGGATGTGATTGGGATGGCGGAACGGATCTGCGGCGACTGGGCCCCGGCAGCGCCGCGGCCTGAACGTGCCAGACCGCCACAGGTACCGGAGGGCACCGCCGTCTGCCAGACGGATCGGTTTCAGCAGCAGGCGCTGGCGCTGGCCTTTCCGGCGCCGTCGGCGGTCGATTCGGACAGGGAGACGGCGGACGTGCTCGGGGCGATTCTGGGCGGGCACAATTCGCGTTTCTTCTGGAATATCATCCAGGCGGGGGTCGCGCCCCAGGTGTCAGCCGGCCGCGTGGATTACTGCGATGTCGGCTTGATGGTCGCCTTTGGTTTCTGCGAACCGTGTAATGGTGAGCGACTGCTGGAAGCGATGCGTGACGAGATCAAGAAGCTGTCTGCCGAGGGCGTGACTGAGGATGAGGTGCAGCGGGTCAAGAACCGGGCGCGGACGTCCTTGGCGACCGAGGCGGAGTCGCCGTACCACCGTCTGATCCAGATTGTTGGGGATGTGGACGTGTTGGGGCGGCCGCGGGACGTGGCCGAGCGACTGGCGGCGATCGACGCGGTGACGGTCGGCTCAATCGGCCAGTATCTGGAGCAATGGCCGATAACGGGCCAGGGATGTCTGACCAGTCTGGGGCCGCGGGATTGGCCCAGCCACTGACGATCGCTGGAATAACGGGGAACCGGTCGGTAAATCAATATGGCGGTGGGAATCGTTTGCCGATCGGTGTGTATGGTGTTGTGTATACGTGGTTGACCGAGCTGCGCGTTCTTGGGGCCCGTGATGCCTGAAATGCCGACCGGTAAACCTGGATCGCCGGCGAAGATATCGACCGAACCGATGCTCGGGGCGGTGGGCGGCCTGCGGACTGGCCTGGGCGACCGCTTGCAACGTCCTGCCTCTACGGCCTCGGCAGCTCCGCCCGGGGCTTCCGCGCCTGCCGACCGCTCCGTTTCGCCGGCCCGTTCTTTGCGCGTTCCGGGGTTGCTGCTCATCTTGATCGCTGCCTACCTGGGGACCACGCCGACGGGGACGTGGAACGACTGGGTAACGTGGATACCAGAGCAAAGTGCCCAGGCAGCGAAACAGGCCGGCCAAGTGGAGGCCGCCGCCCAATCGGAGGGCGAGGGCGGCGAGATGGAAAAACCGGCGGCGAACAAGGGCGAGCCGGTGGAGCGGAAGTTGCCGTGGCTCTACTGGGGCTTGCTGGGCGTCTCGGCCATCGGCGCGTTGTCGTTGATACGTTCGAGACCGTTCTCGTTTCTCATAACCACCGTGCTGGTTGGGCTGGCGGCCTGCTGCGTGGTTGTCTTGGTGGGCGAGGAGTTGTCGTGGCGACCCATTGCGTTTGGGGCCGCAGTCCTGGGCTACGCGATTCACCTGGGACCGCACCCGACCTCGATGAGCGCGGTCGGCGTGGTCGGGCTGGTTTTGGTTGTTCTGGCCGGTTTGGCAGCGGGCCATGATTGGCCACAGGGTTGGCCCACCTGGTCAGCGGTTGGGGCCAGACTGGGGCCAGGGCCGGCTGGGTTCGTGTCGAATTGGGGCCAGGAGCTGACGTGGGGGACGATCCTGTTTGCGGCCTTTCTGGGGGGGTTGTGTTCGCGGACGCGGCCGATCCACTTCCTGATCACGGTGTTGCTGGTGGCGTTGGCCTACCACTGCGTCATGTCCGGCAAGATCGAGATCCGGGCGTTTCAAAGGTCCGAAGAAGGCGAACTGATGACCGCCGTCTATGATGGGCTATCCACGGAGCAGATCACCGTCGAGCACGAAGCCTATTCAAACGTCGCGGCCTGGCGCTGGGTGGCGGCGGTTGAGCTTATCCTGTTTGCCGCTGTCTTGCTATACAAGGCGTTGGGGATGGGCGCACTGAGCGTGGCGTTCGCGCTCGCGTGGATGGTCCTGGGATGCTGGTCCTATGGCTCCCTTCGGAGTATGTCCTTCTTGGGCTACGCGTGCAGAATGGGCGCGGCGTCACCGATCGTGGCGGTAGGCGACAGTCAACAGGTTCGCAACCCGCTGGCCAACATGGGGCTACCTTTGGGCCCGACGCCCGCGGCGGGTCAATCCGAGCCGCCGCCTCGGACATTGCGGTCCGCTCGTGTATCGACCGCGACGCGCCCGGATCGCACGGCCGCCGCCTCCACGGTCACTGCGGAGGAACTCGCCCGGGCGAGAGAAGCGGCCTTGACGAGCACGAGACAGCTCACGTGGCGTGAGGTGGGGCTGCCGATTTGGGTGTACGCCACGGCGATCCTGGCCGGCATCATCGCCATCACGGGCGTGCACATGCTGTTTACGAACGAGGTGCATCGCCTGTGGTTGACCATTGCCCTGTGGGTGACGTTCGCCGTTGGTCTGACGGTGATGTGGTTTGCTGATCCGAAGGAACCGGAGCAAAGCTGGGCCAGTTGGATCTCGGATTGGACACAATCGCGATACAAGATCAAGGTCGTGTGGCTGATCTTCCTGGGGACGCTCGCGATCGTCGGCAGTTGGGCGTTGCGGCCTCGCTCCCAGACGGAGACGTGGATCCGGGCGAGCATCGCCTGCGTGTTTCTGGGCACGGCGATGACACTCGTCGGCCTGGCCTTGCTGTTCTACCGCGGTGGTTTCACACCGCTGCCGGTTTGGAGCTATGGGGCGATCGCGGCGGGTCAGTCCGCCCTGGCCTGGATATTGATGATGCAGCTCAGCCTGTCCGCGCGGCGGGGTGTCGCTCGGCGAGCGCCTGCGTGAGCGGGCACGTGGAACTGGCAGACAGGTGAGGCGTCGCGCAGGAACAACGTAAACGGTTGACCAGCCTGCCTACGGGCAGGTCCGCCAAACGGCAAGCCGGCAAGACAGCCAAGCGGCACGAGGGCTCATGTTGTTCCTGCGGGTCCTTCGCGTTGCCTAACAGCCCGTGGCAAAAGGTAAAACAGCCGTTCGGAAACGTCGTTTCTGACCGTGAAAACCACCGGCGAGACGCCGGTGCCACAGTTTTGCCACGGGCTGCCAAGGATCCCGGAATCCCCGGATGAGTCATCTTCTCCGCGTCTTTCTGTTCGTTTGTCTACTACTGGTCAGCGCCGGCTGTAGCATCCGCGACCTCCAGACACGCGAGCGCATGGAACGAGGGCTGGTTGTCATCCTCCCGGGGATCGAGGGTCGCAGCCAGTTGAACGTGAACCTCGCCCGGGGCCTGGACGAGGGCGGCGTGGGCATGTGTATTGAGATTTTCGACTGGGGCACCACCATGCCGGGGGGGATGTTGGTCAACCTGGCAGATTATGATCGGAACCTGCGTCTTGCCGAAAGGCTGAAGTGGCGGCTTCTGCGCTACCGCCGGCTTTGCCCCGGCCGGCCCATCCTTTTGATCGGGCACTCCGCCGGTGGTGGGATGGCCTTGATGGCCACGGAGGCGCTGCCTCGAGACGTGGAACTCACGAGCGTAATCCTCCTGGCGCCGGCGGTGAGTCCCACGTACGATCTTCGGCGCGCCCTGCGCCGGACGCAATACGGCATCTTCAATTTCTACTCCGAGCACGATCGGGGCTACTTGGTGCTGGGCACGAGCCTGTTTGGCACGGTGGATCGTCGGTACGGCCCCTCGGCCGGGGCGGTGGGGTTCGAGCGTCCGAAGCTCGACGATCCCGAGGTGGATGCGTTATACGCCAAGCTGCACCAGGTTCGTTGGCGGCCGGAGATGCGGGCCGACGGCCACGGCGGGGGACACACGGGGTGGACCGATCGCCGCTTCGTCAGGCGGCATCTTGCCCCGTTGGTCAACGATCTGTCATCACAGCGGTGGCAATCAGGCGCAGGCGGGGCCTCGGCGTCGGCGGACACGTCTCGACGACCCGCTCCAACACCGCGGCCCCTTGGCGAGCGCGGTCGCAATCCGCGGGCGGGGTCCGAATCGCCCGATAACTCTCCAGTGGGTCCGTGACAGTTTAGGCGCGGGCCACTGGCAGCTTGCCTGCCAGTGTGTACGCCCGATGCGCCCACCGGAGGGATCGCATGGGCGGACAAGGCGCCCGTGGCACCCAGGATCGAACGCGGCCGGGAATGGCACGCAGAATCGAATGGCGCCGGAAGTGTCACGGGCTCGTCTCCAGTTCTGATGCGTTTGTGCCGTTTGTCTCTGATGTGGCGATTCAGTAGAATCGGTTGACTATCATCCATCGGGGAGCAGTGTACTGATGGACGCCTGAGGGGCAAGATGTTTACGGATACCTAAGGGCAGTATTCTCATGGACGCCACCGCCGCACATCCGAAGATTCTCTTTCTGTCGAAGCCTGATTGCGACAACAGCGTTGTGATGCCACGACTCCTGAGCGACGCGCAGGTCCGCGTGGTCACGACGTTCGATGAGGCGATGGCGGCACTGCGCGAGGAGTCCTATGACCTCGTCGTCAGTGAGACGAGTGACTTTCTGGCGTTGGAGCGGGCGACTGTCAATCAGCAGGCCGCGATGATCCTCGAGACGATCGGGCAGGGAGTCTGCATCGTCGATTCTGGCGGCCAGTTGGTCTGGGCTAACCCGAAGATGCGAAGCTATCCTGACGATTTGACGTCACAGGTCAGCAACGTTTGCGCGCGGACGTTCGGGAAACCGAGCGACCAGGAGAAGGGCCAGCCGGCTCACCATCGCGCGAGGCGGTTCAGCCTGACGGCCGGCGACGATCAGTATTTCGAGGTTACCATTACGCCCGTGCTTAGCAGCAAGGATGAGATCACGCACATCTCGGCGGTGGTGTGGGACGTTACGCACAGTCGGCGGCTTCAAAAGAAGATCGATGCCATCGACCTGGCGGGCCGGGAACTGGTGCGGCTCGACGCCGAGACCATGTCGGGGATGAACGCTGAAGAGCGGATCGGCCTCCTCGAACACAAAATCCTCCGCTACATGCACGACCTCCTCGAGTTCGACAACTTCGCCGTTCTCCTCCTTGACAAGCGGACAAACCGCCTCGAGATGGTGCTGGACCACGGGATGTCGGACAACTCACATGAGCTTGACATCTTCGCGTCGCCGGAGAACAACGGCATCAGCGGCTACGTCGCGTCAACCGGCCGGAGCTACATCTGCCACGACACGTCCAAGGACCCGCGCTACCTCCCGGGGCTTGAGAGCGCCCGGAGTTCCCTTACGGTGCCGCTTCGGCTGCACGACAAGATCATCGGTGTCTTCAACATCGAGTCGGAGCAACGGGCCGCGTTCAACGAGGACGACAGGCAGTTCGCCGAGATCCTGGCCCGCTACGTGGCGATCACGATGAACTTCCTCGACCTGTTGATTACGGAGCGATACGAATCGACCGGGCGCGTGGCCAATGACGTGAGCGGGGAAATCGCCGGTCCGCTGAACGACATCATCACCGAGGCCAGCACGTTGATGGAAGAGTACATCGGCCACGACGATCTTCGCCACAGACTGAGCGCGATCTGCGACCACGTGACGGAGATCAAGAAGACGGTAAAGGAAGTGGCCATGCCCCAAGGCGGTCTTTTGGGGAGTCGTGGCGTTTTGGCCAAAGACCCGGCGTTGGACGGGAAGCGCGTGCTGGTTGCGGACGACGAGGAGATCATCCGGGAGACCGTCGGCGGCGTGCTGCGCAAGGCCGGGTGCGAGGTGGAGACGGCTTGCGACGGCGCCCAAGCGATCGCCATGCTGGAGCAACGACCCTACGACCTGCTCGTGGCCGACATCAAGATGCCAGTGAAGAACGGGTACGAGGTGTTCGCCGCGGCGCGCGACGCGTGTCAGAGTACCGCTGTGATTCTGATGACGGGTTTTGGCTACGATCCCAATCATTCCATCGTGAGGGCACGGAGGCAAGGGCTTAACGCGGTTCTGTTCAAGCCGTTTAAGGTGGACCAGTTGCTTTCGGAGGTTCGCGAGGCGCTCCAGGCGAAATGAGCTTTCAGCCAATAGCTGTTGGCTGTTAGCTACTGGTCTCTTGGCTATCCGGACGACGGCGTCACCTTGGCCGCAACGGGCGCCAGCGCGTTGTGCGTATCGATAGCGACGTCGGAACTGCGGCTGGTCGGTCCCACGGGTTGCTGTCTGTGGGCTTCAGGCGAGGATCTGCGGGCAGAACGGCCTTGTCGCATTAGGCGTCTCGCGAAAGTAACATGGCCGATTGGGCCGCTTGGCTGGCTGGCTGGCTTGCTGGCTTGCCGTTTGGCGGACTTGCCCGCGGGCAGGCGGGTTAACCGTTTGCGTTGCTTCTGCGCGGCTCCTTGGTCTTTGTTAGCTGTCAGCTTGTACTGTTAGCTGTTAGCTTCTAGCCGTGAACTGTCATTGCTCATCTGGCTGAAGGCTGATAGCTGACAACTGAAGGCTTCTCATGAAACTGCGCTGCCCACGATGCCGACAGAGGCTCTCCGTACCTGACAAGTACGCAGGTAGGGCGATCCGCTGTCCCTCATGCAACCGCGCTTTCAACGTTCCATCGCCAAGGGACGCGATCGACGGGCCGGGGGCCGCCTCCGAACTCGACTTGGAGGGACTCGCGAAGCTGGAGACGAGCAGCGTTGAGATGGGCGGGCAGGAGTTGGCGGATGCCCAGTCGGCCGTCGCGGCGCGGCGGACGGCCGAGGCCGGTGAGGAGAAGGTCCGGACATGCCCGAACTGCAACAAGCGTGTGTCCGTGGAGGACCCTTATGTCGAGGTGCTCTGCTCGCACTGTTGGAATCCCATCCCAGCGATGATCAAGGGCACCGGGGATGCCCGGACCAGGAGAACCACGGATGCCAGGGGGGCTTCTCGGGCAACCGGCGTGGGTGGATTCTACGGAGCGTTGGCATCCTCGGTGACGTATCCGCTGTCCGCTTTGGGCTCGTTGGCAACGGCGGCAGGCATCGCCGTGGCGGCCGGACTGGTTCCAGTTGCCGTCATCACCGGCTTGGCGAACGCGGTGGAATGGGGGGCGGTGGGCACGACCGAGGGCGTCCAGGCGGCGGACCTTTCCAAAGCGCAGATGATCTTGGTGGCCGTTTTCGCCATCGAGGTCGTCTTCTTCTCGGCGGTGGCCCTCCATGCCTTCTTGGATGTGGTCCGGACGACGTCCATTGGAGGTGATCGGGCCCCGAACCTGACATGGAGCCCGTCGCAGTGGGGCAGGAGCTTCCTGGCCTACGCGATCCTGGGTGTCTATCTGTGCGGCATGACCTACCTTGTGGCACTGCTCACCATAGAAGGCGATCCACTTGAGATTCTCATGGGCGACCACGGCGTCATGAGACTCGCGGAGGCCGGCGGCACCGAGTTCCTCGTGGGTATGGTCATCGTTTCCTTCGGCCTCCCGATGAACCTGGTGGGCATCAGCCTGGGTTCGATCGCGCAGGGGCTTCACCCGATAGGGGTCTCGAAGTCCATTGGGAGGACCCATGCCCACTATGTCTTCCTGGTGCTGATCGTCTCCGTCTTTGGGGCGTTGTTCGGCACGGCCTTCCTCGGGATCATCTTCGACTGGTTTCTGCCTCAGGTGGACAAGATGATCACGGGCTCCAAGGAGGGCAATCTTGCACAAGTCGCCCTGTCGCTCCTGGCCTGGGGCGCGGTCATGGGGGTCTTCTTTTACGGCACGTACATCGTCGGCCGGCTTCATGGGCTGTTTGCCAGGTCGTTCCACGAGAGGCTGCTATTCGGCACACGCTGATCTGCGGGGCTTGCCGTTATCGAACAGGTAAGTCGGTAAGGACCTGATCAGGCTGCTGGGCGCGTACAGGCTCTCGGTCTCGCCACGGCAGTTGTACCAGCAGTCGGCGCACGTGTTACCTGTACTTCCGGTGCGGAGCCTCTCAATGATCTGCCGAGCGGAGTGCTCGTAAAGATTCGCCACGGGAGCGGTTCGCTGCTCCACACAGATCGCGACGTCGCCGATCGAATCGATGTTGAAGAATGCCCGGCCAGCCCGGCAGCCTGGCACGCCGCCGTCGAGGTACTGATCGAAGCGCCCCAGGAAAACGGGGTTGCTGAGGAAGTTCGGGTGCTTCTTCCTGAGTTCGAGCAATCGAGCAGAGACTGAGCCATCAGAGGCATCCTCGCACCGGAACCGATCGCTGTTGGTCTTTCGATTGCAGTAGGGCTGCACGGTGAAATAGGCCTCGTGTTGGGCAGCCAGCTTGATCAGGTCTTCGATCTGATCGAGGTTGTTGTGCAGCAGCACGCTCATGACGTTGACGCGCTGCCACTTGTGCCGGCGTGCCTTGCGGAAGTGCTCCAACGCGCGAACGGCCCGATCGAACGCCCCCGTCATGCCTCGCGCTTTGTCGTGCATCTTCGGATCGATGTAGTCGATGCTGACGGACGCGCCCCACAAGCCTGCATCAAACAAGTCGGCGGCGAGTTGCTCCGTGACGAACCAGCCGTGCGTCGTGATGAACGGGAAATGCCACTTGGCGACGGCCCGGACCACGTCCGGTAAGTCTGGCCGGATGAGCGGCTCGCCACCGGCCAGCGAGACCATCAACGTTCCCAGCGATGCCAGCTTCCGCGAGCCCTCCTCAAACTGCTCGACGGACTGCTCCGGGAGTTCGCCCATTGGGTCGCGCCAGTACTGGCAGAAGCCACAACGGAAGTTGCAGCGGTAGGTAACCTGCCAGGAACACCAGACGGGATGGCGCGACGCCCAGGCTCGAAAGAGACGCCATTTCCTAGCTAGCGGACTCGTCATGGTTAAGCGACGGTTGAATTCCAGTTGGGTTGCATTCGTTAGCAAAACTGCGACAATCCCAGGATGAACCGACGAACCTAGGAATCGTCGCTCACGCCGGGCCCGCGCCGGAACCGCCGCGGCGGACAGGCGCCGAATCCTATGGGACGATGCTCGGAAGAACAAGTTGGCAAACGGCGAATAGCGAATGGCGAAGAGCGGATGCCACCGCGCGGGGCAGCCGGGTGTGCGCTCCGTGACGGGGAGGTGATCCGCGGAAGCGGGGCGTGCCATTGGGCGGACCTGCCCGCGGGCAGGCGAGTCAACCGCTTGCGGCATTCCGGCCGCTTGTGCCGCTTGGCTCGCCGCGCCGCTTGGCTTGCTCTGCCGGCTTGCCGTCTGGCGGATCCGCAAGCGGTTTGGCGGATTCGCAACGGGAGAATCCTATGCCTCTACCCTACGACGAACGGACCTACGATTGCGGAGGCCTTCGCGCCGGCGACGTTGGCAAGACCGTGCTGCTTGCCACCGTGATCCTGCTGGCTGGGCCTTTGGCTGCCGACGCCGCCAGCCATCATGAGATTACAGTCATTCCCACCGGCCCGGCCCACGTCGAAAAGGGTTCGCAAGAAGTGTCTTACCGGCTGCCGACGGGCCAGGATGGCGTCCTGCCTCAGTCGCTCGTCGTCCTCGCTGCCCAGCCTTGGCGTTTGATCGCGCCCGCGCCCCTGCGGCCGGAGGGATACCCCTTTGTAGACGTAGAGACCAAGGAGCAGGTGCCGGCGACTATCAAGTTCGTGGTCGGTGGCCAGGAACTTCCGCTTTGGGAGCTGACGAAGCATCCGACCGCGTACGTCATTAATCTGGATACCATCAAGGCCAATCCGCAGTACGCCGAGAACCGGATCGCCATGAAGGTCGAAGCAGACACCGCGGCGGACGGCGTGAACGTGGCGATGCTCGGGATGCCGGATCCGTTATTGCTCGATTCGTCCACGAACGGGCCGCTGTCGAGTCTGGCGGATGCGGCTGGCGATCCCGACGTCAAGGCGTACTTTCGGGCGCTGGTCACGGAGATCGCGGGCGACAAGGAAGCGGCCCGAGCCGAATACCGGAAGCTGCGAGCCAACCAGAACGATCGGGTAGGACGGTTCGCCCGACGAGGACTGCGGATGCTCGCGTACGACCTCCGCGAGCGGAAGCTGTCCGGCAATCTCATGGAGCACTATCGCTGGGGACTGTACCTCCAGCAGTGCGGTTTGCTCAGCGCTGCGTTCACGGAGTTCGAGGAATGTCGGATCCTCTTTCCGCCGCACGGCGACAGCCAATTCCGCGCGGGCGAGACGCTTGACCTTATGGGCGGGCCCATGCATACCCTGCTCGATTACATGGACCGCACGGGCGAGGCCTCCACGATCACAAGCCCCACCGTCTGGTATACGCTGGTCGTCATCCTGCAATCACGAGACGGCAAGACCCTGTCCGCCGCCGAAGTCGCTACGATCAAAGACTGCTGGCAGGTCGTGACGGAGCAGGTTTGGGCAGCCAGCGACGGAGCGGTCCCGTTCAACGTCTCATTCCTCGACGTCGAAGACGAGCAACAGCAGCCTTACAGGATGTACGAGGACGAGTACTATGCGCCGACCGACGACATCGTCCAGGTCCGCGGCTGGTTCGACAGCGTCGTGAGCGTTGTTCCCAGGCTGCCCGGCGAGGCCGGCAAGCCGGGCCGGACGTTTGGCGGAGACGTCGGGCCGAATGGTGCCGTCCTTTCGTGCCTGTTTCACGACGCTCGGTGGGATGATTATCTCAAGGCTTGGTACGACCAGATGACGTGGGCCGCGAACGTATCCGGGATTGTACGCGTTGTTCCTTTCGCTGAGCAGGCGATCAGTTGTGGACAGCAACCCGCGCGGGACGACGGCTACGCCTACAGGGCCGCGCTGCGGTATCACTGCACGCGCGCGATGCTCCATCGCCTGAAGGTCACCGACATCCCTGTGCCTGACAGCTACCTTCAGGTATGGAGGGTCGAGGGGCCTTATCCGGTCGATGAGGCGCCGCCGGCGGACGGCGTTCCGGGTCGTCATGCTTTGGACCCGATCCCCGCCGGCCCGGCCCCGCAGGTCGTGAACGTTGTCAGCGAGGAGAGCTTCATCGATTTGACGAGCCTGTTCCCAGACGCCGGTTGGACACGCGCGCAGGCCACCAGTTGGGTTTATTCGCCCACGGATCAGGAAGTCCGGATGTGGCTGGGACAGAACGACGGCATGGCGGTGTGGATGAATGGCCAATGTCTCTTCGACGGCAGGTACTATTCCGCCGGCAAGTACGAGGACAAGAACCTGCCCGACACACTCGCCTGCCACGCAAGCCTGAGGCAGGGCTGGAACGAACTCCGCGTTGTGGTTGAGTCGTGGCCGCCACCCCGTGACAGGGGCTGGGGCTTCTCTGTTCGATTGTGCACGTGGGACAACAAGCCGGTGCCCGGTCTTGCCTGCGTGAATCGGCAACCGGACAAGGATCTTGCCCCACGATACGCGTCGCCCGATATTGGGCCTTACTACTCGTGGGAGGCTGTGAGACCCAACTGGCAAGATGCCCTGCCCGAGCTTGGCGCCGCCGACTTGCAGAGTATCACGGCCGTTCAGGGGCTGCACGTCGTCGGTGACGCGGAGAAGCCTGGTGGGTACATGGCCATCACGGCTCCGGGACGGCCCGCTTCCCCCACGTATCGAAGCCTGACCAAGGCGTGGCAGCCCGGCATCGACCGCGACATCGTGCTGAACAACGTCCTAGACTGGGCCCGCGAGGCGTGCGCAGCATTCCGCTACGCCAAAGACGGCAAGGACCACGACCTGTTGGTCCTCAAGCCCGAGGCCATCGGTGCATACCTGACGCTCCTCGATGAGCCGACCTCCGCGGCCGAGTTGTTCGGAGGTCGCGCCGCCGCCGAGCGCGTGTTGGGCTACGTTACCATTCCCGCCGGGCCATCCACGCTGGCCCTGCTCGTTGTCGATACCCTGCTGAGTGACAAGGATGACACCGAAAGGGCGGCCTGGCCGGTCGACGAGGAGGACTTGCTGACGCCGTTCGGCAAGCACATCCCAAACGCGGCGTTGATGCCGGTTGGCCCGCCGGCGCCTCGGCAAGCGTCCGAGGAATGAGCCCCGCTCCATTCAGATGGGTAAACAGCCGATAGCAGAGGTGGACCGTCTGCCTTTGCAGGAGATAACGCGCAGCCCCCATGTTTCTGACCAACGATCCTCGCTCCGTGGCGCCGCACTCCGCCGCGATGCAGCATCCCGAGCACCCGACGACGCCAGGGGGCAACAGCTCTCCGCCAGATGGCGGCCCCTTCCCGCGAGCCGGCGTTGATCGCGTACCGCCGCGCGGCGTCCATCGTCGCGTCACGGTGATTGCGGTTCATTACGTCCGAGTCGACGGCCAGACCTACGACGGTGGAGCCGAGAAGTACACTCGCCAGGTCATCGGGGCGCTGCTCGATGCGGGCGTTGTCGTTCACGTCGGCTACTCGGGCACGTCCATCTATGACGATCTACTGCTTCGGGCGCACCCCACACAACTGACGGTCGAACGTACCGGCTGGCTCAACGACGCCTTATCCGGAGATGCCAGGCTCAACCTCAGGACCATCCGCGCCCGGCGTCGTTGGCTTCGCGCCACCCACGCCGACACGCTGTTTGCCGTGCAGCAGGCGGGCGGTGGTGCCTTCGGCGCATCCCTCGTCGCCGCGAAGTCGCTCGGTCTTCGCACCGTGTCGTCCATCCGACAGTTGCCGCCACCGCTGCCGCCGCCGGCACGAGAACGCTGGCTCAGTTTGATTCCCACGCCACAATTGTGGCGCCGCAGGCTCATCTGGCGACGGCGCCTGCCGGCTTGGTGCTGCGATGCGCTCATCTTCAACAGCCGCCGCGTCGCCGAGGCCCATCAGCAGGCGTTCGGTCTGCCGCGCCACCGGTTTCGCGTGATCCACAACGGTGAACCAGCTCGCGATCGGACCGGGCCCCAATCCCCAAGCCACGCATGCAACATCGCCAGCGTCGGGCGCGTCACCGAGGCCAAGGGCGCGGACACGCTTCTCGACGCCTTCGCAGCCGTGGCCGAGGAACATCCAGACGCCCGCCTAACATACTACGGTGATGGTCCTCTGATTGCGGACCTGAGGTCGCACGCTCGGCGCCTGGGGTTGGTGGATCGCATCACGTTTCCCGGCTTTCGGGAAAGCCAGGACGACATCTATCCCAACATCGACATCTGCGTGCAGGCTTCGCGCCGCGAGTCGATGTCCAACAGCGTCATAGAGGCGATGGCCCGTGGCATTCCGTGCGTCGTCACGGATGTCGGGGGCCTTCCCGAGACGGTCACCGATGGAGAAACCGGCTTCGTCGTCCCAGTCGATGAGCCGCGGGCCTGCGCGGCTGCCATCTCCCGCCTCCTGTCCGATCGTGACACGTTCGCCAGATTCAGCCATGCGGCCAGCGAGCGGGCCCGCACGTTCTTTGACGTTCACCGCGTCATGCGCGAGACCATCGAGACAATCCTCGGCACGGCGCCGGAGGCGCTGGTCTAAAGCACTTCACGGTTGGATGCACCTGTGGCACCGCCTTCTCGGCTGTGGATTCAGGGGCGAGACGCCTGGCCCACAGTCGCAGGCAAGCGTGAACTGCTCCAGCGGGGTGGCATGGGTAAGCGGAGCCGCCAACGGCGGCGGAGCTTACCCGTGGGCATCCACTCGAGCCTGTTCTCACGGGCAACGAACGACACGCCCCCGTGGGGCGTGTCGTTCGTTGCCCATGCCACCCGACATGGACGCTACAGCATTTCACGTTTGAATGTAGCGTCGCCCCTTGTGGGCGGCGCTGTGAAATGCTACCGAAGCGGGCGCCGGGGACAAGCCCCGACGCTACATTCAT
>JAFGQA010000093.1 GCA_016935885.1 Phycisphaerae bacterium | reverse complement strand
GAGTCAGGGCTTCTCGTACGACGGCGACGGCAACCAACTGACCGCGCCGGGCATGACGAACAGCTTTGATGCGGAGAACCGTCTCGTTTGGATCGCGTACACGAACGGCTACACGCAGTTGAGGTACGACGGCCTCGACCGCCTGCGCGAGGTCGCGGAGTACAATGCCGTCGGGACGCAGACAAGCCTTGTGCGGTACGTGTGGAACGGGTGGCTGCCGGCGGGCGAACTGGACGGCAGCAATCGCCTGGTGCGAACGTTCACGTGGGGGCCGGATCTGAGCGGGACGGTGGGCGGGGCCGGGGGCATTGGGGGTTTGCTGGCCATCCGCCAGGGCGGGACGAACTACTACTGCGGGACGGACGGGAAAGGGAACGTGACGGAAGCGCGCTGGAGCAACGGCGCGGTCCGGGCAAGCTACACCTATGCCCCGTTCGGCGAACTCCTGACGCAAACCAACACGTACAACCAGCCATTCCGGTTCCAGTCGAAACTCTTCCATGCCAGGTCAGGACTCTCGTACTTCGGCGCCAGATGGATGGACCCGAGCACTGGCCGCTGGCTCTCCCGCGAACCCCTCGGCGAAGCCGGCTCCATCAACCTTTACAGCTACTGCGCCAATGACCCGGTCAACAACAGCGACCCCCTCGGGTTGGAATCATTGTCCCGCCGAAGACCGTTCGCGCCTATTGACGGTCTCAATCCAGTATTGGGTGGGTACCCGAAAGGACTGGTAGGCGGGTATCAGGACTGGTTCGATAGCCAGCCTCATATGGAGGCCATCAAGCAGCAGGTGATCAGAGAAGTGTCCATGGCCATCGCGACCCGTGGCAAACATGGTGACAAGAGCATACCTCTGTTCGTCAGCCCGGATCATAATTTGCCGCGAGAGGGGCTGGCTCTGCAACTCGAAGCCCGTATAGGAATTGGCTCGGGGTTCTCGGTGCATGTCTCGGACATAACCGTACAGTCGGACAACAGTTGCTTCACATGGAGAGGGACGATGTACATCTCCGAGGGGTATGGTTTCCAAGACGGACGAAATGGGACGCAGGTGAAGAGAATCGAGAAGTGGTTCCTGTATCCGATCTTCGCGCGCCTGTTGAGGATGTATCCCGACCGAGGTGAGTACATCGCAAGCTGGCCAGTCACCGGCGGCGGAGACTGGAGATGATACGGTGATGCGAAGAGTCGTCTTGTGGGCAGTCTTGCTTCTTGCGCACGGCTATGTGTGCGCCTTGGCCCTGTCGGATGTTGTGTTTGGGCCGTCGTCCACTGTGCTTCATTCCTCTGCGGAAGACGTCGTGGCTGTGACTGCTTGCCTGACCTACGCAGTGATACTTGGACTTCCGCTCGTCACACGGAAGGTTGACCGTGTGCTCTGGCGAACATCCTTGTGGCTCCTTGGCTCTACGCATGTCATTGTCATTCTGGTGCTCTTCGCCTGACCCATTTAGGCAGACAGAGGGGCAGGAACAGCGGACATTGACGTAAGACCTGAACAACCAGTTGACCGAGAGTCGGTGCCCGAAGTCGGCGGCAGTCCGCAGAAGGAACGGGATCACGTCTCCAGATTCAGGAATCCATCCCTCCTCAAGACGGGCCTACCGCTCCACCGGCGCGCTGACCGGACCGGTCGAGAGCCCGATCGTCACGTGGCTGTTCCTGATCTTGCCCTCGATCTCGCGGCGCAGGTCGTCCGCCACGGCCTGGATCTCGCCGGCCTTCTTCTCCGGATCGAATTCCAGCAGGATCTCCACAAACACCTCTGTGCCCGCGCGCCGCGAGCGGATGCCGTGCAGGAACTCGTAGTCGTCGAAATGCTTTGTCAGCTCCCGCAGGATCAGGAGCTGGTCGGACTCCTCGAGGGTCCGATCGAGCAGGTCGCCGACCGAGGTGGAGAAGATGCCCAGCGCGGCCATCAGGATCGAGCCGGCGATCACGAGTGACGCGGCCGGGTCGATGAAGCGTGACCATCCGTAACGGGCCAGCGCGATGCTCATGACCAGCGAGAACAGGATGAAGACATTGGCCACGGCGCGCGTGAAATGCAGGCGCGCCTGCGCCTCGAGCAGGGGCGAGTTCCCCTCCTGCGCCGCGCGCCGGTTGCGGAGAGCCACCCGGCTGTTGATGAAGGCGTACGCCACTTGCGCCACCATGCTGATCTTCACGCCGATCCCCGCGATGTGAACCGGGTGCAGGATGTTGCGGACGGCGTTCCCGGTGATGATCAGCAGGCACAGGGTCATCAGCGTGCCCACGACCAGGCTCGTCAGGTTCTCCATCTTGCCCAGACCGTAGTCGAAACAGCCGCCCGACCCGCGCGCCATCCGGCGGATCGCACACCAGGAGAGGAAGACCGCGACGAACTCGAGGAAGGTCTTGCAGAAATCGGCCAGGATCACGGCCGAGTTGGTCACAACCATGGCGCCCAGCGTGATCAGGGTGTCGATGAACCCCATGATCATGCCCTGGCGGACCGCCGCCTCGCGCGAAACACCCTCGGCGCTGGGACCGTGAAGGTTCATGGGGTCATCCCTGGACCGCGCGGTCCGCTTCCTCCGGGGTGCCGACCACCGTGAAAATGTCGGTACAGCCACTGATGTCGAACACTTCCCGCACCGGTGCCTGCAGGTTGCAGAACGCGAGTTTCCCCCCCGCGCGCTTGACCAGCTTGGCCAGGGCGAGGAAGACGCGCAGTCCCGAACTGGCCACGAATTCCAGCCCGGCGAGGTCCACCACGACCCGCTTGCACCCGCCCCCGACCAGCGCCCGGGCCTTCGGTTCCAGTTCCTGGGCCGCGACCGCGTCGAGACGCCCACTCAACGTCAGCGTCGCCTGATCGCCGTTCCGTTTCTCGTCTGCCTTCAGCATGATTCGCCTTTCCGTTTCCCGGCCTGTCCGCCGAAACAGACCGTCACCACGTTCCTGTCGCCCT
>JAFGQA010000002.1 GCA_016935885.1 Phycisphaerae bacterium | reverse complement strand
GATGCCGCGAGGGGCTGGGGATTGGGGACGGGGGAGAAGGATGAAGGCGGAGGGATGAAGGATGAACCAAAGGCAAGGCCGGAGGGAACTAGGGGCGGGGTATCAGTCTGTCAGTCTGTTAGTGGTCATTCGAAGAGCGGGCGGCGGTCGGGGAGGCTCCTAGATCCTCAGACCTTTCGACCTCTGGGTGGAAACAAGCGGTCGGCGGGTGGCTATCAGTCAGCCAGACAAGAGGCTGGCCGTGCGGAGCTGTCAGCCATTCGTTCAGCGGGCGGAGCCCGCTTGCCGCTCCCTCAGGTCGCGGTTCTGAAAGACCGGTCAGCAGTGCGCGGCCTGCCGCTCGCTTGCGCTCGCGGTTCTGAAAGAGCGGTCAGTCAGCAATCAGCGGTCAGCTAACAGCGAGCAGCGGGCAGCAATCGATTGTCAGCGATCGCCAGAATACCAGTCAGAGGGTTGATCATGAATCCGGCGTCCGCTGCCACTGAAACCCAATTCCTGTGTAACTGAATACGACACGCGACATTCTCTCCCGTGATTCAGCGTCTTTCATTCAAGGCTCGCGGCGGATCGGCTGATTCTTTGCTCGACGGGACGAAAGGGGGTTGGCAGTGGAGGCATTGAGCCGTGGGCGGTGACGGTTTCGCCGTGGATATGGCGCCGGCCTCTTCATGACCAGCCATTAGGGTGAGCACATGGCCCATGCTGCGAATCTGACTGGATACGGGGGGCCGGAGGCAATCAGTTGTCAGGAGGACGCGCCGAGCCGTCAGGACTGAGAGGGCAATGCCGGTGAGGCCCTCCGGCGGCGTTTGGGGGTGGGTTATCCGCCTGCGGACAGAATCTTGATGTGCGGTGGCTTGCTCTGGCATCCTCAAAGCTGCTAAGCTGGTTCTCGCAAGGCGAGGGCGATGAGCCAAGTGGGTCTTGTCTTTTCGCTGCCTTTCTTGTCGGGCGAGATGAACTTCAGAACTACTGCTCTGCAGCTGCGGCGGCAGACTCATCTTCTCCGACTCGCAGCAACTCGAGGAGGTCACCATGTTCCAACAAGGTCGGATACTGCTGTTCTCTGCTTCATCCATTGCCATGCTGGTTTCAACCTCGATTCACCTGGGTGGCCAGACCGAATCGGACTCCGAGGTACGCTCTACGGCCCCGTATCTTGGCATCGCGGAGGTCCGGGACGCCAAACCAGGCGTCCTGATCGCGGAGATCCGGCCCAACAGCCCCGCGGAGCGTGCCGGGCTGGCAACCGGAGACACCATTCAGGAGTTCGGTGAGCACGCCTTTCGCGAGCGAAAGGACCCGAGAATCGCCTTCTACGAGCTTGTCCAGGTCTCTCCTGTGAACAAGGCGATACGCGTAGTGTTCACTCGCGGCGGCGAGCAGCACGTGACCTACGTGCGTCTGGTCGCACAGCCGCGTTTCGGCCTTCTCACCACCGGCGGGGAAGACCGCAAGATCGTGCGTGTCATCGAAGGAAGTCCGGCCGCGGTGGCCGGCATCCGGCCGGGCGACATTCTCGTGGAGTACGGCAAGAACCGGCCGGGCAAGAACGGCGACATTATCCCCGTGACTCTGGAGCGTGACGGCCGGAAGGTCGTCAAGGAGTGCTTCTTCCCCCGCCAGGGGGCCGCACCAGGTGTGTCCAGCGCCCAAGACTACGTGCTCACGAAATTCGGCGAGCCGGAAAGCTTCTCCGTCTCCTTTGTGGCTCAGCGCGAGGGCTCGGACAAGACTGTGCGTGGCGAGACCTGGAACTACCACACCCTGGGCAAGAGCTTCCTGTTCGCCGACGGCGTGCTGGTTGGCTCCGAGCCCATTGACATCCTTGACGATAACGCCGTCTTCTCCGCGCGTCGCCCCTGGGACTTCGACGAAGAGACAACCATCGAGGATGTCTTCACCCTGACGCCGAAGAAGACCTTCGTCAGAATGGAGCTGGCCGCCGAGCTCATCGAGGGCGGCGTCATGTATTGCACCGAGCAACTCTCGCTCGGGTTCAAAGACGACGCACTCGTCTTTGTCGAGTCGATTCCACTGGTGCCCGCCGAGGAGGATGTGAAATGACATCCCGGAAACGCAATGGTAGGATTCTCCTGCTCGCACTGGTTATATTGGTCTCAGCCGTGTCGAATGCCCATGCGGCGAGGCGCCCGCGCAAGCCTGCCGATCTGGCCGACGCGACCATCTTCTCGGCCGTCAGCATGCTCAACCAAGGAGGCGTCAGGCCGACGCCGCGGGCGGTTGCCAAAACGGCCAGCCAGCTACTCGAGAACCAGCAGCGCATGCTCCGTACCGCCGTGGACAGCAAGGAGATCTCTATCAGCACGTACCACCAACGGAACAAGCAGGTCGTCGCCGCGCTGAGCAAGGTGGACACGCGCAGCCAGGAGCTGGTTCGTCAGAAACGCCCCACGGTCTTCGATCGGCTGACCCGGGTCGTGGAATTTCCCTTCAAAGCGGCGGGCGAGATCCGTCGGTTCCTGGAACGGCCTTTACCCGATGAACTCAAACCTGTTGCGGGCTTTTTCCTTGGCCAATACGTCGGCCGCAAATTCGACACCCTTGCGCAGCACCTGATTGCCAAGCACGGATCGGATGGTGATGTCACCCGTTTCATCAACGCGTGGAACAAGATCGCGCCGTTTAAGGACAATCCCGCTTTGGCCGGCACGCAGTTGCGCGAGCGGCTACAGGAATTGTCGCGCGGTGAACTTGGTAAGGTCTTCGATCGGCTGGTGGAAAGCGGGCTGAAGCGGATCGGCGCCAATCCGGCCGCCCGGGAAGTCTTCGTCGCCCAGATGGAGACAACCCGGCACGCCATTGAGCGCGGCGTGTCGGACAAAATTGACCAACTGGTCAACAAACACCAGAAGGAGCTCGAGAAGCTGAGCAGGGACTTGACCAGGCCCATGCCCAGCAAGGAATTCCGCCGCCGGCTGTCGCGCCTCCCACAGAATCTGCGCAAATGGGCCGTGCAGACCATCGCCGACCCCCCCGTGCTGGACGAGCCGACCACGCAGGCGACGGCTTCCCTCAAGGCGGTGTTCGTAGCCAGCCCAGATGAGGGCTCCGCGCCGCTCGAAGTGACCTTCTACGGCGGCGATTCGCTGGGAGACGTCTCGTCCTATGCTTGGGTCTTTGGCGACACGGCCACCGGCGGAGGTGAGAGCGCCTCTCATGCATACGAAAAGGAAGGCAAGTTCGAGGTCGTGCTCACCATCACCGGCAAGGACGGCAAGACCGACTCGACAGCCCGGATCATCGAGGTCAAGAGCAAGCCGCTGCCCAAGCTTGTTGTCCGATCCGTCACGGCCCAACCGGCCGAGGTCCAGCCGGGCGGCTCGGTCACCCTGACCGCAGAGGTCGGCGTATCCGACTGCGAGCAGGAGGGCGAAGTGAGCTACACGTTCTCTCCGGAGGGCCTCGGAAAAGTGAAGGGCGGCACGAAGGCCGATCTAAGCTACGATGTTGAATGCACCGCAGCCGTGAAGATCGACGACAAGGCCAAGCCCGGGCTCCGCAAGGTCTTCGTTGAAGTCGCCGTCGTTCTGCCGCCCCCCGAACAGGCCCCGAAAGGCACCCGCCCAGCCGCCATGGTGGCCAAAGGACACGGATCATTTACGATCGCCCCACCCACAAGCAGCAAGACAGGGCCTGCGCAGCCACTGGATGCGTGGGTCGGCACCTGGAAAGAAACTCATTACGATGACATCCTCAAAAGTCATGGCGGTGTGCTAGCTGACGCAGTGCGCCGGTTTCATGTCCCTGAGAGCATGCAAATCCGAGCTATTGGCGAGGATAAGCTCGGCGTCTCCCTCCGCCCCACCCACACGCAAGAAGAGATTTACACAGTCGCCGGGAACACAGCGTCCTGCAAGAAAACAGACCACTTTACGACGGGATCAGGAACGAAAAAAGATCCGACTACCAAGTGGAAGCAGGACTACGCGATGACACTAACCCTCTCTCCCGACGGTCAGTCTCTCCGACTGGAAGGTCTCATCACGACGGCCTGCCTCTCGGACCCGCCGCCGGGGCAGAAGAGAGTCGAAAGGACTGCTCCTTCAGATGGCACGTTCACCCGGATTAGCGATGCTCCTCCGCCAAAGCCGAATAGCCCCCCCGTCGGCAAGCCAGGCTCGGGCAAGTAGCACTTCACCTGTGTGGCTGCAAAAGGCGCAAAGGAGGATTCGATCAGGCTTTGCTCTGCAGGATCCGGTGCGAGCTGTGTTCACCACTCAAGTCGCGTGGAAGACAAAGGTTTGCGGCGTCTTGTCGATATCCTGTCGGTGCGTGGTTGTTTGCCATCTACCGACCCGTTTGAGGATGCTCTGAGGCTGCCACTCGCACATCGGCCCTCGGGATGGCTGTAACCCGTCACCACATCACTCTCAGCTACCTGGGCCGCGGGGGCTGAATCTGCGGCCCCGATGCATGGTTACAAACTTGTTTCAATTTTCTATGAGCAGATTCCCCCGGTGCCGGCGTCTAAGGAGGAAAGGGGCGACGGCTGTGCTGACTGACGCCAGGGAACCAAGGGGAACTGGTTGAATCGGGGTGATGATCATGGCACACGATTGGAGGCTCGATCCGGAGCTGAGCAGCGCATCTCTCAAACTGTTGATCTGGCGCTGCAGGACATGCGGCTGCCTGCAAATCAAGAGAGGGGGACCTGATGCGGTGAGTGTCTACAGGCTGAACCCACGCCGGGGGAACCCTTTCAAAACGCTTGATGCGGAACCTGAGTGCACGGTTCCAGTGCGCACGCATGAGGCTTCAACTGGCCGTGCTCGCGTCTCGGTGCCAGGCGGCGCCTGAGACGGCTACCATGACGGAGAGGGGGGGATTCGAACCCCCGGTACAGACAAGCCGTACACAGCCTTTCCAAGGCTGCCCGATCAGCCACTCCGGCACCTCT
>JAFGQA010000092.1 GCA_016935885.1 Phycisphaerae bacterium | reverse complement strand
TCGTCGTTGACGATGAAACGTGTTCGTGAGCCCCGGGTGATCGTTCGAATGGCCCGCGCCTTCTCCAGCACGCGCTCGCGCGGCGCATTCTTCATGCGCAACTGCAGGTAGCGGATCTCCTGCGCGACCGCCGCTTCGGCACAGGCCTCGTAGCCGACCGCCGGGTCGGTCATGACGACGTACAAGCCGAATCGCTCAGGCATTCAAGTCCTCGATGATGGCCGCCGCGATCTTGCGCCCGCTCTTGAGCATCCCGCCGAAGATCGGTCCCATCCGGAACCCGCCGCCCGCGTTGTTCGCCGCCATGCCCGATGCATAAAGACCGGGGTACAACCGGCGCGTGTGGGCCACCGTCGAGGCCTCTCCGCTTTCCATCCACATCGGCTTCTCGCCCATGATGCCGCCAGATGGCGTGTCGATCCGGACCCCCGCCTTGCGCGTTGCCAGTTGTACAATCTCGCTCGGGTGGCCCGTGCCGTCGAGGACGGCCTTCGATGTGATGACCAGCGGGTCGACGTGCATCTCCAAGCGCGTGACGGGCGTCCAGTTGATCACCACGCCGCCCACCCGGTTGTCCTTGAAGACAATATCCTCCACGCTCACTGCGTTGAAGATCGCCGCGCCCGCTTTGCGCGCGCCGTAGATCAACGCCGCGGCCATTTCCACCGCGTCGCATGTGTGATAGCCGTCCCCCGCATCGGCGGCGGACACGCCGAAATCCTCCAGAATCGGCAAGGCATCCGTTTGCACCACGACTTCGTTGAAGAGCATGCCTCCGCCCCACATGCCTCCGCCCGGCGCCAGTTTGCGCTCGAACACGGCGACGGCCCGTCCCGCCTTGCACAGATCCCGCGCCGCAACCAACCCCGAAGGTCCCGCGCCGACCACGGCCACATCCACGCTTAAGTGAGCCTCCAGCTTCTCGAAGAACCGTTGCACGATCGTCTGTGTGATCTTCTCTTCCATTGCTCGCCTCCAATGAAAAAGCGGAGCCATCGAGGGCTCCGCTACTGTCTGCGTTTCGGCCAAGTCCCTCACGCCGGTATTACCCGGATCAGGTTCCATGGGTGTGTTCTCAGCCCCGATCGGATCGGGGCACCCCACTGGTCCTTTGCATTCGCCGCGCTCCGAAAACGGGGTGCGACGTTCATCCTCTACCCGGTATGACCGCCGCGCGCAAGCCGGACGAGACAACCGAGCGACCCAGTCTTTTCGTCATTGGGGCACGGCGTGGGCTTCGACGGCGGGTAGGCGGTTGCAGAATAGGCCTGCATCTGGAGGGGGAATTCGTGTACAACTGGACCTGTACGGGGGGGGTCCGAGATGAATTGCATGTTGCCCCGAGTTTGTCTGTCGTTGTTCCCATTATTGGACGAGGGGAAGAGGAGACATTCCAATCCTTGGAATCTCCTGTGGCGGACGCTTGCGGCGGCTTGCGGCGCGCTGCTGCTGGCCGGTGCGCCGGCGGCGTGGGCGGGCAACTGTCTTGTGTGCGATGCCGGCGGGGATTACGCATCGGCCACGAACTTCCCCGCGTCGCTGACAAATATCACGCTGGAGGCGTGGGTCTATCACAACCAGATCACCAACCGGGTCGAGCGCTACGCGACCGTCGGCAGCGAGGTGGCGGTTCTGCGCATGGACGGCGCGTCGTCGCCGGGACAGCTCCACTTCTACATCAAGACCTCGGGTACGTTGCGTCACCTTCGCGTGAACAACGCCATAACGAACGGCGGCTGGCATCACGTGGCCGGCACGTGGAACGGCACGACCATGCGGTTGTACAAGGACGGGGTGGAACTGACGAACTCCACGCCCGGCGGGACACTCGACGCACCGAGCGGATCGATCAAGGTCGGACGCGATTCGTCGGAGTGGTTGAACGGGCGGATCGATGAGGTGCGCGTATGGAAAGTGGCACGCACGCAGGAGCAGATTCAACGCGATATGCATCTCGGTCTCGCCGCCTATCGTCCCGGCCTGGTCGCTTACTGGAAGCTGGACGAGACATCGGGCGGCACGGCCTTCGACAGCGGCACGAACGGGGTGAACCTGACGCTTCAAGGGAACGCGCAGTTCGCGCCCTCCGACGCTCCGTTGTACTTTACGGAAACCTCTTTCGACGAATTGTACGGCCGCCAATACGGGACCGCCGCCTGGGGGGACTACGATAAGGACGGTCTTCTGGATTTAACTGTTGTCGGAAATGGCTCCGGAAGCGTCTATCACAATACCGGTGAGAACTTTTCGCGGGATATCACCACCGCCTATCCCGGATCCGGGATGGCTTGGGGCGATTACGACAACGACGGCTGGCTGGATATGTTCTATTACGGCGACGAATTACTTCTGTACCACAACACCGGCCAGGGCACGTTCACTCAGAATCCCGAGCCGCTGCCGCTGCCGGGTTACGCGGACTCCTTCCATGGCAGAGCCGCCTGGGGAGACTACAACAACGACGGCTATCCGGACGTTCTGGTCGCGGACCCCGCCGCACTGTATCGCAACAACGGCGATGGAACGTTCACCAACATCAACATCGGCTTCACGGAATTCTTCTACGCCGATGCCGCCTGGGGCGACTACAACAACGATGGACTGCTCGATATCCTGATCGCCGGCGGTGATGACGCCTTCGACGGCAACGACTTCACCTTCGTCTATCGCAATAACGGCGACGGCACGTTCACCAATATCCACGCCGACCTGATCGGCGTCGAATGGGCCGCCGTGGCGTGGGGCGACTACGACAACGATGGATTTCTGGACATTGCGATCTCGGGGATCATCTGGACGAGTAAGGTCTGTCACGCGGCCATCTATCACAACAACGGTGACGGCACCTTCACCGATATCCATGCCGGCCTGACACCCGTGGAAGGCGGCGGTACGGCGTGGGGCGATTTCGACTGCGACGGATATCCCGACCTTCTGATGTCGGGGAGCACAAACTGGGACGAAATAACCGGCATCGCCAGGATCTACCGCAACAACCACGACGGAACATTCTCCGACATGAATGCCGGGCTGATTCGGGCGGGATGGAGTTCGCTCTCGTGCGGCGACTATGATAACGACGGCCGCCTGGACATCGCGATGAACGGCGACGGGTTGCTCTACAACCCCGACACCGGCGCCGAGGAGGATTTGCGGTTCACCATGATCTACCACGGCTATGGGCCGGCAACCAACAGCCCACCGACGGCGCCCACGAACCTCTCGGTTATCGTCAGCGACGGGACAATGACCCTTGCCTGGGCTGAGGCATCGGATGCCGAAACACCGTCTTCCGGCCTCACCTACAACGTGCGCGTCGGCACCAGTTCCGGGGCGGAAGATATACTCGCCGGCATGGCGGACGCGGAGAGCGGACTCCGCCGCATCCCGGCCATGGGCAACGCCAACGAGAACCTGAGCTGGACGCTCAGCGTGGTCGGCGACGGACCATACTTTTTCTCCGTACAAGCTGTGGATGCCGGTTTTGCCGGTGGCCCGTGGGCGGCTGAGGAGGTTTTTCCGACCGGCTTCCCCATCGTGATTACCGCCCCGGTCTCGAATGTCACTTCGGTGTCAGCGGATTGCGGCGGCAACGTGACGGACGAAGGTGACGCTCCGGTCACGGACCGGGGCGTGTGCTGGAACACATCCGGTACGCCGCCGACCGTCGCGGACGATCACATCAGCGCGGGCAGCGGGGCGGGGCCGTTCTCGATCCCGCTCACCAACCTGACGCTCGGAATAGTCTATTCTGTCCGCGCTTACGCCAGCAACAGCTACGGCGTCATCTATGGCTCCCAACACATTTTCGCCACCCCAATGGATCCGCCGGGCAATGCCCTGTTGTTCGATGGCACCAGCGATTACGTCAATCTCGGATCTGACATCAGTTTCAGCGTTGGCAACACATTAACCATCGAAGCGTGGGTTAAGTCCGCCGACTTGTCGGCGCGGCGCGGCGTCTTCTCGACACGCTTTGCCAACACGGCCGGTTCCTTCCAACTCGAACTCGGCCCCGGCAGCGGCGGCGCAAACTGCGTCACGGTGACGGCACCCAGCACCTACGTGGCCCAAACCGGCAACGACACGATCCGTTCGAACGAATGGACGCATATCGCCTATGTCCGCGCCGCCGCGGGCGCCGGCAATCAATTCATCTACGTCAATGGGTCGCTCACACCGCTGGCAATCGATACCAACTACCTGTTCGTGGACAACGCGAGTTCCAAGGTTATCGGCTCTGGCACAAGCGGCGGGCAGTTGTTCTCGGGGGAAATCGACGAACTGCGCGTCTGGAGCGTCGCCCGCACGGAGGAGCAGATTCGTTCTGCCATGCGGCAGGAGCTGAACGGCAATGAGGCGGGGCTCGCGGCCTACTACCGCTTCGACCATGTTTCCGGGACGGTCCTGATCGATCTGACCACCCATGGCAATACCGGCACGCTGGTCAACGGTCCGGTCTGGACCGCCAGTACCGTCCCGTGGTTCGGGCTGACCGCAACCGCGGGCGACCACGGGGCCATCGTCCCCACCGGCACCGTCTACGTGGCGCGCTCAGGCGGCACAAACTACGTCATTACAGCCGACGAGTACTGGCATGTCGGCGACGTCACGACCAACGGCGCGTCCGTCGGGGCCGTGACCAACTTCACCTGGACCAACGTCGTCGCCAACGGCACGATCCACGCCGACTTCGCGGCTGACCTCGCCGCGCTGGGCACGCCGCACTGGTGGCTGGCGTCGTTCGACCTGACGAACGAGGGCGCGAGCTTCGACGAGGCCGAGGCGGACGATACGGACGAGGACACATTCACCGCCGGCGACGAGTACGTCGCCGACACCGATCCGACGGACAGCAACTCGTACTTCCGCGTGACGGGCATGACGCACGACTCGCCCGTCACGATCTACTTCGACTCCAGCACCGGGCGTTTGTACACGATGCAGGGCGCGACGGACCTCGTGGACGGCACGTGGACCAACGTCCCCGGCGCAGGCCCGCGCGCGGGCGCGGACGGAGGGGATTCGATGCTGGACGCCAACGAGCCGCCGCGCGGACCGTTCTATCGAATGGAGGTGCAGGTGCCATGACGACGATACACGTTTTTCCAATGCCTGAAAAAGATCGGACGCGGTTTCCCAATGTCGCGAATTCAATTTGCAAGTGCAACACTTTTGGCCTTCAGGGCTTCGACCGGTGTTTGGTATTTCAGCGTCTTCC
>JAFGQA010000091.1 GCA_016935885.1 Phycisphaerae bacterium | reverse complement strand
TTCGTCCGCAGCGCCGCGGTCACCTCGGGAGCGGTCCCGCCGACGACCATGCCGATGTTGCTGTAGCCGCAACTGCCGACTCGGCCAGGCTGGGTCGCGATCTCGTTGACGATCTCGGCCATCTTCTCGTACAAGGCCTGACCCTCAGCGTCCTGGAAATCCTGGAGCGCCGCGGCCGAGGCGTTGCTTGTGCGCACCAGCACGAAAACGCCTTTGCCCTGCGAATCGGCCATCTGGGCGAACGGCTCGATGCCGTCGAGGCCGGGATACCCGTTGACCGTGATGGCGTCGGGCGCCAGCGTGTCTTCCAGACCGGCCAGCTCGGGATTCTGAAGATGGGCGGAGGCATAGGTCTCCGCCGTATGCCCGACGTCGCCACGCTTAATGTCGCCGATGATCTCCAGGCCGAGATCGTTGGCCTCGTTGATCAGGGCGTAGTACGTCTCGATCCCTTCCCAGAGGTACTTCTCGAAGAACGCGATGTTGATCTTGATCGCCGGCACCATCGGTGCCACGATTCGCATCGTCTGCGTGCAGAAGTCGAAAATCGCATCCACGGCGGCGGCCGCGTCGAATTCGTCATTCATCTGACGGTGGCTGGTGATCGCTGCCGGCAGGCGGCTGTACACGGGATCCAACCCGACAATCAGTGAGGTCTTCTTCGCCTGCACAGCTTCGCACAACCGGTCCGCAAAGTGGCTCGCCATAGTCTGAGAAACCTTTCTTTCCAAAAACCCGGAGAACGCCATCACTCGTCCGAAACGGCACCCCTTCATCTATGCGTACCGCCTTGGGGTGCCCGACCTGACGCGAACCCGGCCACAAAAAGCTCTTTTTCATCAACGTGGGAGCCACTATAATCACGCCGAAACGATCGAGCAAGACAGAATTCGGCTCCCGGGCCCATTTGTGGGAAACTATTTCCCCCGCCCGGCGGCTTCTAACGAAAGACGATGTGATCTCCGGGCCGGTCGGCGTTGTGTGCGCGGCCCCGGAGGATTGTCACCGGCGGATGGTTTCCCAGGATCGCACAAACATGATATCGGCCAACGACGAAGTCGAACGTGGAACGCCTGCCCCGGCGTCGGCGGCGGTACCGGCGAAACAGAAGAAATCGAAACGCCGAAAGCTCTTCTATTGGCTGCTGATCGACACGACCGTCGCCGTGGTCATTCTCGCGCTGCTGCTGTATAAGCCGGCCCGTTACAGTTCCGTGCTTCGCTCGCGGACCATTTCGGACAGCGAGCGCGTCCACCCCTATCTATCCCACGACCTCGGCCCGCAGCTCTACAACGGCGCCCAGAGCCGACGCCCCTTCCATCTCGTGGTGGAAGACCGGGCCCTCAATGATGCCATCACTCAATTCCAGTGGCCACGAGAAACGGGAGGCATCGTCTTCTCGGCGCCCACGGTGCTCTTTCATCCCGGCCGCATCGTCCTGATGGGCACCGCCGACATCGAGAGGGCCGGCCTGGTCATCACCATTGAACTGGAGCCGCAACTCCTTGAGGAGGGACGGCTCAACCTGAATGTGACAAAGGTCAAGGTCGGTGCCGTGAACATCACGCCGCTGGCCAGGATGCTGGCGCGACGGATGTATCAGGAGCGTCTCGAAACCGTGCCCATCGACACCGACGACATTCGCGCCCAGATCGCGGCGTCTCTTCTGGTCGGGGAGCCGTTCGATCCGGTCTTCAAAATAGAGGACAAATGGGTGCGACTCAAGGACTTCACCATCGCACAGGGCACGCTGGAAGCCGAGATCGTCCCCGCCCGGTAAACGCTCCTCCTTTGCCCGTCCTCCGGGGAATCGGACGCCACCGTCACCAGCCGGCGTTTGGCAGAAAACACGCGAGCCCGGAATCCGTCGGTACCGGGCTCGCATGATCCATCACTATTTTCCGCTTATGCCACAGCGGACGCCTTCTTGTCGACGCGGGCGTAGCGCACCACGACGACCACGACGATGAAGACCACCAGCAGGATGATCCCCATCCACTGGAGTCTCGACCACAGGCTCCAGACACTGCCGAACGCCGCGGCGCCGGCCGCCAGGGCCATCAACACGTTCCACAGGACGCGCTTGCCGCCCTTCGGACGATACTTGCCCAGATAGCTCTCCTGGTTCATCAGGAAGAAGAACGCGAAATACGCGATCGGCAGCAATACCATCGCGAAGACCGACGTCGGCACCGCCAGATACGGCGCCGCATCTTTCCAGAAGAACGGCCCGAGCGCCCCGACGCACACCATCAGGCTGCCGAACCGTTGCGGCCAGCCGCGAGCCGGAAGATCCAGCAGTTCGCAGAAGCACAGACCGTTGATCGTCATCAGCATCGTGGCCGCACTGAGGGCCATACCGATGACGCCAAGGCCAAACACATATTGCGCCCACTTGGCGCCGATCAGCGGCGTCAGTGTCTCCGCGAGGTTGAACGCATCGCGCTTGACGAGGATGGCCGCCATACGTTTGTCGGCCCAGGGCAGCGCCTCGGCCGCCGCCGTCACCTGCTCGGCGGACAGCTTGCCGAACGCCTCGTCGCCGATCTCATATCTGACGCGATCGGCCAGGAGTCCCTTGTACGGCCCGACGAGATTCGCCGCCGGTTGTTCGGTCACCAGACCGCCCGGCACGTCCGCCACAAGGCCCTGTGCCGGCTGGGCGTGGAATTGACTGCTCGAAGCGATCACCACGCACCCCGTCGCCAAGATGAAGGGGATGAACAGGCCCGTGGACAGATCGAAGATGGCCAGGCCACGGAACTCCTTGTCCCAGCCCTTTCGCAGCATGGAGTAGGGCAGCAGGAACGTCATATTGATGCCGACCGCCGTGGCGGCGGCGCTGATCATCACATCGCGCTGCTGGCCAACGATCATGTTCGTCCAGAAGGACCGGAAGCCCTCGCCGACCTGCTGGATGTGTGGCATGATCTTGTCGGTCGGCTTCATGAACAGGCTCAGGTCAGGAATCAGGCCCCGACCGATTTCGCCCCAGTTCATCCGACCGTCGATACTCAGCTTGATAACGACACCCATGAAACAGAGCACGATGAGGCTCACAATGCCCTTGATCAGGATCTCGAAGACCTTGACACCCCTGCCGCCGGCACTGTAGGTGAAGGCGGCGGTCAATGCGATCGCGAGAAATATCGCCCCGGCGACCATCTTCCCGGGGATTTCCTCCATCACTCCGGGGCCGATGAGCCCGGGCAGCAGGTTCTGGCGAATGGCGGCCGTGCCCAGGGCAAACTGCGGCAGCGACCAGACGAGGTTGGCCATCATCGAAGCCAGCAGCCAGCCCCAGCCGAGGACCGGGCTGACGTGCTCGTTGATCCCGCGGAGCGGCCGCTCACCCGTCGAGAGCGTGACATAGGCGATGGCGCTGAGCATGATGACGCCCAGGATCATCGCCAGCGGTTGGAGCCACATGAAGCTGAAGCCCACCAAGACGCCGAGGTACAAACTGGAAGACAGCGAGCCGCCGCCCAGTGTGATGCCGCTCTGAAGCCAGCCGGGACCGGAGAGCCTCATGAACACCTTCAGCAGCGATCCGCGCCCTTTGGCCTTCGCATCGAGGATCATCTGCCGATCCTTCGCGATGCGGGGGTTCATGTGCATCACAGGTTGCTGCGGCTTGGAGGCGGCACCGCCGCCGTCGTTTGACGCCATATCTTGCCTCCCGTTCACAGATTTCGGCTACGCGACCGACCATCCTTGTTATCGCGAGGGCGATCCCAGAAGACCGGCAACAGAAGACGGAGCACCCGTCCACAGGCAAATGCGCCGCCTATTCTGGGTCCCGTTGCCGCGCGTGTCAACTTCCTTTTCCAGGCCCGCCGGACTCGGGACGTTGGGCCCGCCGCGTTTGTTGTGGACCGATCCCCGGAAACTCCGCAATGGCCTCCCGCGGCAGTCACACTTGGCAACGCAGGGCCAACGCAGAAAGATCACAAGGCACAAATCGCTTTTCCATAAGCACTTACGCCACATTCGCCGGCAAAATCAATGACAATTGCCCGCCGCGCCGGTTGACAGACGCAGAGGGGTTGTTATGCTGTTTTGGCTCATCGGGTCCGAAACACTATCGTTGCGGTCGCGGACGAACGGGTATGCCGCGAGTCGCACAGGGACGTCTCAGAGCCATACGACAGAACCGTTTGCGCGGGCGGAGCGATCCGGCTGTGTGGACGTGCCGTAGAAGGTCGGCGCCGTCGGTCGGAGCGGTTGCCCGGACGGCGGCCTTCCCGGGAACGACAAGAAGGAGAATCAATGGATACACAATCGATTCTGAAAAGCAAGATGGACGAGATCAGTCTGAGCAGGCTCCTGGCGCTGAAGAACGAAGAAGCGAACGCCTTCGTCGCCCGCGCCATCGAGTTGTGCGAGCCCGATCGAGTGTGGGTCGGCACGGATTCAGCGGAAGACGCCGCCTATTGCCGCCAGTTGGCCATCGACAACAAGGAGGAACTGCCCCTGTCGGTGGCGGGTCACACCGCTCACTTCGACAGCTACTACGACCAGGGACGTAATCCCGAGGTCACCAAGTACCTGGTCCCCAAAAGCGAAACGCTGGACCCCAAGCTCAAGCA
>JAFGQA010000090.1 GCA_016935885.1 Phycisphaerae bacterium | reverse complement strand
CGCGGTCACAGGCGGGACGCCCGTGCCACAGGGTGCCGGCGCGGTCACAGGCGGGACGCCCGTGCCACAGGGTGCCGGCGCGGTCACGGACGAGACGCCCGTGCAACAGCGTGCGCCCGTGCCATGGGACGTGCCAGGAGAGGTTCTGAGAATCGACCTGCCGAAGAAGCGCCGGCGGGCCAACATGCGACGAACCATCGAAATCAAGGGCGCGGCCGAGAACAACCTCAAATCGATCGACGTGCAGGTTCCGCTCGACGTCTTCTGCTGCATCACCGGCGTGTCGGGCTCGGGGAAATCGAGCCTGGTCAACCAGATCCTCCTGCCAGCGCTGCGGCGCCGCCTGCACAACGCCCACGAGCGTCCGGGTGCGCACGAGCGCATCATCGGCATCGGTAGGATCGACAAGGTGATCGAGATCGACCAGTCCCCGATCGGCCGGACGCCACGGAGCAACCCGGCAACATATACAGGGGTCTTCGATCTCGTCCGCCAATTGTACGCCAAGACGCGCGAGGCGAAGATCCGCGGCTACGGCAGCGGCCGGTTCAGCTTCAACGTCAAGGGCGGCCGGTGCGAGGCGTGCCAGGGTCAGGGTACCCGGCGGATCGAGATGCACTTCCTGCCGGACATCTTCGTCCAATGCGCCGAGTGCAAAGGCACGCGGTACGGCCGTGAGACGTTGGAGGTGCGATATCGCGGGAAATCGATCGCCGACATCCTGGCCATGCGCGTCGAGGAGGCGTTGGCCTTCTTCGACAGCTTCAGCACGATCAGGCAACTCCTCCAGGCACTGTGCGACGTAGGGCTGGGCTACATCACGCTCGGCCAGTCGTCGGTCACGCTGTCGGGCGGCGAGGCCCAGCGCGTCAAACTCGCCGCGGAACTCGGCAAGCCGGCCACGGGGCACACGCTCTACGTCCTCGACGAGCCGACGACGGGCCTGCACTTCGCCGACATCCACAAGCTGCTCGACGTGCTTAACCGCCTCTGCAACCTGGGCCACAGCATCATCGTGATCGAGCACAACATGGACGTCATCAAACAGGCCGACTGGATCATCGACCTCGGCCCCGAGGGCGGCGAGGCGGGCGGCAGGATCGTCGCCGCTGGCACACCGGAGCAAATCGCCGCTGATTCGCACAGCCATACAGGGCGCTACCTGCAACACGTACTGGCGACATGACTC
The DNA here is from genome assembly GCA_016935885.1 of Phycisphaerae bacterium. The sequence continues at coordinate 6,195 of JAFGQA010000090.1, read as the reverse complement.
GAAAACGAGCCGATCGGCCCTCGGCGTGGGCCATACCAGTGGAGAGCCGCGGGCCTGAAGCCCGCGCGGTCCCTCAAACAGCACAGAGGCACGGCCGGCCTTTGGGGCGCCGCACGGGCTGAAGCCCGTGGTTCTTCCTCGGAAGCTCGGGCATCGCGGAGGAATAACATGACCGACTGTGCAGCTTGGCTGGCCTGCTGTCTTTCCGTTTGGCAGACCTGCCCGTAGGCAGGCGGATCGACCGCTCACGCTATTCCCGCGCGGCTCCTTACGGGCGATCATCGCCCATTCCATTCTCGCCCAGGTTTTGGAACACCCACCGGCTTTGCGACACGGTATAATGACTTACGGATGGGACGCATTGGCGTCGTCTGTGTCAGGCAAGGCCAACGCCAGGATGACATCGTCGCGCGAAGCCGTCCTTGTGGCAAAAGGGAAGACAGCGGCTCGGAAACGCCGTTCCTGACCGTGAGAACCACCGGCTTTGGCGCCGGTGCCACAGTTTTGCCACGGGCTGTTGGACAGGCATGTCAAGGGCGGCTGAGCTCGCGGGGGTGGTCCGGAGCGGCACACGAGGCACGGACGGCACCAGTTCTTCTGTTTGATCGGGTCGCCCTATGGCGCTGCGAGTCAAGTGCAAGTGCGGTAGGTCGTTGAAGATCTCGTCCAAGCTGGCGGGCAAGAAGCTAACCTGTCCCGGCTGTGGAAGGCCGTTTCGCATTCCGGCCGAGCGGTTCAAAGCCACCGCAGTGGCGGCGAAACGCAGGCCGGCGAAACCTCCCACGCCTGCATCGCTCGCCACGCCCGCGCCCGCCGAGTTGGACCTCCAACCGGCGAATCTCGACCTGGACGTGCCCCCTCTGGCGGCAGACTTCAATGCGCCGGGGGGGGCCGAGCACTCCACGAGCGACATCTTCGGCGGCTCGGATCATCTTGTGGTCGACGAGGGCGCTCCGCTCCCGGCCGCGCCGGTGACAGCCATCGTGGCCGAAACCGTCGGCTACGCGCACGATCCCTCCAAGCGGAGGTCCTACGGCGGCAACGTCACGGACGACGTCATTCAAGGCCCAAAGCGCGGCTTCTGGGCTGACGCCTTCCTTTCTTTCGTTTACCCGGTGTTGAGCGTCGGAAACGCGACGAACTTCGCCGGCACGGCGATCATCGCCCTAATCATCACGGTCATCCCTGTGGGCATCGCCATCATGCCGTGCCTGTTCATTGCCCCCGGGCTCACCGCCATGTTGATCCTCTGCGGATACGTTTGGGGCGCATACCTGTCGGCCTTGCGGGCGACCGCGTCCGGCACAGCAGACATGCCAGGCATCAAATTCGCAGACGGCGTGTACGAAGACGCCATCAAGCCGTTTTTCAAGTATCTCGGCGCCTATGCCGTCGCGTTCGCTCCGGTGGTGGCGTTGGCGATCGGCTTCGCCTGCAATTGGCTGCCGCCTTCTCTTTCGTGGCTGTTGCTCATTTGGATTCTTGCCGGGCTCTTCTTCGTCCCAATGTCTCTCGTCCTGTTTGCCCTGGACGCCATGGGAATGCTCGCCCGCCTGGACTTGATCTTCCTGACGATCATCAGGACATTCCTTCCGTACCTCTCAATCTGGCTGATGTTCATCCTGGTGGGTCTCGCCTCGTTCATTCCGCTTGCCGGATACATCCTCATGAACCTTGGTATACAAGCAACCCTCCCAGAGATCCCAGAAGTGGGCTTGATCGGGACGCTTCTTTTTGAGGTTCTTGATGTATACGTGACGCTTGTGGCGATGCGGATCATCGGATTGTACTACCTTCACTTCAAGAAGCGCTTCGCGATCGTGATGGAGTAGGCCGCCCAACAATGGGCAACTGGATCAACTGAGACGATTCGAAACCCACCTTGTTTCGTGAGGACTCCAATGGCTTTTCGAATCAAGTGCGCGTGCGGCAAGTTGCTGAAGGCCTCTTCGGACCATGCGGGCGGGGAGCTGGTCTGTCCGGCCTGCGGCAAGCCAATCCGCGTCCCTGCCGAGATGTTCACGGCGGCGGCCGAGGCCCAACACGAGCGCACGCCAACGCCCGGAGCCGCCAAGCCGGCCTCGCCCGTACCCATCGAACTGGATGTCCAGCCGGCGAACCTGGCATTGGAGTTCCCGCCGACGCAGAGTCAACCAGGCGAACCGACCCCCCGACGTGGTGATTTCCAGATCGAGATGGAAACCGATGCCCGCCATGACGAGCCCGCCGCTCCTCCCGCCGCGGCGCCGGTCGAGACCGGCGAGCCCGCCGCTGTCGGCTACGCCTCCGAAAGTTTGCGGCAAAGGCCGTATGCATTCGGTGCCAGCGATGACGTCGAGCAACGCCTCAAGGAAGGCTTCTGGGCCGACGCCTTCGCCAGCTTCAGCTATCCTTTCACGTGCGGCAGCAACGCCGCCATGTTTCTGGTCATCTCCCTCATTGCATTGCTGTACATTCCTTTGGGCATGGTCGGCCGCTTCGGCATCGTCGGTCATTTCGTCGTTACCGGATGGCTCTGCGCGCTGTACTTATCTGTCGTCCACGACACCGCGTCGGGCTCCAATGACTTGCCAGGCATCAAGGTGGAGAACGGCGTCGTGGATGGCCTCCTCATACCAGCCGTGAGGTATCTCGGCGCCTTCGGCGTGCCCATGGCGCCGGCGGCATTCCTGTCGATCGCCCTGTCCTTCAATCTCGTGCCCGGCTGGCTGGGCTCTCTGTCGCCCATCCTGTGGATCGTCGGGGCGTTCTTCATTCCGCTCAGCTTGCTGCTCTTCTCATTCGACGCCGTGAATGCGATCCTCCGCATCGACCTGGTCTTCCGAACGATTGCCCGAACCCTCATCCCCTACCTGACCATGTGGATCATGCTCCTGATCGTGGGTATTGCCTACGCCATCTCGATCTCGCCCAGCTTCCTGGCAAAGATCGGCCTGCAAAGCCTCATTCCTCCATTGCCCTCGCTCGGCGTGGGCGGTGAGATGGTCTTCATCATCCTCAAGGTCTACCTGACCGTCGTCGCCATGCGAATCGTTGGCTTGTATTACTTACACTTCAGGAAGCGCTTCGCCTTTGTGATGGAGTAGTCACGCCGACAGGAGCCCCAGACCAGAGCTCCCGACCTTGGTCCAAGAGTTCCCGACCTTGGTCCAAGAGCCCCCGACCTTGGTCGGGGGGCAGTCCGCGCGACACGCGGGAACATGCCCCCGAGCGCGTCCGTGACAGTTTAGGGGGGTGCCACTGGCAGCTTGCCTGCCAGTGTGTGTGCCATAGACCCACCGGAGAGCACGCACGGGCGGGCAAGCCGCCCGCGGCACCCATCATCGAATGCCGCCGGAGGTCTCACGGACCCAAACCGGTGGTTCTTGGTTTCCGCCGCCGCGCGTGGCCCAGCGCCCGGCTATAATCGACTCTTTGCGTTAGACACCGCTCAGCCAGGATGAAAGACGACGCGTGGACCTGTTCGGCATCAGACGCGTGCCCTTCATGGCACGCCGCAACTACATCATCGAGACGCAGCACCTCTTTCTGTGGGGCATCTTCGCCGGGACGTTCGAAGGTACCGTCTCGTCGATCGTCGCCGCCAAGACGTTCAACGCCGGACCCTGGCTCATCACGATCGTCATGGCCACGCCCTTGTTCGCCAACCTCATGGGACTTCTCTGGGGCACGCTCGCCACGGGCCGACGCAAGCTGCCGTTGTTCATGGCCTTCGCCGCAGGGTGTGCCGGCCTGATCGCGTCCGTCGCCTTCACACCGCGGACCGATGTGGGCGGCTGGATCTTCGCCGCTCAGATCATGCTCGCACGAATGATGCTGTCCGGCTGCATCACGGTCCGGGCGAGCCTGTGGAAGCACAACTATCCCACCCTGGAGCGCGGCCGTATCGCCGCCCGATTGCAGACCGTTCGGTTTTCGCTCGCCATCGCCACGGTCACCTGCGCGTCGCTGTTGTTCGACGTGGACGCCACAACCTATGTGTACATCTATCCCACGGTGGCAGTGATTGGCGGGGTGGCCATCCTGCTCGTTCGCCGAATGCACGTCCGCGGCGAGAAGCTCGAGTTGAAGACGATCGCCGCCGGCGCGGCCGATGGTGCCGGCGCGTCACGATTCTCACCCCTGGCGCTTCTGCGTTCCATGGTCGATGTTCTGCGAGGCGATCGCGCGTATGCCCGCTATTGCACGGCGATGATGTGCCTGGGCTCCGCGAACATGATGATCATCCCGATCATGACCATCATCCTCACCAAGCAGCTTTACCTGAACTACTACCACAGCTGCAACCTGATGGAGGTGCTGCCGCGGGTCTTTATGATGGGTTCGCTCATGCCCTGGGCCGGGTTCTTCGACCGCGTCGGGGTGATTCAGTTTCGCGTGGTCAACGCCATCGTGTGGGCCAGTGCGACGGTCACCGGTGGCCTCGCGGCCGGCATCATCCAATACTGGACGATCGACCTCATCGCCCCTTTCACGTTGACGGTCGCGCTCGTTGCCCTTTCCCGCATCGGCCAGGGCCTCGGTATGGGCGGCGGTGCCATTGCCTGGAACATCGGCCACCTGCACTTCGCGAAACCGGCCGAGGCCGAGGTCTACATGGGTACGCACGTCTTCCTGGCCGGCATTCGAGGCATCACCGCGCCGTTTATCGGCACGTTCCTCTACACGAACTATGGCCCGCTCGCCTTCGTCGTGGCGTTTGTACTGGCGACGCTCGGCGTATTGACTTTCGTCTCCCTGGCGAGGGACGAACACCGCAGGTTGGCCGCACGCTAGTTGCTTGACCCGGGTTTCTCGTCTCGACTGCTGGTGCGAGAATCCCTTCCTGTCGCTGCTGGTGCGAGAATCCCTTCTCGCACCCACTTTTGCGTTTGCCGGTTCACTCGTTGCTTGACCCGGGTCTCCCGCAGGCTGCGCGGCTACGCGGCTTGTCGTCGAACACCTCACGAATCAACTGTGCCGTCTGCCGATCGACACTTCCCGCGTCGCGCAGCCACAAGAGCGACTTAGACTCATCATCATCTAGCTGTCGGAGGCGAAAGAACGCCGCCGCTTGCGATGCCGGGTGTTTCCCGTTCTGCCAGAAGGCACGGAGCTCTCGCTCGAAATCCTCCCAATCCGCCGCCCAGTAGCCAGTAACCGCGATGAGGTTGAAACAGAAGGGATTAAACTGCTTGTAGCCTTTGCTCAACAGCTTTCTGAACCGGTCGCTGTCATGCAACCACGATCCGGGATATCTGGGGAACGACCGGTCGAGCTTCGGGTACCTACTGCGGCCCTCGGGGAGGATTTCCACGCGCAGGACTGGATGGCATGCGTCTGGCAACAGGAGCTGCGCGCCGATCGGCTGGCTCTGCCCAAAGTGCTTCAACTGTCGTGGGAACTCCTGAATCTGTTGATTCGTCGCTTCGGGTCCCAAGATATGAGCCTCGAATTTGACCTTGCGGTTTATTCGCTCGAGCGCCTCAGCAGAATTCGCGATCCAAAAAAGGCGGCGCGTTGGATCGTCGAGATTCAATCTCTTCAGATGCAGGTAGAAAGACACATCCTTCCGTGTCGCTTCGAAGTCTGCTCTTTTACCTGATTGTATTTGTACCTCGACGCGCAACTCGCAGCGGTGCCGAAGAAGCCGTCGGGCAACCATGCACTCCGCGTAGGTGTCCAAGAACCGATTCGGATCGGCCATCGAATCCAGGCGTTTGGTCAGCTTGCCCAACTCGGGATGCTCGCGCCAGCTCTCGATTTCAGCAAGTGCTCCTGGGTGAAGATGGGCACGGAATCGGCCAATTCCGCGCCGCGCGGGGTCAACGTTGCCCTGTTTCTTCATCGTGCGTGTCCCGGTCGGTCATTTCTGAGTTGTAGTTGTAGGGTACGTCACCGACGCACTAATTGGAGGCCCACATTTGAATGGTGCGTCAAGGGACGCACGCCACGTGGATGCTTTCAAGCAGGGTCCTTCGGGAACCTTTCGAGGTCGCACTGCTCAGGAGCAGTGGCACACCGTCAGTGCCACCCGCCGAGGGACGAACACCGCATGCTAGAGCGTTTTAGGGTTGAGCGTGCATGCTCCATTGACGCTTCGTTGCGGCGTCGGCCCCCTGTGGCCGACCGACGGGGATGACCGGTTTGCCGACGTTCCTCAAGGGTGAACGCTGACCGCTCCCTCACGGTCGCGGTTCCGATCGGCGTCGGCGG
>JAFGQA010000089.1 GCA_016935885.1 Phycisphaerae bacterium | reverse complement strand
TCGGCCCCACGGGGGCGACTACGCGAATTACTGAAAACCCTGGCCTTCACGCTTTGTGCGGCAGCGTAGAATGGATAAACCGTACATCCCTGTGACATGCTCGAATGCCCCGGATCGCGCGCCGAACGTCAGGATGACGAACGACTGGCCCGCCTGCGGCTCGAAGCCGTTGACCAGCGTAATGTCCAGAATGCCGGCCAGAGCTGCATTTCCGCTGACATCCAATTGGGCGAACTCGTCACCGGGGATCAGGCCGCCAATTTCGAACTCAACCGTCGCGTCGGTGTCGACGTTCAGGGTGTTGACCTGGAGGAGGCTTGCAGCGCCCGCCCTTGCACTGCCGCCATTCACCACCAGCGTGCTTAGATCCTGATCCGTGTTGAAGTTGACCCGTGTGCCGGCGTTGCTGAGGCTGATGCCCAGTGTCCCGCCGGTCGCGCTGGAGCTGAAATCGACCGTGCCCGCCGTCGCAAACATGGCCGCGCCCGAGGCGTGGGTCTGCGGGCCGGCGAGGGTGAGCGTGCCGCTGCCGCTCTTGAACAGCGCGGCGCCCAGGTTGATGGTGAACGATCCGCCGAAGGTCAGGGCACTCGACCCGCTGACGGTCGACAAGCTGGTGACGACGACAGGATTGGAGATGTTCCGCGCGCCGCCGTCCGCCTCGATCGCGCCTCCCGCGAGGGTGAGCGTCCCGATTCCCAGCGCGTTGTCATGAGCGATGAGCAGTCCGCCCGCCTGGTGATGCAGGCCCGCGACGAAGGTGCTGTCGCCGCCCAGACGCAGCGCTCCGGCGCCCTGCTTGGTGATCCCGCCGTTGACGATCTGAGCGGGGATGTCCAGATCGACCACCGGGACGGGGACATCATTGGTGGTAATGGTCCGCGTTCCTCCGCCCAGATCCAGCCGTCCGCTGATGCTCGCCACGGCTGATGCACTTTGGGTGATGCTACCGGTGACGATCAGCGTTCCGGCACCCGTTGTGACCGCGCCGCCGTTGAGCACCAGGCTGCCGATTGTTTCCGTGAATCCGTTGAGGTCCAACCCTCCGCCGGCGTTGAGCGTGATGGAGCCGGAGGTGCCGATCTGTTCGTTTGCCAGCGATCGCACGGTAGCGCCGGTCACGACCAGGGTGCCGGGCACCGCACCATCGACGGCCGATTTTCCCAGCGCCAGCACGCCCCCCGAGACGGTCGTCGTGCCGCTGTAGGTGTTGGCCGCCCCGCTGAGCATCAGCGTTCCGGCGCCGGTTTTGCTGAGGCTGTTCGTGCCTCCCAACGCTAGGGCTACCTCCAAGTCGGTCGCCGCGGCGCCGTTCTCCACGTCAAACGTCCTGCTCGCCGCCGCGATACTGACATTCCCGGCAATCAGCGAAGTCGGAAGATCATCCTGGGCCAACGACTTGACGGTTCCATTAATCGTGACCAGGTCGCTGGACGGGTTGAGAGTGCCTCCTGACAAAGTGAGGTTTCGCATCACCAGCATCCCGCCGCCAGTGACCACCGTACCAGCGCCTCCAAGTGTCAGATCGTTCATGATCTCATTGAACCCGGAAAGGTTCAGCGTGCCGTACACGGCCAACGCGGCGGTTGTGTCACTGGCTATTTGCTCGTTGGCCGCCAGCACCATTGATCCGCTCTGCATCACTAAGCCATCTCCGATGCCGCCGCCGGCCGTCCTGGCCAGAACCATGGTCCCCTCGTGCACCGCAACAGCGTCGGTGGAGGTAAGCGACGTGCTTCCCACGACGCGCATCTGCCCCGTCCCGTATTTCTTGAACTCGTTCAAACGTCCGTCGAAGAGCAGGTCATCAACCGGCGCCCCGTCGTCTACGATCAGTTTGTCGAAGGTTCCGACATGCACACGGCCGGTTATGGTCGCGTTTTTGGACGAGGGGTACACGTGCAGATCACTCTGCACATACAATTGCCCCGTGGCGCCGGTCGTAATGCTTCCGCCGTGCAGATCGAGCGCGATGCAAGTCTCGGTGTAGCCGTTCATGTCCAGCAACCCGGAAGAATTGATCGTGACCAGCGAGAATACGTCAATCTGATCGCCTCCCATGCTGCGCACCACGTCCGTGCCGACGCCGTCGCCGACAGTGAGATTCCCCTGGATGATTGGGAGCGTCGCCCCTCCAGTAGGACCGTTCAGTTCAAGCGTGCCTTCGTTCACGACGGTGGCACCCTGGTAGATCTCGTTTCCGGATGCAGACAACCGCAAGACACCGGAACCCGCCTTGGTCAGCTCGCCGTTGCTGAGGAGCGAATTGATACTCAGATCGACCGCCGCCGCACCGTCGGAGACGGTAATCGTCTTGATCGCGCCGCCGAGGTTAACCGTCCCGCCGCTAATCGTCCCGCTCGAAGATGAAGCGCCCGAGGAGATCGATCCATTCACCGTCAGCGTGCCGGCGCCGCTGACCGTGCCTCCGTTGATTGACAAGTTCGCGATCGTCTCGTTGTTGCCGTTCAGGTTCAGCATGCCCGAGCTGTTGACCGTGATTGTGTTTCCGGCCGCCTCGCTGATCTGGTCCGCCGAATCGAGTCTCACAGTATCGCTGCCGAAGCCGTCACCGATAACTAGGTTGCCCGGAATGGAGCCGTTGGTGCCGTGCCAAAGCGCCAGTGTGCCGGCGTTGACGGTCGTGGTCCCGCTGTAGGTGTTGGTCGAGGCGTTGACGAACCTCAGCGTGCCGCTGCCGTTCTTAGTGAGGGAAGTATTGCCGGTGATCTCTCGGTAGACCAGGGTTTCGAACGCACCCGTCACGGTCAGGGTCCGCGGGATGATCGGATGGCCGGCGATGGTGCTTTGGATGAACAGCCGCCCTTGCGACGCAATCCAAGTCTGCGAGGCATTGAGGTCGATCGGCACGTTGACGACTTGATGGTCCTCCGAACTCTGATTGACGATCCCGCCCTCGCCGACGCCCAGCGACACGCCGCTACCGCCGCTGATGACGAATGTGCCGGCGGCGGCGTTGCTGAAGACCAGGGACCTGATATCCCAATCGACGTCGACGTTAGGCCCGAGGCGGTTCGCGCCGGCCATCACGATGTTGGCGGTGCCGTCGTTGGGCGGTTCGCCGTTGGGGTTCCAGTTGTTGTTGGTGGACCAGTCGTTGTCGCCACCGTTTCCGTCCCACGTTTCGCCCGCGAACGCCGCAGTGGCGAAAAGCACCGCCACGATCGCTTGCGCGCGCAATGTTCTCACCACCATCATCGAACCTCAATTCGCTTTTTGCGCCTTCAGGACCGTCCACAGCGCCAACGAAAACAAGAACCGACGCGCGGAACGCCCGGAGGCATTCCATCGCGTCGGCTTACTCGTTAACGAGCCCCCCGGCACCGCCGGGTTGCCCTTCATCTAGTCATCCAACGACTTCGACTCAGTTCCTGCACTGACACAGATTGAAGGCACGAGGAAGCGTCAATCTCGGCCCTATCATAGCGCCCTCAAAGGTGGAAAACGAACAGCGTTCCCCCAAAAACTACGACGGCAACACTTGCTTGGGTAACCGTGTCCCAAGCTGCCCAAAGCCGTTTGCTGGGAACTAACAAGCAGGGCCGACGCATCGAGAGCAGGACAAGTCGGTGGTCTGCAAGGCCATGTGCAGCACTACGGCGCGGGCATGGATGTCCTATCGGCAAGACGGCAACGTGTTTCCGGGGTACCAGTGCATTCTTTCATGGTCACGTGAGATGCGGCTCCGCTGGTTCAATGCCGTGGCGAAGATGCTGGGGGGCTACAAGGCGGAAGGATCCGAACACCGTGGCCATCCACAAGAGCGGCAACATGGGACTCTGCACACGTCCCCGATGGGCCTCGAAGGCGAACAACACAGCGTGCTTATTGAGCATTTCCAAGAACGCTTCGGTGCGACTTTGGGGTTCTGAATCGACCACGCCGCACCGGACGGCAAAGGGACATGGCGGACAAACCACTGAGTTCAGCTGATACAGGTGTTTATTGGGACACTAGTTAAAGGGTCGATTCAGGACTGCTCAGGACGACCAATCAACCCGGCGTGGCTTTGAAAACCGTGTTCTCGAGAGGGCACCAGGGCGGTTGTTGGCGATCCTGAGTAGCGAGGGATCGTCTTGGGAAGCTGACGGTGTATGTCCACTCGCCGCTGCGGGATCCTTGCTTGACGCTGGTTCGGCCACAGTACGATCCTCCGGTCTCATGGTCTGCAACCTCCTGGACGGGCCGCGACTCTTGAGAGATCCCGTGCGGGGAGAGACCGCCAGGATCCCCACGGGCCCGCAGCGTCCGCGAATGCCGCTCGCGAGGTCAAGACGGTGCGGCCACCACGTGGATAATCAACCGTCAGAGGTTCTGAAATCCACTATTCAGTCCGACTGTCTTCAAAACCAAGTTGACCCTCGGCGTCAGGTGGGTCGATGCTCGGAATGGTCTTTTTCGAGTGGGTCAAAACTGGGTCAGTCGCCACGTGCTCACCACCTGTTTTCAACTTGTCATCAACCTGTCAACCACCTGTAAACCTCGTTTTTGGGCCAAAAAAGCGACATAATCCCTGTCGCAGCAAGGGGTTGCAAGGGGACATTCGGTTGGCCAGGCTGGTCGCAACAGCGACGTGCCTGTTTCATAAGGCGGCGCAGGTGTCTGGCAGGCTGGCGGTTACATCAACGGTGCGCCTACGGGGACGGTTCGAGTTGGTCGCGCCTTGGTCAGACGCCGAACGAGCCGACACGGGGCTACGTCCCGGCTACCCGGGCCACGATGTGCTCCCAAGCAAGCGGGCTCATCGCGATGGCATGTTGCTGCACTTAACCTTGCTGGCAGGAGAACTTATGATATGCGGGATGGACGAGGATCTGGCGAGTCCGGAGAACAGCAGGCTGTACGACGAGCTTCGAGAGCGGCTGCGGTTCGAGACGCTCATCGCCGACGTTTCGTCGATCTTCGTCAATATCCCCGCCGCCGACGTGGATCGGGAGATCAGGGAAGCCCAACGCCTCTTCTGTGAGTTGCTGGGCATCGACCTGGCGGGGTTCTGGCAATGGTCGGACGAGGTGGGAGGCTCCTTCAAGCTGACCCACTTGTACCGGATCGACCAAGGTCCGGAACTGCCCGAGCCGATGATCGCTCGCGAGCATTTCCCCTGGGTTGAACAGCAGATGCTGGCCGGCTGCATCGTGGCCGTGTCTTCTCTGGATCAATTGCCCGCGGAGGCCGCCCGCGACCTCGAAGTCAGTCGCCAATTGGGCATTAAGTCGAATTTGACCCTCCCGCTCTCCGTGGGAGGCGAGCTCCCCCTTGGCGCCTTGGGCTTCAACACGATGCGGGCGGAACGCGATTGGCCTGCTCCGCTGGTGAAGCGGCTGCAGCTCGTCGCGCAGATTTTCGCCAACGCGCTCGCTCGGAAACGCGCGGAATCGGCCTTGCGCGAGAGCTCGGAGCGACTGAGCCTAGCCACGGATTCCGCCGAAGTGGGGCTTTGGGTTCTGGATTGCCGCACGCATGTCTTCTGGGCCAGCGAGAAGGCCCGGACGATCTTCGGGTATGCGCCGGACGAAGCCATCAGCATGGAGCGATTCGAAGCGTTGGTTCATCCCGACGACTGGCCGATTGTTCAGGCAACCCTTGAGCGATCCATGCAGGCTGGCGAAACCGTCAGTGTAGAGTACCGCATTCGGCTGGACGATGGCCGTACACGCTGGATCACCTCGCGCGGGCGGCCCACCTTCCTGTCCTCCGGCGAACCGCAGCGTCTGATGGGCGTTTCCCTGGATATCACCGAGCCCAAGCGCATTGCGGAGCAGCAGGCGGAAGATCTGCGCTTCGTGACGCTGATCGCCGACTTGTCCTCGAAATTCGTGAACCTTGCGCCCGGCGACGTGGACGGCGCGATTGAAAACGCCCAGCGCCGCGTCTGCGAAATCCTCGGGTTGGATTTGTGCACGCTCTGGCAGTGGCAGGGGGAATCGCGCGAACTCCTGAGCATGACCCACATCCATGGGGTTTTGGCGGCCCCCCTCCCTGCGCAGTTTGATGCAGACGACTTCTTCCCGTGGTGCCGGAAGGAAGTGCTGGCTGGCCGCACGATCGTCGTATCCCACCCGGATGCCCTGGGCCCCGAAGCGTCCCGCGACGTGGAATCATGGAGACACTTCGGCGCAAAGTCCTCGGTGGTGTTCCCGTTGTCGACGGGCGGCGCGTTGTCCATCGGAGCTCTGGCCTTCAGCGCAACGCAAGCGGAGCGCGACTGGCCTGCTCCGCTGGTGGAGCGCCTGCAACTCGTCGCGCAGATCTTCGCCAACGCGCTCGCTCGGAAGCGCACCGACCAAGCGTTGCGCAGCAGCGAGGCTCGCATGGCAGCGGGGGTTGAGTTGGCTGGCCTCGGGTATTACGAAGTGGACTTTATCGAGCCTTCCTGCTTCATTGATGAGCGGTTTCATGAGATCTGCGGTGTTGCCCTGGGCCGGCAATCGGGCCTTCATCCCTTGCAGGACTGGATGGAACACTTGCATCCTGACGACCGTTCGCGTGTGCTGGACGCCCGTCGAGAACTGCACGAAGGAAAGGTTGAGCAGATCTCAACCGAGTATCGCTACATGCACCCGATCGAGGGGCAGAAATGGATTCATCACGTGGCTCGTGTCGCTATCCGCGACACGGCCGGGCGCGCACTCCGCTCCTACGGTGTGGTTCGAGATATTACCGCCCGCAAAGAGGCGGAGAACGAAACTAGAGAATTGCGCGACAACCTGGCGCACCTGGCGCGAGTCAATACGCTGGGAGCCTTGTCCGGCTCCCTGGCTCATGAGTTGAACCAGCCGCTCGGGATCATTCTCAGCAATGCGCAGGCCGCGCAGGAACTGCTGGCCCAGGACCCGCCCGATCTTACCGAGGTGCAATCCATCCTCGCGGACATCGTTGCGGCAGACCGCCGTGCGGGCGAGGTCATTGGGCGTCTTCGCACAATGCTCAAACGGGGCGAGGTGTCTCTCTGTCCTCTTCTGCTCAACGAGATCATCGAGGAGGTGATCCACCTCACCAATTCGGATCTCATCGGGCGCGGCATTATCGTGGTCTGCGAGCTGGCGGCGGACCTGCCACCGATCGCAGGTGATCGCGTGCAGCTCCAGCAACTCGTGCTGAACCTCATTCTCAACGGGGCTGACGCCATGGCCTCTACCGAGCCCGGCATGCGCCGGCTCCATTTTCAGACGACACTGCACCATGGCCGGGTACAAGCCTCCGTGCGCGATGAGGGCGTTGGGCTGCCGGCGGCTGTGGATCGTCTCTTCCAGCCGTTCTACACCACCAAGCCTCACGGATTGGGCCTGGGCTTGTCCATTTGTCAGGCGATCGTGTGTGCCCACCACGGCCGCCTCTGGGCGGAACCTCATTCCGACGGTGGTGCTGTTTTCCGCTTTGAGCTGCCCGTCGCGGGGGATTGGGTGAACCCATGAGCCCAGGAATGAACATCGTATACCTCCTCGACGACGAGCCCGAAATGGTCAAGGCACTCACACGTCTGCTGCGGGCAAAGAAGTTTGATGTCCGCGGTTTTTCGTCCGTGCGAGCCTTTCTCGACGCCTACCGGCCCGAAGGAAATGCCTGCCTCGTGCTGGATGTCGCGATGCCCGAACTGGATGGTCTCGAACTGCAGCGGCGGCTGACGAACCAGGGCATCCTCATCCCCATCATCTTTCTTACCGGCCACGGAGACATTCCCATGAGCGTGCGGGCCATGAAGGCCGGCGCGGCGGACTTCCTCGCCAAGCCGGTGGATGCGGCGGCGCTGATCGGGGCCGTGCGTTCTGCCTTGGAGACGGCACAGGCGCGACGCCAAACGATCATGGAAGCCGCGGAACTGGCGAACCGACTCGCCGCGCTCACGCCACGTGAACGTGAAGTCATGGAACATGTCGTTGCCGGGAAACTCAACAAGCAGATTGCCGCGGAGCTGGGTACGGGGGAACAGAACATCAAGCTGCACCGCGCCCACATCATGAAGAAGATGGGTGTGCAATCGCTCGCCGATCTTGTGCGGGCCGCCGAACGACTACGCGATTGACTCACGGCCGCCCCTGCGGCGGCGCAGCCTTTTCCCTCAGATCTCACCCCTGCGCCCTGGAATGCTCGGCCGCCCCTTCGGTGGGCACTGTACCAAAGTATAGTGGCAGACTATACCAAGGTTCAGTATACGGCAGTGCGCACCTCTGCTAATCTCCTCCTTCATGCGAATTCCTGCACGGCTGGTTGCTGTTCTCGATGACGAGCCGGAGATGCTCAAGGCAATTCGCCGCCTGCTGGTGAGCCGGGGCTTTCGCGTTGACACGTATCAGCGGGGAGCAGACTTCCTGGCTGCCTTCGAAGGCTCATCGCGGCCGGATTGCCTGGTGCTGGACCTGCACATGCCCGAGATGAGCGGCTTCGATGTGCTGGAGGCCATGCGGACCCGGCAGATCCCCACGCCCGTAATCGTCATTACCGGTCACGACGAACCCGGCATGGAAGAACGATCTCGGATGCTGGGTGCCATGAGCTATCTCAAGAAACCGGTCGATCGGGATGACCTGCTCGCTGCCATAGGAGCGGCGCCACCCGGCCACACGGAGGGCGACGGTGCAGGCAGACAGCCTGAAGATCGGTCCGGCGATTCCGGTTTGGCGGGAGGTTCTCGTGATGAGTGAAAAAGCCGTCAGCATGCTCGCCGGGATCCGCTGGCCCCGCCCGCTCGCGGGACTGCGGGGAATCACGCTGGCCGACGTCCCGCGGGAGGTCTCGGCCGGCGTTACCCTAGCTGCCCTGATGATCCCGCTGAACATCGGCTACGCGCAGGTCGCCGGCCTGCCCCCCGCGGCCGGACTCTACGCCGCCATCATCCCGCTGGCGGTTTTCGCCCTGCTCACCAGTTCGCGCCACCTGGTGACTAGCCCCGACGCTTCCATGGCCACCCTGGTCGGGGCTGCCCTCGTCGCCTTCGCCGCGCCCGGGGATCCGCTTCGCATGCAGTACGCCCTGGCACTGGCCGTGGTCTGCGCGTTGCTGTTTTTCATCTTCTGGATCTTCCGGCTGGCGTTCCTCGCCAACTTCCTCTCGCGCGCCGTGATGGCGGGGTTCATCACCGGGCTCGGTGTCGAGGTGTTCACCAACCAGGTCCGGAAGGTCCTCGCTGCTCCCCATGTGAGCGACGCCACGTCGGGCCTGCTGGCGACGGCGGAGCACCTCAAGGAGACCCTGGCGACCTCGGTGAACACCGAGGGTTATTTCGTGGAGGTCCTGGCCCTGATCCGCTCCGTTCCGCACGCCAACCTTTACTCGGTGGCGATCGGGGTGAGCGCCTTTGTGATCGTCCGGCTCATGAAACGGTACGCGCCAAGAATCCCTGGGGCGTTGGTGGCCCTGGTGCTGCTCACGGCTCTCGTCGCAATACTCAACCTCCCGGCGAAAGGCGTCGCCGTGCTCGGCAACACGATCCCCTCGGGGCTCCCGGCGTTGACCCTGCCCACGATCCCTCTGGCCGACTACCTGCGGCTCCTGCCGGGCGCCCTGGCCATCGTGGCCATTCTCCTGTGTGAAGGCCTGCTCGTGGTCCGCAGCTACAGCAACAAGTACGGCTACAAGGCCGACGGCGACCAGATGTTGTTCGCCTACGGCGTGGCCAACCTGGCGGCCGGCTTCACCGGCTCGCTGGTCACCGGCAACAGCCCGTCCCGCTCGGCGGCGATGGATGCCGCGGGCGCGCGCAGCCAACTGCCCAGCCTGGTGGCGGCCGGGACCATCGCACTGGTGATGCTGTTCTTCACCAATCTCCTGGCGTACTTGCCCAATGCGGCCCTGGCCGGGATCGTCGCCAACGCGGTGCTGTCGCTGATCGAGGTCCACGAGTTCCGCGAGTTGTGGCGGATGCGCCGTTCGGAATTCTGGATCGCCGCAGTCTGCCTTCTGAGCGTGCTTGCCCTTGGCCCGCTACGGGCCGTCATGATCGCCTTTCTTCTTTCGGTCATCGACGTGATCCGGCGGGCGTCCCGTCCGGACACCTCGACGCTCGTGGAATCGCCCGACCGCAGTCACTTCGTCCCCGTGGACGCCGGGCAGGCCTCCGGTTCTTCCGGCCTGATGGTCTACCGTTTCGGCGCTCCGCTTTATTTCGCCAATGCGACCCTGTTCCTTGACGACGTCGAGCGGTTGGTCACGCAGGCGTCCACCCCTGTCCGCTGGTTCGTGCTGGACGCGCAGGCGATGGTGGACGTTGACACGACCGGTGCGGGGGTTCTTCGTCAGGC
>JAFGQA010000088.1 GCA_016935885.1 Phycisphaerae bacterium | reverse complement strand
GGAAGCGTAGTGCCAAGGCCCGAACCGAGAAACGTAACCGTTTGTCAACGCAAGAGATGCAAAATGCCGCTGTCGAAGATGGGTTTGACCAGCTCGCGTGCCGCGTGGAGGCGCTGCTCGGCACCACCGCTCAAGACTCAGCTGCAGCGCGGGAAGTATATCGATACGCGATGCGGTGCGAACTGAAGTTCTTCTCTGGCGCCCTGCAGGATCAAACCTGAACTCGCCACGCGGGCCACCAGGATGCCCGTGGGGCAACGCGTCTCGGACGGCGTGTGGAAGTCCTAGCGGAGAAACTCCCGAGTCGAAGGTAGATTCCCCGCGCACACCAGCCCGAATACCCCGGCATAGCCCTTCATAGAATCCTGTGGGAATCTGCCTTTCTGCGTGCGCGCGGTTGGGCGCTTCTTGGGCCAGGTGCGCCTCGCTGAGATTTCACTGGTTAGTCGGCACTTGGTGGCGACTCCTACATAGGGCGGAAGATCGCGTTGTACGTGCCTGCTCCATAGGTGGCCGCGCGCCGAGCCCCAAGTTGCCACGCTGGCATCCGTGAACGTGTCGATTGGCTTGCCGGCTTTTGACCTCGGAGATCGAAAGCCTGGAGCCGTCACGGAGCTCGGCTTGCCCGATTCGAATCACCGAGCGCAACGCGGTGCCAAGCGTGCCCGTCGCGCCGTCTGATCCGTGTCTGCATTGTTCTCGATGCAACTGAGTGGGCCCATCAAGCCGGAACACGCGATACGCTGTCATATCGTCTCTTCGCCGGGTCATACTGTGATCCCATGATTCGCCTCTCATTCAGCGCTGCGACACCTCGTCAACTATTCGAGCCGGCCGGCGTCGGTTCCCTCGCGTTCGTCATCAGGCGCCGATCTCGCGATCCCCATTCTAGCGGACGGACCGCCGTTCGCCGATGGTGGTGCCCGGAGCAACTCGCGCCTCGATCACCAGCATACTGTCGAAGCCAAACGGGACAAGTTCAAGGCCGGAGGCGCTCCAACGACCACCGGCTTGCCCCGCCAAGCACCGTGAACCACTGCCATCCGCCCACCCAGCGCTTCGTTGGCGGCCCCTTTACGGCGCCCGCTACAACACCGTTTCCCAGCGTGTTGAGCTTGGACTGGCGCTGTACGTCGGGATCCACGTCATTGATGGCATGGGCTGGCTGGGCGCTTGACCACAAGGCACCGCCACGAAGACGCGGCGGTCGGTGAGCCGTGAGGCACGAGCGACTCCGTCGGCTCGTCAGCGGCCGCCAAGATTCGAAGACCGCATCCTCCGGTCATGACTCCAGGCACATTGCCCCATTCCAGGGACCTCGGTGGCCCCGGATGCGCGCTGGTGAGCCAAAGTCGAGCGCGGCCCGGACCACCCGATCATGACGACGAGGAGTCTCCCGGTCCCGCGTGCCCAGGGCGAGCGGGCGGCTCGTAGCGCTCGTAGTAACCGAGGAGCTGGCCGTCGGTGGCGCGCACCGCGCGCATGAAGATGCGGTGTTTCTGGTTATCGGTGATCATGCGTTCCTCTTCGCCAGCTTGCATCGCGTCGACGATCTCGAGGATTCGCCGCCGGGAATCTGCATTGTGACAGTCGAACACGGAGCGCCCGAGCAGCGCTGGCCCTTCCTCGTAGTGAGCGATGGCCGCCTTGTTCATATAGCGGATAACGTGGTCCAGGTCGACAAGGACCACGGGGTCTTTGACGCTGTCCAGCAATGCGGCCATCAATGAACGGTCGATCATGACTCCTCCAACTAATATTAACGCCGCGCTCGCGTGCGCTGGGCAGGCGGCTGGCTAACTCCACACAACCTTATCCGGCTTGGACAGGTAACACTCGTCCAACTTCATATCACCGTTGTCCTCGCGTCGATCCAGCATACCCACCTCACCTTGCTGACGGAGCCGTCCAGCCACTCGATAAACCGTGCTCTTGGTGATGCTCAGGGTCGCGCCCGTCCGATCAGCGGCTCCTTGTCGATCCACCGCAGCTTGAGTAGAATCCCGTTCAGCGCAATTCTCCATTCTCCGGGTCTCCTGCCCGAGGATCAGCAGCTTATGAGAGCCCCCGTCCCTTCTTCATAACCTGCTCAACTGCAAGCGTTTACAGTTGTTATACGTTCACGCACAGTCATTCAGGGTGTCTCATCCCTGCGTTTCGCCGGGCGTCTTATCAGCGACAGCGCTGGATCATGCGATGCACGCTCACCAGAAGCCCGATACAATGAGACTCACGGGTGGCGGACACCGCAAGATCCGGGTGGTTTCGCCACCTCAACTACCTAGAATCGGCCGCATGGTCAGCAAGAACGAGGCAAGGCGGCGCCCCAGCGACTACGAACGCATCCGAGCTGCGTTGGAATACCTGAATCGGAATCGGCGCCGTCCAGTGCCGCTGGCGGAGTTGGCCGATACGCTCGGACTCAGCCAGTTCCATTTTCAAAGATTGTTCACACGCTGGGCTGGCATCAGCCCCAAACGCTTCGCCCGCTATCTTCAACTGAACGACGCACGCACGCTCTTGCGCGACGCCCGCTCGATCCTCGACGCGACCTACGACGCGGGCCTCTCCAGTCCCGGCCGCCTGCACGATCTGTTTGTGTCGATCGATGCAGTCACGCCGGGTGAGTTCAAGTCAGGGGGCAGTGGGCTGACGATCCGGTTCGGCGAACACACCAGCCCCTTCGGCCGGTGCCTGATTGGAATAAGCCAACGCGGCATTTGTTGGCTATCATTCACCGACAGCGAACGCGACGGCCTGGTGGAGCTTGGCACGACTTGGCCGGCTGCAACTATTCGTCGCGACTCCAATGCAACCGGCAAGATTGCTGCCCGCGTGTTCAAGCCGAGCTCACCTTCGTCATCTCCGCCCCTGCGCCTGCTCGTCGGCGGCACCAACTTCCAGCTCAAGGTCTGGGAAGCCCTGATCCGTATTCCGCCGGCGTACCTAACGACCTACACCGATCTCGGCGGTCAGATCGGCCACCCGAACGCGGCCCGGGCGGTAGGCAATGCGGTGGCGGCCAACCCGATATCCTTCCTGATCCCGTGCCACCGCGTCATCCGCCGCATGGGCGTCGTCGGTGAATACCGCTGGGGCTCGCAGCGCAAGCAGGCCATGATCGCCTGGGAGGCCCTAGGCGGCGGCGATACACCAAGGGAACCGGTTCAGGAGACGATGCTATGAATGTCGCCGCTGCCGGCCCCGGCCCACCGCGCCGGCGTCGCACCTTTGCTGCTGTCCATGCCTTTGCGGCTCGAGCCCGGATAGACAGGACGGCGCGGATGTCGAGGCGACCTCGCCGGAGGTTCCAATGAACAGGCTGTTCGCTCCCGGATGCGCATTGATGATCTACAAGCCGCACCTCGCAGCGAGGCTGCACGACATTCTCCGCGAACACTTCGGGCACATCGATATGTTGCTCACTTGCTGCCGGCATGTGCCACCTCTCACGTCAGGGAGCGAAGTAATCAACATATGTCCGGGCTGCGACCGAAGGTACCGGGAGAACTACCCGGACGCGTCAACCATATCCCTCTGGGAAGTGATCGCGGAGCATTCGTTCTTTGCTTTCCCAGACTACGAAGGTCGAGAGATGACCATTATCGATGCCTGTCCAACGAGAGATCAGCCAAGGGTACACAACGCCGTACGAAGACTGGTACGACGAATGAACATCACCCTGGTTGAGCCCTTACACACAAGAACGAAAAGCACCTGTTGTGGAGATAGCCTTTGGGGGAACGTTCCCACGGAGTGTGTTGTGAGGCAGATGAAGAAGAAAGCTTCCACCATGCCGGTTGAAGACGTAGTGGTCTATTGTGTTTCATGCAGCAAGGCGATGTTCGTGGGAGGGAGGCGCCCACGGTACTTGATAGATCTGTTATTCGACGAAGACACTGTCCCTCAGACATACGAACCCGATCTATGGCACGCAGAGCTTGATGAGTACATCGGTAGCCATACCTGAAAGAAGGCCCTATTGGGCGCCCGACGTGTTGTACGTAATCGTGCGAACTGCCATCGCACAACCTGTCGTCCCCGTCCGAGCTTCATACGAGAACGCCGCGAACGGCCGCATCGCTCCGGGCAGCCCTGCCCCGGTTGCATGGTCCTTACAACGAGATCAAACACCACCGGTAGGCGGACAACTCATCTCCGGCTCTTCGCCGCGAGCTCGCCCGCAAAGATGTCTCAGCCGCGGGGGTGTGGACCGCTGAAACCGGCCCCGATAACGGCCGATTCCGTGCTCCGTAGGCCCGAGACGTGAATGAGAATCCGCGCTCAGTCGCACCTCATCAAGGAACGATAGGCGGGTTTGCACTGCGGCCCGCCACGCTGTAACCTGCTGTCAACAAGGCACTTGCGTGGAAAGATGCCAGTCCATGCTGCCCCGTTTGATTTCTCGGTCGGGTGTGGTATAATGTGAATGGGAATTCACAATGAGCGCTGAGAAGCTGGAAACGCAGGTGAGGCAGGAGCAGATCGCTGAGGCGGCCCTCGGCCTCATCGGCCGTCACGGGCTTCAGGGACTGAGCGTTGCCCGGGTTGCTCGGCAGATTGGGCTGGTTCCCTCAGCCATATACCGCCATTTCGATGGGAAGGAACGCGTGCTTGACGCCGTGCTCGACCTGATCGGATCGAGGCTGCACGGCAACGTCGGGGTGGTAACCCGCGAGGGCGGAGACCCGTTGGATCAGCTCCGACGACTACTCATGCGGCATATCGAGCTGATCCGCGACAATCAGGGCATCCCGCGCGTGATCTTCTCAGAGGAGCTTTATGCAGGCCGTCCGGAACGACGCCGGAAGGTGTACGAGATCATCGCCGGATACCTGAAAAGTGTGGCTCAGTTGATCCGGCGGGGACAAAAGGCCGGTCGGATACGCGAGAACGCCGACCCGGACGTCCTGGCGGTCATGTTCCTGGGGCTCGTGCAACCGGCCGCGATCCTGTGGCATGTTAGCGACGGGGTGTTCGACGTGACCAAACAGGCGGAGCGCGGCTGGAAGGTCTTTCGCGAGGCGATTCAGGCCGATGGACGGAAATCATGAACAGGAAAGCGGATGGAACGTCGGGCCTGACTTGGGGGGCACTGCGTGCTTTCTTTTTTGCTTGCGATGTGAGCGTGCATTCACAATGCGAGGTGTGGCGATGAAAGGCAAACGCAAGTTGGCACTTCTGGTCGTGCCGCTGGCCGCAGCAATCGGCGGGGTGGGTTATCAAAGAGGATGGTTCGATCCAACGGCCGAAGGCCACGCCATCCGCGTGTCCGGCAACATTGAGGTAACCGACGCAGAGGTAAGCTTCAAGATCGCCGGGAGGGTCGATAGGCGTTTGGTTTCGGAAGGCGAGCTGGTGGCGAGCGGTGATCTCGTCGCGGAGCTGGACAGCTCGGACCTGGAGGCTGAAGGCGCAATCCGGCGGGCGGAATTGGGTGTCGTCGAAGCGGCCCTGGCCGAGCTGGAGGCTGGTTCCCGCCCGGAGGAGATTGCGGGGGCCGCCGCGGCGCTGGAGGAGGCCCAGGCCTACCTCGCTGAGCTGGAAGCCGGTTCACGCCCGCAAGAGATCGCTGTTGCGGAGGCGGCGCTCGCCCGCACAAGAGCCGAGCTGATCGATGCGGAAACGAACTACGCGAGGCTCAGCCGTCTGCACGAAGAGCAGGTTGCGGCGGATCAGGAGTTCGATACGGCCCGAGCCGTCTACGGCGCGGCGCAAGCACGTGTGCAGGAGGCTGAGGAGCAACTCAAGCTGGTCCGAGAGGGACCGCGTAAGGAGCAGATCGCCCGGGCCCGGGCAGCGGTGGCGCAGGCCCGCGAACGATTCAAACTGGTGGAGCTCGGTCCGCGGCAAGAAGTGATCGGCCAGGCGCGGGCGCGCGTCGAGCAAGCCAAGGCGGCGCTGGCCCTTGCCGAAACCCGTCTCGGCTACGCGACGTTGTCAGCGCCACTCTCCGGGATCGTTCTCTCGGAAAACGTGGAGCCAGGCGAATATGTTGCGCCGGGGACGCCAGTCGTGACCGTCGGTGACCTCGAACACGTGTGGGTGCGGGCGTACATCAATGAGACTGATCTCGGTCGGGTGAAGGTCGGCCAGCAGGTTCGCGTGACCACCGACACCTACCCGGACAAATCCTACGAGGGCCGCGTTTCGTTCATTGCCTCGGAAGCCGAGTTCACGCCGAAGAACGTGCAGACCACGAAGGAGCGGATCAAGCTGGTCTATCGAATCAAGGTCGATATCCCGAACCCGGACATGGAGCTCAAGCCGGGGATGCCCGCCGACGCCGAGATTCTTCTGGATCAGGCTGCTGGGAACGCACCGTGAACGCCATCGAAACACACGCCTTGACCAAGCGGTTTGAGCAGCTCACGGCTGTCGATGAGCTGACGCTCGACATCGCGGCGGGAGAGATCTTCGGGCTCGTGGGACCCGACGGCGCGGGCAAGACGACCACGATGCGGCTGCTGACGTCGATCATGGATCCGACCGCCGGCGAGGCACGCGTGATGGGGCTGAACACCGTGCGCGATGCCGAGGCGATCAAAGAGCATATCGGCTACATGAGCCAGCGGTTCGGGCTCTACCCCGACCTGACGGTCATGGAGAACATCGAATTCTACGCGGACATCTACGGCGTGCCGCGCAAGGGCCGCGTGGAGAAGGTCGAGCAACTCCTGGCCTTCAGTAACCTGACGCCGTTCCGGAAGCGCCTGGCCGGGCGACTGTCCGGCGGCATGAAACAGAAGCTCGGTCTGGCGTGCGCGCTGATCCACACGCCAGAAGTGCTGTTTCTTGATGAGCCAACGAACGGCGTGGATCCCGTTTCGCGGCGCGACTTCTGGCGCATCCTGTACGCGCTACTGCGCGAAAAGGTGACGATCTTCGTATCCACCGCCTATCTCGATGAGGCCGAACGCTGCAACCGGCTTGGCCTGATGCATCACGGACGTTTACTGGCGGTGGGCACGCCGCGTGAGGTCAAACAGCTTCCACAAGGCACAATCCTCGAGGTACGCGGGCCGCAGCCGCGCCGGGCAACCGCATTGCTGCGGGAAAAGCTGCAAGCGGATTCGGTCGGCCTGTTTGGCGACCGAGTCCATGTCGTGACCCAGAAACCCGAGAGTACAAGTGGACGTGTGGAACAACTGCTGGCTGGAGCCGGACTCCAAACCACCAGTATCCGCCCGATCGAGCCCACGCTCGAGGACGTGTTTGTGTCTGTCCTGGCCCGCGAAGAGGCTGGAAGCGGCGATGATGCCGAATAACGACAACACCGCTGTAGTCGTGCGCGACCTTGAGAAGCGCTTTGGCAGCTTTATTGCGGTCAACCGCGTTAGCTTTGAGGTCGCCAAAGGCGAAATCTTCGGCTTCCTCGGCCCCAATGGCGCCGGGAAGTCGACGACCATCCGCATGCTCTGCGGTCTGCTGGCACCCAGCGGCGGGGAAGGCACCGTCGCCGGATTCGATGTCCGCACCGAAGCCGAGCAAATCAAAGCGCACATCGGCTACATGAGCCAGAAGTTCTCGCTGTACGACGATCTGACCGTCGAGGAGAACATCGACTTCTACAGTGGCATCTATCGAATTCCGGCAGCGAAGAAAAACGAACGCAAGACCTGGGTCATCGAGATGGCCGGGCTGACGGACCATCGCGCCTCTCGGACCGCAACCCTCTCGGGCGGGTGGAAGCAGCGTCTGGCGCTGGGTTGCGCGATCCTGCATGAGCCGCCGATCATCTTCCTCGACGAGCCCACGTCCGGCGTCGATCCCGTCAGTCGCCGGCGGTTTTGGGACCTGATCTATGAACTCTCCAGCCAAGGCGTAACAGTATTCGTCACCACGCACTACATGGAGGAGGCTGAATACTGTGATCGGCTCGGGCTCATTTATCGCGGTGAGTTGATCGCCACGGGCACGCCGGAAACGCTCAAGACCGAATTCATGCAGGAGGACGTGCTGGAGATCGCCTGCGCGCGTCCACACAACGCGGTGCGGGAGATTGAAAGCGTCGCCGGCGTCAAGGAGGTTGCCCTCTTCGGCGACGGCCTGCACGCGGTCGTCGAGGGTAGAGATGTGGCGATCGACTCGATTCGGAAGAGGCTCGACGATCGCGGCTATCAAGTCGCGCGGATCGAGGGCATTGTGCAGTCGCTGGAGGATGTGTTCGTTTCACTGATCGAGGCTCGCGATCGGGCTCAGCAGCCACAGGCGGAGGTGCGCGCATGAACCTCCACCGCATCTGGGCCGTAGCCCGCAAGGAGGCCATTCACATCATGCGCGATCCGCGCAGCCTGGGCATGGCCATTGCGATTCCCATGCTGCTGCTCGTGTTGTTCGGCTATGCGCTGACGTTGGATGTCGACGATGTGCCGCTAGTCGTCTGGGATCAGGACGAGTCGCAGGTCAGCCGGGAGTTTCTCAGCCGATTTGGCGGATCACGCTACTTCTCGGTGTGCGGTTACGTTCGCAACTACGCGGAGCTGGAGCGCACCATCGACAACGGAACGGCGTTAGCCGCGCTGGTCATTCCAACGGACTTCGCCGCGCGAATCGAGTCCGGTCGTGCGGCCCCCGTGCAATTGATCGTGGACGGCTCGGACTCAAATACCGCCACCATCGCCATGGGCTACGCCGACATAGTCGCCCAGGGTTACTCAGAAGACATCGCGATCCGCGATATCCAGCGTACAGGTGGAGCGACGCTACGCACACCAGTCGACCTGCGGCCACGGACGTGGTTCAACGCGGACATGGAATCCAAAAACTACATTGTTCCAGGGTTGATCGCCGTGATCATGATGGTCATCGCGGCGTTGCTGACCTCGTTGACCGTCGCGCGCGAGTGGGAACGCGGCACAATGGAGCAGCTCATCTCCACGCCCGTGAAGGGGCGCGAGCTAATCCTCGGCAAGCTGCTGCCGTACTTCGCCCTCGGCATGCTCGATGTCCTGCTAGCCGTCCTGATGGGCGAGTTTCTGTTTCAAGTGCCACTGCGCGGCAATGTCGCCCTGCTGTTCGGCATGGCGGCGATCTTCCTGGCCGGGGCGCTGTCACTCGGCATGGTGATCAGCATCGTGACCAAAAGCCAGCTACTAGCGAGCCAGTTGGCGATGGTCTTGACCTTCCTGCCGTCGTTTCTATTGTCCGGGTTCATGTACGCGATCAGTAATATGCCGACGCCGATCCAGGTGATCACGCATCTGATTCCCGCGCGCTACTTCGTGACGTTGCTGAAGGGCATCTACTTGAAGGGCGTTGGGCTGGAGATTCTGGGGGTCGAGGCGGTTTTGTTGACGGTGTTCGGCGTCGCGATGGTCGCGCTCGCCAACGTGAAGTTCAAGAAGAAGCTGGTGTAGCCGTGTTCGAGCGCATCAAGCACATGCTGATCAAGGAGTTCATTCAGGTCTTCCGCGACCCGAAGATGAAAGGCATTATTTTCCTGATGCCCATCATTCAGGTTCTCATCTTCGGCTACGCCGTAACGACCGACGTAAAGCACGTGCGCACCGCGGTGTACGACCTGGACGACAGTGTGGCCAGCCGGAAGCTGGTGGCTCGTTTCGTGAAGTCCGGTTACTTCGACGTGACCGAGTACGTTCCTGACGAGCGCCGCGCCCGGGACCTGATGGACCGCGGGAAGGCCAGCGCGATCTTGCGCATCAATCCGGGTTTTCACGACAACCTGCGCGCCGGCCGCACCGCTCAGCTCCAGATCATCGTGGACGGGACCGACTCCAACACCGCCGGCATCGTGCTCGATTACAGCGCCAAGATCGTCGGGCGTTTCTCACAGAAGGTCCTGCTCACGCGTTTCGCGCGCCTCATGGGACCGGCGCAAGAGCCTGGCCGCGTGGAAATGCAGACGCGGGCCTGGTTTAACGAGAACCTGGAGAGCCGGAACTTCTACGTGCCTGGCGTGATCGCGATCATCGTCATGCTCATTACTCTGATGCTCACCAGCATGGCCGTCGTGCGTGAAAAGGAGATCGGCACGATGGAGCAGATCATGGTCACGCCGATCCGACCGGTTGAGTTCATTCTGGGCAAGACTGTGCCCTTCGCCCTGATCGGCTTCGCCGACGTGCTGCTGATCACGTTGATCGGCGTCTTCTGGTTCGAAGTTCCGATCCGCGGGAGTCTGCCGCTGTTGTTCGCCGCCACAACGCTTTACATCATGACGACGCTGGGTATCGGCCTGTTGATCTCGACGGTGAGCCAGACGCAGCAGCAGGCCATGATGAGCACGTTCTTCTTCTACTTTCCCGCAGTGTTGCTGTCGGGATTCATGTTCCCAATCGCCAATATGCCTGAGGTTGTGCAGTGGCTGACGTACCTGAACCCATTGCGTTACTTCCTGGTGATCGTGCGAGGCATCTTCCTCAAGGGTGTTGGCCCGGCAATCCTCTGGCCGCCGATGCTGGTGTTGCTGACAATGGGTGTCCTGACGCTGTGGATGGCGTCGCGGAGGCTTCATAAGACGTTGGCGTGAGCGCGGGGCAGTCCAGCCGCTCGCGCCCGTGTCTGGAACATACATGAGATAGGCCAGGTGCTAAATGAAAGCAATCGTTGATGAAGACCTGTGCACGGGATGTGGCACCTGCGAGGCCATCTGTCCCGAGGTGTTTGAGCTCGTAGAGGATGTGGCCAAGGTGAAGGCAAACCCGGTACCACCGGAGGAAGAGGACGCCTGCTGCGAGGCGGCCGAGGGTTGCGCGGTGGACGCGATTACAATAGATGAGTGAGAGTTGTACGAATTGGCAAGGAGACATCTGATAGAAAGGAGACACATGAACATGTTTTGCTATCAATGTGAACAGACTGCGAAGGGGACAGGCTGCACCGCCCACGGCGTCTGCGGCAAAGACCCGGATCCAGCGGCGTTGCAGGACTGGTATTGCTTATCACACACGCGGACGGATTTTCGCGAAGGTCTGACAGGAGGTAGGCAGCATGCAACGGCTCCCAACAGTTGATCTCGCCAGCGCCCCCGCCGGCTCAAGGGCTGTTCTTGAGCAGATCAAGGCGAAGTTCGGCTGCGTGCCGAAGATCTTTGCGATAGCGGCGCATTCGCCCGCAACACTCAAGGCGCTTGTAGGCATGTTCGCCTCGTTGGATGAGGGAGTACTTGGGGGGAAGGTCCACGAGGCCATCGCCTTACGCGCGTGCGAGATTCAGGGCTGCCGTGATGGTACCGCCTACCACATGGCCAGGGCCGACGCGGAGGGCGCCACTGTCGAGGAGACCGTCGCCTTTCGAAAGGGAGAGGTGACCGATTCGAAGCTGAAGGCTGTTCTTGACCTGGGAGCCGCAATCGTCCAGGAACAAGGGCGCGTGACTGATAAGGATGTTCAAGCCGCAAGGAATGCAGGTCTGTGCGACGCTGAGATCGTGGAGACACTCGGGGTCGTCGCGTTGAGCACTTTTGCCAGTTACATCAACGCTCTGGTGAGGCCCGATGCAGATTACCCAGAGGCACCGGCGACGAAGCCGAAGAGAAAAAGCCTCTATCAAAACGTCGCCATGCAGTTCAACAAGGCGGCGGATTTGATGCGTCTCGACACGAATGTGCGTAGGATCCTCGGCACGACCGAGAACGAAATCGTGGTCCACTCTCCGGTAAAGATGGACAATGGCGAGATTGAGGTGTTCACGGGCTATCGTGTTCAGCATTGCGGTGTGCTGGGGCCGTTCAAGGGAGGGCTGCGCTACCACCCGAAGGTGGATCTGGACGAAATCCGCGCCCTGGCCTCCTGGATGACCTGGAAGGGAGCGTTGGCTGGCATTCCGTTCGGTGGCGCAAAAGGTGGTATCCAGCTCGATCCTTCTAGATACTCGCCAGCGGAACTGGAGCGCATCACCCGACGGTTTGTGTTTGATCTGGGAAACAACATCGGCCCGGATTATGACATTCCTGCCCCAGACGTGAACACGAACTCGCAGATTATGGCTTGGATTCTAGACACCTATCTCTCGACCATTCCTCCTCACGAACGGCAGCGCAACGTTCACATTGTCACTGGCAAGCCGATCGAGTCCGGCGGGAGCCAAGGGCGAGATAAGGCCACCGGACAAGGTGTGGTCTTGACAATTCAGAAGTGGGCTGAGGGCCGCGGGATTTCCTTATCCGGTGCTACGTTTATCGTTCAGGGATTCGGGAATGTGGGGTCGTGGGCCTCTCTCCTCTTGGCCCGTCTCGGGGCGAAACTGGTCGCCGTGGAGGATGAGACTGGCGGAACGCGCAACTTGGACGGTCTCGAACCGGGCACACTCCTGGAACACGTGAAGGCCGAGGGGGGCGTCGCTGGCTACCCTCAAGGCGAGCCCGTCGACCACGCGGCGTTCCTCCGGACACAGGCCGACATCTTCATTCCCGCAGCACTGGAGAGCCAAATCACTGCCGAAACCGCGCCCTGGTTGTCAGTCACGCTTGTGGCCGAAGGCGCAAATGGTCCAACCGATCCGGAAGGAGACGTGATCCTCCAGAACCGTGGCATCGATGTCATTCCCGACATTCTCTGCAATGCCGGCGGGGTCATTGTCAGCTACTTCGAGTGGCTGCAGAACAAGCGAAGTGAATTCTGGGATCTTGAAGAGGTGGACCGCAAGCTGCGCAAGAGGATGGCCAGTGCATACGAACGCGTGCGCGACAAGGCAAAGGAACTCAACACCGACTGGCGTACGGCGGCTTATGTTGTCGCCTTGTCACGACTGGAGAAGGTGTACAAGGAGCGTGGGATCTTTCCGTGACAAAGCGCGGCAACAAGGCCCGCGGGCATCGTGGTCGATTACAGCTACAAGATCGTCGAACGGTCCTCAAGGAAGGTCCCGGCGACGTCCATCGGGCGCCTCAAGGCTGCGGCGCAAGAGCCCGGCCGGGCCCCGGCGAGGCGGCCGGGGCCTGCGCGGTGGACGCGATTACAATAGATGAGTGAGAGTTGTACGAATTGGCAAGGACACATCTGATAGAAAGGAGACAGATGAACATGTTTTGCTACCAATGTGAGCAAACCGCAAAGGGAACAGGCTGCACTACCCACGGTGTCTGCGGCAAAGACCCGGATACGGCGGCGTTGCAAGATCTGTTGATCCACATGGCCGAAGGCGTGGCCCAGTACGCCCACCGGTCACGACAACTGGGCGCGCGCAATCACGATGCCGACGTGTTCGTGGTCGAGGCGCTCTTCACAACCGTCACCAACGTTGACTTCGACCCACAACGCTTGGCGGAGTTGGTTCGAAAGGGAGCGGCCGTCCGAGAGCGTGCTCGACAAACGTATCATGACGCCTGCCAGAAAGCAGACAAGAAACCGGATCAGCTCACAGGAGACGCCGAGCTTCAGCCGGCTGCGGACCTTGATGAGATGATCCGCCAGGGCCAGGCTGTCACAATCCAGCGGCGAAT
>JAFGQA010000087.1 GCA_016935885.1 Phycisphaerae bacterium | reverse complement strand
TATGACGAAGACTGGTCCACCCTGTACGGGATCCTCGGCATCGGCGGGACCAAGGCGCTCAACGCGACCGTCACGCTGTTCGGCTCGCTGGCCATGCGCTACGCCCTGGCCAACAAGGCGGAGTACAGCAACGTTCCGCTCGAGGGCAGGCACAGCGCCGAAGTGGAGCCGGGCGAGGAAGCCTCGTTCTACGCGGAGATCGGAGCCCATATCCAGCAGTTCATGGGCGCCCTCTTCTACGAGACCATGGACTTCTCGGAGTCCGACGTGGATAACGGCCTCATGCAGCCCGAATCCGAGGCGGTCATTTACGGCATCCGGGGCGGCGTGACCTTCTGACCCGCGCGGATGCGATTCCTCGCGCAGAGACGCTGAGGCGCGGAGGGGCAGGTCGTCGGCAGATCGTGCCTGCCCTCGATCGTGTTCACCTCTGCGGCCCTGCGCCTCTGCGCGAGACACCTTCTTCTCTGAAGGCCGACCCCTTTCGCTTCCTTTGTTCCAAATCTCTTGACTCTCCGGCACCTTCTCTCCAAGGTACCATGGGCAAACACCAAGGGGGATGCCCAGATGGCCCAGAACGCACACTTGCACGACTTCATGAACACGTTTCGCCACACGGCGCTGACGTTCGACGACGTCTCGCTGATCACCCAGTACGCCGATTTCCTGCCGGGCGACGCGGACATTTCCAGCCGGTTCACCCGGCGGATCAACGTCAACATCCCCTTCGTCAGCGCCGCGATGGACACCGTCACCGAGGAGCGCATGGCGATCGCCATGGCCATGCTTGGCGGCATCGGTGTCATCCATAAGAACCTCAGCGCCCGCCAGCAGGCCGCCATCGTCAAGGCGGTCAAGCACTACCTCAATGGCCTGATCGACAGCCCGGTAACGTTCAAGGTGACCGACACCCTCAAGAACGTCCGCGAAACGCGCGCGGCCAAGGGCTACGCGTTCAGCGGCTTCCCCATCCTCGACGACCAGGGCCGGATCGTCGGCATGCTCACGGCCACCGACATCAAGTTCTCGCGCAACCCCGACGCCCCGGTCTCCGAGGTCATGGCCCGGGACGTCATCACCGCACCCAGTGGTACGACCCTCGAACAGGCCTACGGCATCATGCAGAAGAACAAGATCGGCAAACTGCCGCTGGTCGAGGACGGCAAGCTGGTCGGACTCTACAGCTTCGCCGACGTGAGCACGCTGGTGACCAACCTCCACCCGGTGTACAACCGCGACGCCAAGCATCGCCTGCGCGTCGCAGCCGCGGTGGGACCCAACGACCAGGAGCGGGTCGAACAGCTCGCCCACCAGGAAGTCGACGTGATCGTCGTGGACACCGCCCACGGCCACACGACGGGTGTGATCGAGATGACCCGCTGGGTGAAACAGCACTATCCCGACCTTGATGTCGTCGCCGGCAACATCGCCACCAGCGAGGCGGCGCTCGCCCTGCGCGACGCCGGCGCCGATGCCGTCAAAGTCGGCATCGGCCCCGGCTCCATCTGCACCACCCGCGTGGTGACCGGCGTCGGCGTGCCGCAGATCACGGCTATTCACGAATGCGCCAAGGTGCTGGACGACAGCATCCCGGTGATCGCCGACGGCGGCATCCGGAACTCGGGCGACGTCACCAAGGCGCTGGTCGCCGGCGCGCAGACGGTGATGATGGGGTCCATCCTGGCCGGCACAGAGGAGAGCCCGGGCGAGAAGATCATTTACCAGGGCCGCCAGTACGTGCTGTACCGCGGGATGGGCAGTCTCGCCGCGATCAAGACCCGCGCCGGAAGCCGCGAGCGGTACGGTCTCGACAACGTGCCCGAGGAAGACCTGGTCCCGCAAGGCATCGAGGGTATGGTCCCCTACTCCGGCAGTGTTGAGAAGGTGATGAAGCAGTATTGCGGCGGGCTGAAAGCCGCGATGGGCTACTGCGGCTGTCGCAAACTCGACGATCTCCGCCAGACCGGCCGCTTCGTCCGCATCACCGGCGCCGGCGTCGCCGAAGGCCACGCCCACGACGTCAAGATCACCAAGGAAGCCCCGAATTACCGGACGTAGGCGGGGGTTGCGGTGCATTCGATCACCATTGCTCCAGCCATTGAGTAGTGGCTGATTCTCGCTACCACGTCAGAGAAGACCGCTGTTTGTGCTATCATAACGAACCTGCACCGGAGATGAGCGGTGCTTCCCTGCAGCGCGCGTGCGAAAAGTGTCAACCTGTATCCGGACGGCTCACCGTACTGGTCCGGAGAAGAAACATGATCGTGGCATTTGAGGACGAACCGCTTCCCGAGTCGCCCGTCGGCATCAGCATGGCGATCAAACTGCGCGACTGGCTGGACCTCGCCCGCATGCTTCCGGACGCAGATCTCGACATCCGGCCCATCAGCGAACTCGACGGGGATTCGCCGGACATTGTAGAGGCATTCGCCACGCGTGAGGCGATCCTGGGCCCCCGCACGTTCCCCACGGCGGCCGAGCATTCGCTCTCCAGCGACATATGCTCGTACTGGCCTGCCGTCGAGCAGTCCGGCATTCCGGCAATCCCCGTTCTTCCTGCCGGAACAGTCCCCACCGAGTTCCCCGTCTACATCCGCGGGCGCACCGGTTCGTTCACCCGCGGCATCGTCAGGTCCCGCGAGGAGTTGCTCTCGCTTTGCACCGGTGTCGACGTCGTCGTTCGTCCGTTTGTGGCCATCGAGCGGTGTGGCTTGCGTTCATCCGTCACGAAGGAACTTCGCGTTCATGTCGTCTGCCGGCGTGCGGCATGTGTTGAGTTTCTGTTCCCGGCCTGGGCGGCGCAACATCCATCGGTCGAGGAGCGTGCTGAGGGGTGTGAGTGGGCAGCAGCCGTCTCGGCGGATGTCGTTCGCTGGGCGGAATCGCTGGCCTCGTTCCTTGACTGTCGGTGGTTCACCGCGGATTTCGCCTCCACGCCTGGCGGCACACAGCTCATTGAGCTCAACCCGGGCTGGTGTTCCGGAGCGACAGATGCATCCTCTGCGCGGGCCGTCCACCTGGCCATCCTCGATCGAGGGTTCGGCGTATCCATACCCGCACCCCTCTGGCCCCAGCCCGTCGCCGGCATCACCTACGTGGGAAGACCATAGCGGCACGGCGTTGCGCTCATGCTTCGCACCGCTAAACGTCAAACTGATACCGAAGGTCGCTCTAGATCACCAAAGAAGCACCGACTTGTCACACACGCTGTATGGCAGGCTCAGTCGGCCTTCTCAGGCAGGTCGAGCCATTCGCCTTGCCAGGACGGAGCGTCGAGGCAGGGCTCACCCGTGCGAAATCCTTCGTTCACACAGGCCGTGATCTCCTCGATGACTTCGCGCGCGTGCGGACCTTCGGCTTCGACGATCAACTCCCGCCCCTGAATAGCCTCCAGCGTGAGGATCCCCAGCATGCTGTGACCCTCTGCCGTTGATTCCCCGCACTTGAGAACAACCTTCGTGTCCTTTCGGTGCTTCATGGCGGCCTTGATGATCCAAACAGACGGACGGGCGTAAATCCCAAACTGGTTGAGAACCATCAGGCGACGCGCCAGTCGAGTAGTTGCGGTCATGAGACCCTCTCCGTTCAACGATTTCCCAACATCTCACACCGCACTATCTGGTTTCTGCCTCTCCGGCCTTGGACGCATCGTCATCAGCCTGGTGTGATTCCAAGTAGTCCTCAACCTCCTCCAGGGCGCCGCCGATGGAATCCATCGTGATCCCCAACTCCTTGACGGTATTGATCCAGGATGCGGGATCGTCGGGCGCCTTGACTTCGCTCTTCTTGTCCAGAAGGCAGATGACAATGTGGGCCAGATCCAGTCTTGTCACCAGGCTGTCTGCCTTCCATTCACCACTTGGGGAAATACCGTTGTCCGTCAGCAGTTCGAAAACCTCGCTGCACGGCTGCGTGCCTTCACCATCGCCAACGAGCAAGCGTGCGAACTCACAATGCGTAACCACTGAATCGTCATGCGTACGGTTCACTTCTGCCGGCGGCTTCTGCGGCGACCCTGACATACCGGGGCCGATCCCGCTCGCAACGAACGCGGCCCATCGGTAAGGATTGTAACCGCGGTCGGACTCACGCTCTCGGGTCAGCGCTTCGCGCTGGGCGCTCAGCAGGGCCTGCGACGCCGA
Source organism: Phycisphaerae bacterium (assembly GCA_016935885.1). The sequence continues at coordinate 27,861 of JAFGQA010000087.1, read as the reverse complement.
CAGCCCTCCCAGGTACTTCGCGTAGAACGCCTCCATCAACAGACGCGTCTCGACATCAGGAACCTGCCACAGCGCCATCACGAGATTCTCAGCTCCCGCGCGCATGAAGGCGCGCCGCAGCCCCAGCACACCTTCCCCGGCCCTGGCTTCGCCCAGACCGGTTTCGCAGGCGGAAAGGACAACGAGTTCCGTGCCTTCAAGATCAAGCCCGGCGACCTCCTCGGCGGTCAGGATCCCATCCTCCTCGCCTCGTTTGGCGCGCCCTGCAAGCGTGAGATTCGCGCCGGCAAGCGCAAGCCCGGACCGATGCATCGGGTTGTCAAACGACGTCCGTTTCTTAAGTTCCCACGGGTTGCTCACGGGCAGGAAGAACCCGTGTGTCGCGAAATGCAGGATGGCCGGCCGCAGCGTGGCCTTGACGTGCCCCTCGGTCGCTGCCGACTGCCGATACTTGTGAGGCTCGACGCCCATGCCCGCAGCCAGCGCCGCTATGTGGTCCACCTCGGCGATCGCGTTGGCCAGTGGCGGGAAGAGCAGCCCCTCAAGAGGACCACCCTGCGAGAGGCCACTGCGAAATCGCGTCGCCCGCGTCACCGTATCCAGTGCCGGCTCGGGCACGGTGGCTTCGCTGAAGTTGGTAACGCCGAAAAGAACAACCGCGCGTTCGCCAAGGGTCTTGCTCATGCTGCGACGTACGAGATCCCTTCCGCTGGACACATAGGAGATGTCGTAGTCCTCCAGGACGTAACGCCCCGACGAATCTCTCAAGGCGCCCAACGGGACGAAGTTCAGGTCACCGTCAGGACTGACAAAGATATGCTTCGACCCTCGCACGTTCGGTTCAATGGGCGCCCAGACCCGCCCGTACAGGTTCGTCATCCACAGGTTGAGCATGCCGTCTGAGAACATGTCAACCAGCAGCGATGCGAGGTCGTTTGTGTCCGGCGCAGGGCGTGGTTTCACACCCTCCCGGTACCCGAGCACGGCGGCCCCGATCTGCACACCCGATCCTAAATCCACCAGCACGGGGTTCGTTTCGCCGGCGCGCAAGACGAATGCCACGTAGTGTGATTCAGTGAAGGGATCCTCGTTAGGCGCGACGGAGAAATCGTATGGCGGGTACTCAGCCATCTCGACCAGGGCAGACCCGGCAGGCAAGGCCGCCGCAACTTCGGCAAGCCCGATGTCACGGCTGGCTCTCCCTTCCCGGAATCGAGCGCTCTGCCGGGCCATGCTCCGCTCCATTTCCTCCACCTTCGACTCGAGATCCGTCACGCTCGCGTGGTACTCCTCGGCGGCCATATTCCCGGGGCCGGCGAGAACCAGCGCAGACAGTTGCCTCCTGGCCACGCGCAGTCGTTCGTTCTGCTCCCTCAGGGCAGGATCGCCGGAGAGTCGCGCTGCCTCCGCATCCTCCATCATCGAGTCCAGAACGATGCCCTTCCAGCGAGTCAGGTACTGCAGCGCAGAGCCAGCGCCCCGGGCTCCTAGCTTGTCCACACAGATCGTGAGGAAGGCAGAATGCGCCGCGGTGACATCGTCCACGAGACCAAGTCGCTCCTTCTCGGAGCAGAAGGAAAACACATCTCTCAGCGTCTTCTCCTGGATGGCGATCGAGCGCTCAAAGACACCAAGGGCCTCGTCATACCGGCCGTCCCTCGCTTTCAGCACCGCGATGCGCCGCAGAATCGTCCCGACGCCAGGGTGTTCTCGGCCCAGCACCTTCTCCCGCATCGCCAGGGCCTGCGAGTACAGCGATTCGACCTCCCCAAGGTCTTTGCCCGAGAGATACGCGACATTGCCCAGACCCTCGAGAGCACGTGCGATATCCTTGTGCTCCGAACCGAAGGCTTGTCGTGCGGCGACGAGAGCGCGCTGCATCATGGTCTCGGCTTCGCCGTAGTTCTCCTCCTTGGCGTACACCGCCCCAAGCGAGAGAAGGACGGGAATGATGTCGGGATGAGCCAATCCAGCGGTCTTCTCTCCCGGTTTCACATGCACTCCCGCCATCTTGGCCTGATGCTTCTCCATGATGTCGAGAGCGCGGATCAGAAGGGGCTTCGCGGCCTCGATATTGCCGGCATTCATCTCGGCGGCTGCCAGCGTCGTCAACGGAGATGCGAGATTGTGGCTGTCGGCACCCCATTGCTGTTCCTCTCGAGTCAGAGCTGCTCGAAGGTCCTGCCTCCGATCGAGCCCGACTCCCGCATTCATCCGGACGACATCCAGAGTGGTGCGCAGATGTGCCACGCTCTCATCATCCGGACCTCCTGCTGCGCTCGCGATGTCGATCGCACGCAAGAGGTTCGTCTCCGCCTCCGCGTATCTAGCCACCCCGGCCAACCAGACTCCGAGGCTCCCCAGGCTCTGCGCCAGTTCTTCGCGATCCGACGGTTCTGCGCGCTCACAGATCGAGACGGCTTGCCGAATCGCGGCCTCCGCGTCCTCGATCTTCCCTAGATCTTGGAGGATGCCACCGTACTCACGAAGCATCGCCGCCAGGCGTACGCTGTTCGTGCCAAGCTCCTTCTGATTGTCCAGAGCTCGCTTCAGAAGAAGCCCTGCTTTGTCGTACTTGCCCTCGATCACGCGCGTTCGCGCGGTCATCAGAAGCCACAGGGCAGCCGTGTCGGGCTCGCCCAACTCGGCGTCGTCCACTTCCTCCGGCGCATCCCACATCCGGCTCGACAGCTCGAAACCCCGACTCATAGCCTGGTAGGCCTTGTTTCTCGAGAAATCAAGGGGGTTATACAACTGCTTCGTCTGTTGCCCCTTCTCAAGCGAGGCAAGTTCCTCCCTCAACGCCCCCGATATCTCTCCCTGGTTCGACGCCGATGATGGGAGTATCGCGAGCATGTGTTTGCAGATGGCAATCGCTTCCGCGTACCGCTCCTGTTTTCCGGTCAGATCCAGAAGCTTCCCGAGGGGCATGAACACGACCGCGGATTGTGGGGCGACGTCATATGCGATGCCCAGCGCTTCGTGATACATCCGCTCTGCTTCTGCCTCATCTGTCCCCGCCAGACAGTCGCCGAGACACATGAGCACCACGAGTGACTCAAGGGGCGAAGCGCTGATGTCGCGATCCAGAACGCTCAACGCCTTTATGTAGGCATTCCGGGCGCTCTTGGGACAGTTGATGGACTCATAGACCCGGCCCAGCGCAAGCAGTATGTTGGCGACCAGTCCCGGCGGGCAGTCATCAACGGATTCCGCGATCTTGAGCGCATCCATGTAAAGCGTCTTTGCGTCCTTGAACTTCTTGTCCGCAGCTTCCAGTGCCGCTTGATTCGCCCGCAGGATCGCAACATCCAGAGGCTTGACCCCTGGGAACTTGTCACAGATATCAGTGGCCACCCGGCAACAGCGCCGCGCGTCATCCCCCTTCCCCGTGCGGGAGTAGATGGCGGCGAGGTTGTTCAGAATCACCGCAACGCGCGACTCCTCGCCACCATGGAGATACACCCCATTGGTATCGGCCATATGCACGACACTGACATAGGCGGCTCCAGCGTCTTCCTCCGCCGTGGCATAGTCGCGGTAATGCGCGGCGAAAACGGCCAGGTTGTTAAGAACCGCGGCTGTTTCAGCCGAACTCGCAGCAGTATCCCCGACATCTTCCATCGCCTCCCTGGCGCGCACCGCCGCCACCAGATCAAAGACGCGCTCAAAGTCGATGCCTGCCTCATGGGAGAAACGCAATCCCATCCTCATTAGCGGAGGCTCATCACCTGTCTCTCGAGCAGGTCTCCATTCGAGCAGAAGATCTCTCTCCAGGATCTCGGCTTCCCGCGCAAGCGATTCCGATTCCTTCTCATACTGCGCGGCCGTCCTGAGCCCGGGGCCCAGCAGTTCCAGGCCTGCCAGCCGCATCTTCATCGCGCGCAACTGCTGCACCCGTTCGCGCAACGCGGAAGGGACTTCCGGACCGGAACCGGGACCCAACATGGTCACCGACGTGCGACCTTCTGTCCCAAACGCCAGTCGCTCAATGTCCGTGTTTGTTGTCGCTCCGCCCATGGCCCAAAGCCGGCGGGCCAGGAATGCGGCATTGGCCTGGTCACCCTTCTTGAAACAACAGACGGCGGCACGATCGAGAAGCTCGGAGGCTGTGACAGTCGCCCATCCACGTTGAACCAGAGTTCGATTCAGCAAAGCAGTGAGGATAGGAACTGCTTTTGCGTAATCGCCTTTCCGCTCGTACAACGCGGCTAGCTGGTTGGCAGCTTCGATGCTGCCCGGATCGCTCTCGCCGTATTCGGCCTTGAATATCCTTAGAGCCTCCAGCTGGCATGCCTCCGCTTCCTCATAGCGGTTCAGAGAATCCATGATCGACGACAGAACAGCCTGTGCGTAGCCAACCGTATGATGATTCGTTCCGTGTGCGGTCTGAGCGCACACCAGCGCCGCCTCGGCCGATTCAAAGGCTTGCTCGTGTCTGCCTTCTCTGTGGGCACACATGGCCACATTCAGCCGGTACTCATACTCGTCTTCCCCGTCACGATAGGTGGATCGGGGCGACGGAGTTTCAGTGCAAAATTGCCTCGCGATACTGAAGGCCAGGTTCGAGCGCGTGCTCGCGGAAAAGCGGTAGACGTCGGCAAGCTTGAAATTCTCCCTCAGAGGCCCTTTCGAGGCCACGTAGTGCCCCTGCCGAACACGCAGTACGGCCTGATTGACAAGGGCGGCAGCTATCCTCTTCGGGTTTCTGCTCTCGCGAGCAAGATCAACCGCGCGTTGTGCCGCGGGTTCGCCACGCTCTGCGTCACGGAGCACGGCATAGACACCGGTGAGATTGGTCAGAATGCGACCCAGTAGAACCGTATTCGTCGATGCGTCCCGTTCTGCCAGCGCCAGGGCCTGCTCCCAAAGCTCCTTCGCTGCAGCCCTGTTGGTCACCGCGTGTTGCATCTGCCCCAGGGACTCAAGCGCATAGATCTTAACGCCGCTGTCTGCTTTGGCATCCTGGCTGATTGCCTTCACCGCCTCGCTGGCTGTCTGGACTGCCCGCTCCCGCTGGCCTGCGTGGTAGTACTGCCAAGCCTGGCGGAGAAGATTCGTTGCGGAGGCCGAACCACCACCCCTCCCCCCCGCAGCCGCATGCGGTATCGCGAGTGCCCACGGAAGAAGCGCTCCGGCGATCAGCCGGACAAAGCGACCCTTCATCGAGCTGCGTCGACTATTCGGACCTATTCCCAATCGTGTGTCGCACAGCTTCATGAGTCATTCCTGTGTAGCCGGTTCGCATCCTCTCACTTCTGTTCGACCAACGCCCCGCTCTCCCCTGACCTCGTGACCGACTGGGCGGCCGGCCTGTCCGTGGTCTGCGCGTCAGCGAACCGATCGGCCAGCACTCTGCGGACGTCCGGCTGTTGCGGGTTCAGCGCGAGCGATTCTTGATACGCATGCAGGGCCTCGTCGTCCTGGCCTATGGCCAGGAATAGCCCTCCTAATGCCCTGTATGCAGAGAAGGACCCCGGTTGGATCTGGATCGCCCGCTCCAAGGCATCTGCCGAGGCCTTGATTGATCTGGCGTCGTTGGTGTCTGCCTGAACTCTTGCGAGGTACAGCAGACCGAGATTGACCCATGCGTGCGGATCCTCGGGAAGAACCGACAGGTAGCTTTCGAAGCGTTTTTGCGCTTCATCCAGTTCGCCTGCGCGGAACAGCAAAACGCCAAGATTATGTGTGGCGGATATCAGTTGGGGATCAAGTCGAAGGGCTGCTTCATAGCATGCCCGGGCTGCACCCTTCCTATCCTCGGGATCAATCAGGAGGCGGGCATTGCCGAGGTAGTTCTGAAAGATCGCATTCGCGGGGTGCTGCCGGACGAGTGCCGCGTAGCGGTCGAGAAACGGTCTCCTCAGTTTCTCGTCCAGTCGGGCACACTCCTCGATGCGGCGGTGCAGGTCCAGGTTCTCGGGATCGGCATCGCTCAACTGCGCATATGCGTGGAAAGCGCCAGAGTAGTCCCTGCCGTCGAAGAGCGCAGCCGCCTGCGCACGCACTCGTTCCGGGGCCTCGTCTTTTCTCAGCTCCTGAATGATGGAGTCTGCTGCCGCCTGCGTATGCAGTTTCTCCGAGGCGCTGCTGTCCCTCAGCTCGCGGATGATGGAGTCCGTAGATGCTCCGAGTCTGTTCACACCCCACCACAGTCCACCCACAATCGTGATCAGGATCAGCCAGTTCACGAAGACGGCAATCCAGATCTTGGGACTGTTCTTGCCGATGCAGGCCCTCAGCTCGTACAGATCCTTCTGCAGCTTCAGAACCCCTTTCTCGAGTTGGAACCGATCACTGAACTCTGTGAATACATCTTCCTTCTGGAAGAACTGCTGGCGGTGCGCCAACTGCAGCTTCTGCAGTTCCGGCGGCTCAGGCCCCCTGCCCTTGTCGTACGGGAACTCTTCGGGACATATGAAGGTATAGCACTGGAGGCCCAACTCCTTGGCTATGTGGTACTCCATCTGAGTGTAGGAACGACGGGGCGTGTTCGGAGGACGGTGCGCGGGATTGGGCTCGAATCCGTAGCGCATGCCGACAATGTGGATCATGGCCTGGCAAGTGCTTATCTTCGCTCTGAGCATCTCCTCCACCTTGCGATAGTCGGGCGCGAAGTGACTCTGCTCAACAGGGAAGCAGTCCGAATCCAGCAGCGCGTCTCTCACAAGCTTCCGCACCGTTCCTAGGTCGGCCGACGTGGCGGAAATGAAGACGTCCGGCCGGCTCTTCTTCCCGGCGTAGGCACGAGAGACCTTTTCGACTATGTATTTCGCGAAACGGGCGATGCGCTGACCTGCCATTGAAATCCTCCTTCCTCCACGTCACGCCCGCTCGAACGCCAGCAGGCACCCCTACTCACCACGAAATCTGCACCCCCGCAGAGATACAGCACGCCGGATTTGCGGGTTCGGCATGTCTACGTCCAAAGGTGCGGCCTGATTTCGACCAGGCGGTGCAGATTCCTCTGATCCTCCTTGTGCCACTCCCATTCCAGCCGCACGCTTTCCTCGTTGTTCAGAATATGCCCGTACGGCATGCGCCGCAAGACTTGCCAATCCTTGGCGTGGGATCATCCGGCAATCTGCCGGCCCTGGCTTTCGAACGTCTCGCATTTGCTCTTCGTCGTCGCGCGCACGGGCAGTTTCCAGGCGATGTAGTCGGTGGCCGAGCGGAGCATGTCGATGTTGTCCCGCGTCTTGACCTCAATCCAGTACGTGCCCTCCGGATGCGGCGCGGTGGGCGGGATGTCCACGGAGATGAACAACCCGGCGGGATCCATGGCGACGTGGCGTTGGAAGCAGACCTCGCGATCCGGCACCGTATCGCTGAACCGTTTCACGAGATCGCGAACGCGAGGGTCGGGAATGTCCTGGATTTTCCAGGGCATGGGCTGATCCACCCCGAAGTCGAACCCCGCCTTCTCCTTGCGCGTGGCGAAGCACCGGTGCAGGCTGGGCTCGGCGTTCCGGACCTCCCTCGCCCGGGTGTACATGACCTGGACGGCCTGCTTGGAAACCGTCCCGTCTTCCTTCTTTCGCTGTCGCAAGCGCAGATAGGGCTTCCGCCCGTTGTAGACGGACAGGGTGTTCCCCGTCAGATAGAGATCGCGATAGGTCTGCACAGCGCGCACAGGCAGTGCAAACTGCTTTTGCAGTCGATCCAGGACTCTCTCCGGGGCAAAGGCCGGATCGTCCTCCGGGTCCACAAGGAAACGCGCTTCGTAGTAGGACTTGGTGACGAAGCCGGCCCGACGCAAGCGCCGGAGCAGGCAAGCATACCTGAGATCGATCGACAGGACCTCCAGCCCGGACGCGATTGCGATGGCCGTGACGAAGCTGGCGCCGGCGAGCAGGGCCGCGACGAAAGCAGACTGCGTTCCGGTCAATCGCAGAAGCAGCCAGAGAAGCAGTGTGTAGGCCGGATCGTGATAGAGAAGATCAGCTCGCAGGGATGGCCAGCCTTCACGGATGGCCTTGCCGACGTATTGAAGGCGCGACTTCCTGTTACCCGGCGCTGTCGCGCGATACTCGCGAAAAGCTTCCCTGAAGTAGTGGAAGAACAACCCCGGCTTCTCGGCCAGGGGGCCGACAACAGCCAGGATGGCGGCGCGGAGCGATGCCGACAGCCCCCTCGCAAACAGGTCCAGCAGGAGGCCGACTGCTAACGTCCCGACGGTACTGACCACCCACGCATGAATCTCATCCCGCCCCAATCGCAGACCGAACGAGAGGTAAGGATTCGGAGCAATCTCAATCAGGCCCTGTCGAGATGCATTCACATCAGCTTTCTTGGCGTCTTTGACTGTTCCACACTTCGCCCTGATCGCCTGCCCGGGGACAACGGCTGGCTGTCTTTACTCACATTCTTTCACCCACCCGCCTTTTTCTGCAGCGCCACCAGATACTTTTCGTCTGTCGGCAACATGATCCCGCGCCACTTCATGCCCGAGAGCTGCTTGTACGGCTTGCGCCATCAAGCGCGCGCCTCGGCCGGCCTGTATTCTTCAGCGACCTGAGCCATCGTCATATGAGGAATGGCTCAGGTCGCGCGCATAGGCGGCGCTCCACGGGTTCCTTTCCCTCAGCTCCTCGGCAAACGCCAAACCCTTCTCGCATGATCCCGTGGCACGCGATTTCATGATATCGACTGCTGTCTTTTCGCCTCTTCAGCAGCGGTGAGGACAGCTTTTCGAACGCCCGGGATGAACATGAGAAGCTGAGCAAGGCCGATCAGAAACACTGGGATGCTGATGAACAGGAACCATAGGCTTACCGTTGGAAGCCAAGTTGCCAGCGCCACCAGTAGCAGCAGGACAAGACGGATGAAGATAATGCGGTAGAAAGGTGCGCTTGTACCTCCATCCACCCCCTCCACTTTCTGGCGTGCGATTTCCATACAGTGCACGTCTGCAGGGCTTGCGATGCCGCGCGCTTTCATCCGGGTGAATTGCTGGAAGGTCTTGCGCCACCAAACACGGGCATCACCCGGAGCGGTCAACTCAGAAACTCCCGCGATCTTCATGTACGACATCGCAATGTCGCGCGCCCAATCCGCACTCTCTGGATTTCTCCGTCCCAACGCCTCGATTACCTCCACAGCCTTCTCATACAACGAAAGCGCCTTCGCCCGCTCTCCTTCCCCACGACACACGTCTCCCAGTTCGATGTAGCTAGCCCAAAGGTATCGCGCATACTCCAAATTCTCCGGATCTCTCTGTCGCAATTCCTCAGCGATCCCCTGGGCCTTTTCGTGGGACGAGAGAGCCTTACACCCATCCTTTAGCTCAAGGTGCAGGCTCCCCAGCTTGGTGTGGCTCACCCAAAGGTATCGCACGTAAGCTGTATTCTCCGCATTTCTCCGACGCAGTTCCTCGGCGATCGCCCGGGCTCTTTCATAGAACTGGAGTGCCTCCGCCCCCCTCCCTTCCTCATGGCGCGCGTCGCCCAAATCAATGCAGTGTACCCAAAGCTCGTACGCGCGATCCGGGCTCTCCGAATCTATCTGTCGCAGCTCTTCGGTGATCGGCCGAGTTGTTTCACAGAACGGAGAAGCCTCCCCCGCACGCCCCACCTCGCCGAAGGACGTCTCCGCGTCTTCATCATCTCCTTCAGGCGCCCCGAGAATGTCCGCGGTCATATGTCCAATCCTAGCGGCTGTGAGTCCGCTCAGAGCGCCATACTTAATGCTAATTTCCTCATCATCTATCCATTCATCATCCGTCACACGGGTGGCCATCCGCTTCTGGACACGATAGAATTCCTGAACCAGGGAATCCGTGCTTGGTAAAGCATCGACGATAGGGGAAAGCGTGTGAAGCGCGATCCGATACTCCTCCTTCGCCTCGGCAACCTTCTGGCTCTTCATCAACACGTCGCCGAGTTGCCGGTGACAGAGGGCCGCGTTGCCGCGAATGTCGCGGTCCTGCGGGGTATTCTCTAAGAGCCGGGCTGCCAGAACTGAGGCCCCCCGCAAGACGCAGCCCCCTTCTTCCATGTTACCATCCGCAAACAATGCAGCCCCCAGTTTCCTTTCGGCACAACAGATATTCCTCGCCAGCCGCGCACGGCGCTCCTCAGCATAATCCAACCCTCCTCTCACCAGGCGCTGAATTGCCTCATCGGCTGGTTCCCTCAGCAAGTTCCCGAGCCTTCGCGTGCTATCGGCGGCCACATCCAAGTGCCTCCGCAGAATAGCAGCAGCGGACCTGAAATGATATGATGCCTTGTCAAACTCGTGGCGCATCGCCTCCAGATCGCCCAACCTGCAGTATGCCTTTGAAAGAGCGGTGCCGATCTCCTCGTCCGGAGTTTCGCGTGCATGGCCACCATCTTCAAGTAGTGTCGCGGCACAATGGTAACCCTCCAAAGCGCCATCAAGATCTCCATCGGACCTCAGCACGTCGCCACCTCGCAAGGCCAAGTCCGCGCATGCAACAAGCCACCCCGGGGAATCTGGTTGCTGACCCAGAAGGGCAGAAACGATCCCAGCAGCCTTCCTGTAGGTCTGGAACGCAGCCTGGTAGTCCTTGTCATCCTGCGCCGCCTGCCCTGCAAACGTGTAACATCTTGCAGCACCAGAGGATTCCCGCCATGACCATGCTGTTTTCAACATACTCGGGCCTGCTTCGCCGTATATGTCCACAGCTGTTTGCATCATAGAACTGCCTTCGGGCCCTCGGTCCTTCAGTAGCTCGTATTCCCGGGCCAGTCTCCCCCAGAACCGTCGCCGCAATCGCGCAGTGGTCTGGTCCACCCATGGCTTCAGGGAATACGTCAGTTGCCAACAGACATGACTCGCTGCATCCACATCCTCAGAGACTTGGCCAACCAATGACAAAACCCATTCTACTGATTGATCCGATCGCGGTGACGTGGGTCGAAGCAGAAACTCACCCAGAGCCACCGTCGATTGTGTCATTGCTTCTTGTTTCACCCCCCCCCCATAGAAGAGAGCGGCGCGGCGACGGTCATCGGCCTCAATGAGGTGAAACATGGTTTCCGACTCCCGCAGGGGATCGTCGGGCGAAAGGCTAAGCAGTTGGTTCGCGATGAGACCGTGGAGACGGCGACGAGCAAGGCCATCCGCAAACTCGCGCTGCAGCAGAGCGTCACGCAGGTTGGCGTGGAAGAAGTCCCACTGCGAATGCGCTCCCCGCTGGATCACGTGCTTCCCCATGATGCGGCGGAGCCCGGCGAAGGCAAGGTCGTCCCAGGGCTGACCCGAAACTACCGGCATCAGCGCCTTCAGATCGCTCTCCCGCCAACCCGCACGACTGATGGCAGTCAAACCGGTGAAGGCGTCCACCCACGCCTTGCCAAACCCCCGCTCGGCGCGTCCGAGCAGCTCACCGTAGACGCCGCTCGTGTCGGCGGGCAGTTTGTCAGCTTCGGCCAGTTGCAGGGCCTCCATGCGCGCGGCTTCGGCGAGGTTCGCAAATTCGCGGTCCGCCCGCTCGAAGTCGTCCGCCTCGAGCAGGTTCATCTCCTGCAGCGCCAATGCCAGCCAGAGCGGATTGCCGTGCGCCTGGCGGCCGACAGGCAGATTCTTGTCCAGCAAGGCCGTCAGAACACGCGGATTGACACCTCGATGGTGCCGCTCGCGGTAGAAGCGTTCAGCGATGAGCCGGGCCTCGTCGCGGGAAACCGGCGGGACCGGCAGTTCGCGACAGCCGGGCCGCTCCGTGAGGGCGCTCGTGGCCTGACAGGGAATCGCCGTGGCGATGAAACGGGCGTTGTCGGGCCAGAGCTTCGGCAGCCAGGTCATGTACTGCGCACGCACGGTGGGCTCAAACTGGTTCAGCGCATCCACCAGAACCACGATACGATTCCGAATTGCGGCCTGGCCGAGGAGCGAGGCGAAGGTCTTGTCAACTTCTTCGGACGTGATGAGCGGTGACTGCGGCTCGGCGGAGCCCACAGCGGGTGAACCTCGCCCTAGAGGAGATGGGGCCTTCTCCGGCCGGTCGAGCGGGTCAGGGATGCCGAGATGCGCCGCCAGTTCGGTGATCCAGCGCTTGAGCATGCGGTCGACCTGGCCGGACATGGGGAAGATGCCGGCGGCGTGGGCCAGGAGAACGATCTCGCCTTTCTCGGCACGCGGCCGAAGCGCCTCGTAGACCCGGCCGAAGATACTGCTCTTACCACCGCCCGATTCACCCGTGACAACCAGGGCCCACTCCGCGCCCGACGCCGCCGGCGACAGGGCATGTTCGAGCATGGGGTCGCTCACGGCAGGGCGCTCGACGTAGCCGCGAATGCGCTCCGCCACGAAGTCCGCCACGGCCCGGGCGTCGGCCTCCTGCCACGTGCGCGGCGCCTCGCGCAGGTAGGCCGTGGTCTCGGCCGCGAGATCCCCCCAGAGATCGTGAGCGACCTGGTCGTCGAATTCCCTGAGTCCGACAAGAGCCTCCTTCCCAGCATCCCAGCGCAGTGTGTATTCGCGCACGCGATCTGGCATTTCCCGGCGGATGCGATCCTTCAGCTCGCGCAGTCGGCCGGCGGGCGATTCGGGATCGTCACTCGGTTCTTCCGCAGGGAACCGGGCCGCCACCTCCGGCGGCATCCCGGTCCGGTCCAGCGTCCGGAAGTAGAACCAACTGCGCATGCGCTGGCCGGGGTTTTCCAGCACGCCGTACAGGATCTCCAGCTCGGTCACGCTCTTGCCCGCGACGTCCAACGTCGGAGGCAGGCCGGCATCGCGCGCGGCGGCGATGATGCGTTCGGGGGGCGGCCTCCAGCCGTAGCGATCGCCCAGCAGGGCGACAAGGAAGGGCTTCGATCGCTCGATTTCATCGAGACACACTTTCAGTACCTGCATTTCGCGCTTGGCCTCATCGGCCTCGGAGGCGTTCTCGACGCCCTGGCGGAGGTCAATCGTGTCCAGATAGTGGCATCGATCTCTGAGCTGTTCTGCCAACCGTAAGAAAGCGTTGTTGCGCAGATGATCCCGCTCCGCGTGCATATCGCGGAACGTTGACGAGATGAAGATCGGGCGGGCTTTCCAGACGAGGCCGGGCGCGTGGCCTTTGGAATCCGCGTTGTTCATGCTTTCCAGTCGTTCCGTTCGTCCTGAGCGCCCGACTGCGGATCTTGCCCACCGATTCGCCCCCAGCACTCAGATCACCACAGGGTCATGATCTGCCCGCCTTCCTTTCGGCGTACGCGACCATGAAATCGCGGATGGCGGGGGGCAATTGGCGATTGCCGATATCGCCGAGCGCCACCCACTCGTGGGCATCGTGTTCGTGGCTGAGGGCGATCTCGCCGCCGGTGATCCGCGCCTCCATGCAGAGCAGGACGACATTTGTTTTCGGCATCTCGAACTCCGTCGCGCCCGCAAAGCCCGTGATCTCCACGTCGAGTCCTATCTCCTCCCGCGTCTCCCGGACTACCGCGTCGGCGAAGTGCTCCCCGGGGTCCACCTTGCCGCCGGGCCACTCCCAGCAGCCGACGAAACTGCGGTTTGCCTCCGACCGCCGCAACAGCAGGCACCGGCCGGACGTATCCACGATCACCGCTTTGACGGCAAGACCATAAGGCTTCATGTCAGCGTTTCCTCCTTGGCCGCACGGCTTTCCGAGGTTTCGGCTTGCGACCGGGCTTCGGGGGCGGGGCCTGGACGGCCGGCAGCACAATCTCCCAGCCGGCGGTCGCCAGGTACTTCGGGATCATGCAAATGGCGCGGCGGTCCTTGTCCTTCTCGGCCTCGGAAAGCCGCGGGTCGTCCCATGGGATGAGACAGTGGTGAATGCGCCTCTTCTTCTCGGGCGGGTCGCCGTAGACCCAGCCCAGCCGCAGTTTCTCAGACATCCAGCGTTCGTGTTCCTGGCGCGCAAGCGTCTCCACGTGCGCGGCGGGCATGACCGGCGATGTCTTCGGTCCATGGGCGCCCTTCTTGCGCACATAGGCCCCCACGGAGCGCAGGCGAATGGGTATCATGCGCGCCTGATCCCGGTTGGACTCGCGGTACTCCTCGCTCAAGCGGGCCCAAGGCCGGTGCGCCGGTTCGTTCCGATCGAAGCTCTTGTCGGCCTTTCTCTGCGCCAGGTAGTCCTCATGGACGGCCCGCGCAATCCGGTCCAGATCCGCGCCAAACGATGCCGGCGCAAACACCAGACGAATGAACTCCGCCGGGTCGGCATGCAGTGCCATCTGTGCCGGCGGAGGCAGGCAGGAGGGACTGAGATGGCGACACCCGGACAGGCGGCTCATATCGAGGATGGACTCCATCGAGCGCACCCCGTGATGATACCGCGGCACCTGCAGCAACGCCCGCGCAAGGCTGGCATCGATCCGCAGCTCGCCCTGCGCGTCGAATGCGTCCGGCGCCTTCTCCTTGAATTGAAAACGCAGGACGGAGGCGCGACGCAACAGCGAGGCCGCCCGCGGCAGGCCTTCATGCTCGACGCCAACGATGTCCAGCCGCGCGCGCAGGCGGCTCACGAAATCCGGTCCCTTGACTCTCTGGAACTCCCGGTACGACCGCATCCCTTCTTTCGCCGGTGCGCCGGGTTCAATCACGAAATCCTCGAATCGCGAGGAGGTGCCGCCGGAAAAAATGAATATGGCCTTGCCGATGGGATGCATGGTCCCGCGGTCCATGAACAGCCCGTCCTGCATCGGGGCCAGGAAATGCCTGAGCCAACCCAACGGATCGCCGGCCAGCGAGGTGTCGAACTCGTCGAAGAACACCAGCGGCACCAACTTCCGCACGAAGCTGTCACGGACGACGTGAAACGCCGCCGTCAAATCCTCCGTGCCGTGGAATTGCGACAGGTTGAAGGCCGGCAGCGGGTCGAGCATGATGTCGCCCTTGATGTATTCGGCCACCTGCTGGACGCCGAACGACTTCCCCGATCCCGGCGGACCGAACACGGCTATCGAAAGCGGACGTTTGGGCGCGGGGTTCTGGAGATATTCGCGCATGATCGCGCAAAGCGAACGGTAGGCTTCGATCTCGAAGCGATCGTAGGTTCGCAGCTTCTGAAATACACCCAAGGGAGCCCGATTCAGCTCTTCGACCTTGTCCTGCCGGAGCACCTTCAGCGCTGTGTCCTCCAGATGACTGCCGGGCGGGAACATGGAGTCCAAGATCGTCCACGCATGCGGTTCGGGCCCCGCGGCCTGGGTGAACACGGGAACGGCGACGTCCGCGAATATCGCGGCATCGCCCGCCAGGCCGGAGAAGGCTTCGCACGCGGGGTATGCAGGATCCGCTTCCTTTGTCACCGGGCCAAATCCGGCACTGAACAGCCGTCGCGAGGCTGCCAGCCCCAGCCGCACCGCATCCGTCAACGCCTTAATCCGCTTCTCTTCCGACCCCTCCCCTTCGGATCCCCACAGCGCCACGCCCTTCGAATAGAGCGCGCCGGTCAGCCACGCCGTAAACGAACTCCCCACCCCGACCATCCCGCCCTTGCGACTGGCCCGGAAGCCATCTTCGACGCCCTCCGGGTCGTAGACCATCCGGACCTCCGGCAATTCGTCCAATCCTCGACTGTGGTAGCAGAGCGCGCCGTCCAGCCCGAGGCGCACCACCAGGTGCCGGCAATCCCGCAGCGCGGCGAAACGCGTGTCACCTCTCAAGTGCCAGATCAGTTCGAGTGCCGTCTTCTCCCATGACAGACCGCGGCTGATCGCTGCGCCTGCCAGGCGCAAATCGTTGACATCCACCACGACAATGCAGCGATCGTTGTCGGCGGGCTTCAGACGCTGCCAGAGCATGTTCTCGCAGCCGACACCTGACTCGCCAGGCAACGGGCGGTGAAGTTTGTAGACCACGCACGGCTGTTTGCGGCCTTTGCTCAACGCCGCCGGCCAGTGCGGCTCGTCTGCTCGGAATCTGTTGCCGGTGTCGTCCAGCACCAGCAGATCCAGATCCGGGTGGTCGCCCTCAATCCAAGGCACAAGGGGCTTGTCTCCCTTGTCCGGGCCGGAGAACCCATATGTGGCGAACACTCGCCATTGAGCGGGCTTGCCCTTGCCTCCGCCCGCGGGTTCCTTGTACAGTCCGAGCAGGGAGTTCACGACATCATGCCGAGTGAGCCGCTCCAGGAGCGACTCGGGCAGCGGCACGTTGCCCGCCGCGTTCTTCGCCAGCGCATCAGGATAGCCGATCACAGGACCCGCAACGGCCTCGCCCGTGGCACAGGCGACGAAGCGAGCCAACAGCGTGGCCCCGCCCATGACGTAATACGTGCGCGTCTCTCCCGCCAACTGCCAGTTCTCCGTGTCAGGCCCCGGACATTGCCCGGCCTTCGGCACGGCAATCGCATCCAGGCAGATGTCCCCCGCCACCGCAATCCGCGCCCGTCCGTCACGCCGTGTCGTGCTCACCGATTGCCTCCTCGCGTTGTTAACAGAACGCCATTGTGAGATGCGGTCCGATCCCGGTGTCCGGGCGTTTGGACTTCATATGCGAACCAGCTCCAACTCCACCTCGCGAAGCTTCTTCGGCAGACCGCCAATAGCTTCGAGGTCGTATTTCTGGATTTCCGGCGGCACCAGGTCCCAAGGAATCAGGTACGGGGAGAGCCGCTTGGGAATGTCCTTCTCCCGGGCGTAACGCCAGCCGTAGCCAAGCCGCTCGACGTTCCATCGCCCGTGTTCCATTTCCGCGAGCTTCCGTATCCCGTCCTCGCCGACAGCCTCCACCATGTCGAGGGGATCGTGTTTCCGATCCTCCTCGGTCAGCCTGCGGACGCCCAGCCCAAAGTCCTTCAACACCTTCTGCCAGTAGTAGACCTGGTGATAGTTGGACAGCTTGAGAGCGTCGTCCAGCTTGTCCCAAGGCTGGAGCGATGGCTCCTTTGGCGTCGCCGACTTCGCATAGTCTTCGTGCGCCCGTCTGGCGGCGGGCTCCAGCCGTTTCTTGTCCTTTTCGTCCAGAGCAACCGTCTCGATGCGGATGAAGGCGTGCAGGGTCATGCTATCCAGCGGCAGAGGCAGGAAGTTCCGGTGCTTCACCCAGGCCGGGTCCTCGAACTGACGTTCCTTCGGCAGTACCGGATTGCCCACCACGCCGACCCGGGCACCCAGCGCCAAGGCCATGGCGATCTCGACCTTCGAGATCTTCCTGCCGGCGTACGCCAGGAGTTTCACGCGGGACGGGTCTGCGCCGGCAGTGACGATGTCGGTCCAGCCCTGCAGGGGCTCCATCGGGGTGAAGTCCGTGCCCGCCGACGGAAAGAGCAGATCGAATCCGTCCGCGCGCTTCGCCACGGCCAACGCCTTGAGCATCGGAGCCGGCAGGTAGCCGACGGTGTGAATGGCGCCCTTGGAACGTCGGGCAATCTCGCCCGCAATCCCGCTGATTCCCATGTTCGTTCCGCCGCTGACAAGCGTGAACGACTGGCCCTCAACACCCCTGGCCAACTCCCTCAGAAACTCCGACATGAACGGTTCGACCTCCGACGCGCAACCGCCGGACAGGATGACAATGTGATCGCCCGCCTCGAAGACCGTTTCGCCGGAATGCTGTGAAGCCTTCGCGCGCAATTCGCCCAGGGCCTCTGCATCGCCAACGCGGACGGCCAAGCCGAGCAGGGTCGCCCGCTCGACCCAATCGAACCCGTTCAGTTTCTCCCGAATGCATCGGAGATGCGACAGCGCGGCCAGCAGCCTGGAGGCGGCCCGGCCGGCCGCGCAGGGACGCCCCGTGCCTGCCGAAACCGACCGTTCACAGAGGTCCAGAAGGTGCGCCAGCGCATCCAGCGCCTCGAAGGGTTCGCCGATCAACAGGTGGAAGACAGCCAGGGCGCTCCACGCGTTCGTCAGGTTGACGCGCCCCCCGATCTGGACGTGACAACGCTCGATGGCGTTCCGGATCATGGGTTCGGCCAACCGAACGACCGTCTCGCTGCTGCTGTGTTTGACCTGGAACTCGAGATAGCGACAGAGGGAGCGCGGCTCCGTGGCGTCCACGGCCAACGCCTGGCGGAAAAGGTCGCCGGCCTTGTCTTCCTTGTCGCTGTGCTCCCAGCATTCCGCCAGGTAACACAGCGACTCGGCGTCGTTGTCCTCGTAACCGCACGCCGCCTCCAGGAGGTCGCGCCCTTTACGGAACTCCCGGCTCCGCGGCGTGTCCCAATGGAGCTTGGTGAGCGCCGTGCCGAGCATACGCTGGACGCCCTGATCAGCCTGTTCGCTGTACGGGGTGAGCACCTTGATGGCCTGCTCGTAGTCCCCGATGGCAAGCGCCAGCCCGGCCGCCCGCACGGCCTGCGCTACGTTGTCCGGGTTATTGGCCAGCACGACGAGGCGCCGCGCGATCTCCTCTTCGATCTGCGCGCGCGAGTGGTAGGCGCCGTAGTTCGATTTGAAGTCGTCGAAGGAGTCCACCAGCCGCTCGAACTCCTGGTCCGCGGTCTCGAGAATGGCGGCGATCGCGGAGAAGGACCGGTGAACATGGCCCGGAACCTTCACCTCGGTCTTATAGGTCAGGTCGTGCCCGATGTCGGCATAGGCATGTTCCAGCAGTGTGCGCACCTGTATTTCCGCCTTCAACCGCGCCGGCCCGTCCGCGTCGGGTCGGACGGAGCCGAGAAGTTCCGGCGGAATGGGAATGGTGATGCCCGCTGCCTTCAGTTTCTCGGGGTTGACCATGACGATGTAGTTGACCGTCCGGTACCCGAACTCGGTCGTCTTCAGGCGCGCGCTGGCATCATCGCTGTTGGCCCAGTCTATGTCGAAGCAATGTTCGATCAGCCGACGGATCGCTTTCACCTGCGAGGAGGTCTGCGTGATGACCCGTCCCCCGCAGAGGTCGGTAAGGCGTACGAGCGGGTCGGGCGGGAGCGGGTCGGTGGGCTCCGTGTAGGCCTTGCGCTTGCGCAGGATCTTCTCCGCGAAACTCGGGACGCCCTTCGCTCGCGCCTGCACAATGGCCAGTGGCGCAACCCGGCGGCAGAACTCCTTCAATACTTCGTTCAGGAACTTCTCGTACGCCTGGTACCGCGGCCGCATGGCGCCAAACCGGGGGACATGCAGTTCCACCCAGGCCGAATCGCTGAGATCGGAAGCAACAGCAGGATCGTTGAGCGCGGGTTTTCCTGATGCAGTCTTCATGCGGCTACCCTCCTTGGCGGCCCTTTCTTCTTCACGAGAAGGTACGCTGTACGGTCGGATCGAGGAGACCTGCGCGCCGGGCCCCGCACGCCTCGGCCCATCGCGCGCGCGTAGTGGGCGTGAGCTTCTTCCTGTCAGCCATGGCGGTTCTCCCTCCTCATGACAACGACCGGGCGGAAATCGCAGAAGCCGTTGCCCAGATTAACCGAGAAACCACAGTCTGTCATGCCGGCAATTGTCCACAGATGGGAACTCAGTGTTCCTGTCCCGTTCGTTCCTGTTACCGGCAAAGGAGGCCGGACAGCCCCACCCCGCAGAGTGAAGCACCCCGCGCCGAGGCGCGGGGTATCTCACCGGAAATCGTTGCCTGCTCTGCGCGGGTAGGGCGAAGCCTCCGGCTGAGCCGCTCTTCGGACGAGCCAAGCCGGCTGGGATCGATCCCGGCTCGGCGGGACGCATCGCCCTACCATTCCTTGCGGACGCATACCTCCGCGCGCCAAGGCCCGGGGTATCCTGCGGTGCGTTCGTGACGCAGGCGGGAGAGCGGCCTAAACTGGATCGGGCGCCGAAATGGGGACAGGCGGACGGCAGGCTTAAGCGCCCTGATCACGAAGGCCTGCCCTCTCGCCCGTTCATGCGGGCGAGATGGTGCAGGAAGAAATCCTTGTTCCACACGCGGATGCCCTCCTGTTCGCGCAGGGGCAGGAAGCGCTGAACGTCAGCCTGCGCCGCGGTCCAGTCAATGCGCCCGATGGCCGCCTCCATGCTTTCCTGCACCCAGCGCATGGTCACGGTGATGTCTTGTCCGGCCCATGGCCCTTGCTGACGCAAGGCATGGGCCAACAGGTTCAGGTCAGGCGCGGTCTTGCGCGCGACATACCACACGAAGTCGTACCAATCGCGACCCTTGACGTAGATGCGGCAAAGAAGCGCATGAAGCTTGAGCGCGAAGCCCGATTCCAGCGACTGCGTCGTCATGGGCGCCGTCGCAGGAAAGGTGATGTAGCTGGTCGTGAACGTCGAGCCCGCGGGAGGATTCGTGTCGATCTCCAGCTTGATGCGGATCTTGCGGGCGCGATAGCGCTCGAAAGGCAGGTCCAGCGTGAGAATCTTTCCGATGGAATCGGTCTTCAGGAACGCCTTCCGTACCGCCGTTCCGACCTCCGACTTGTCCTGCACTTCGAAAGCAATGCCCTCCTGCGCACAGTCCTTCCGTACGGACTCCAGATAGCTCTCCCAGCGGAACGCCGGGTTTGGCTGCTTGAGAAGGAAGTCCAAGTCCTCAGAGAAACGATTCATCCCGTAGACAATCCGCAGGCACGTGCCGCCGTGAAACATAGCCTCCGCGAACAGGCCGGCACGCGAGAGACTAGACAGCACGTAATGCTGCATGAGCTCCTGCAACACGTTCTCCTGCTCAACCGCATTCGCCGGTGCATAGTCGCGAATTCGCGCACTCAATACCCTATCCAGCATGGTGTACGGCTCCTTTCAGTCCTTCAAGATATGCCCGCACGCGCCGACTGCGGATACTGTCCGCGATCTCATCCAACGCATCGAAGGAGAGTGACCAAAGATCGTCCTCCTCGATGCGGAGTGATTCGGTGAGATATCCGACGCCATCCCGTTTCCAGGTGATTTCCTTGTTGAGATATACCGCATCTGCGATGGCGCGGAGTGGCGATGCGATAAAGGCCCACGCATTGCGCGCGACTTCCACCGCCTCGACCCCGGCACGCGGTGCGCGCGCCGGCACGCGGCGAAAAGTGAACACACCGAGCGGCGTGGAGAACTCCCGACTGCGTCCGACCGTGACACTGCTCACCTGGTAGACCGCCTCGGGGATCAGTCCGTGATACGCGAGTGCGGATTCCAGGCTGATATGGGACGGGGCATGCAGTATAGCCGCAACCACGAACGGATGCGGATCGGATTTCCGATAAAGTGGTGCCAGCACGAAAAGCCCGGGCTTTAGGCGCAGGATTTCGCCTGCCTGACAAGCCCGATGCACCAACAACCCGCGCGCGCCATCGCTGCTGTCAGGAAACAGGTTGCGAATCACTGTCGAATCGAACAACCCGCCCGGCGGTGCCAGCTTGAACACTCTCTCGGTAATGGCCTGCATTTATGCTGATACATTACGATATTCGTAATGTACACGCAAGAATATTATGAGTACAACCTATTCAGTTGGACTCGGCGCCTTCATTGTCAACTCCTGAGACCTAGCCCTCATTCCCCTCTCGACATACTCACAATTCCTTCCCCCTCCCGCCAAACCACCGCCGCCAAGGCGGCTTTCTGTTTGCCGGCGGCTGCTCTGCCGCAAGTTGCACACGGAGCTCGGCAGCCATGTCCAAGTGTCCACCGTGATCGAGCGCTGAGATGATCTCCGCAGCACGGGCTAGTTGCCCCGCCAGCGGTGGTTCGTGGGCGTGCAGCAAGCACTTCACAAGTTTCGGACCGATTTCCTCAATCGGGTCGCCAGCTGCTATCAGACTCTCAAATACAGATCCTGCCGCGTCCCAAAGGCAGCGCTGATACAGGCTCCTCGCAATCGTGCGCAGCTCATCCAAAGTTGGTGCCCTCGCTGGTTCAGTCGTGGCAGGGGGCGGGACAGAAGGTCGGCGGTTCTGCTGAGACTCCCGGGCAAGGGTCCGATGTCCCTCGCGTGCTTGGCCCGGAGCTTGACGTTCGATAATCGCGTCCCTCTCCTCGGCAAACACGCGGGCCTCTTCAGTCCTGCCCATCTTCTCCAGATGAACTACCAGAGCAGTGAGATGGGCCAACGTCTCTTGGTGGCCGACGTCCTTCTTTCGTCGAGAGAATTCGAGACCGCGACACAAGAGTTGTTCGTATTCTGTGTCACTCATAACAGTAGACACTCTGGCTTTGAGATCTGGTCCGAGTACAATACCCTTTACGTCGAACAAGATTACATCACCGTGCTCAGTTCCGACGCACAGAATCAGGCCGTTTCCAGTGAAGACTGTTGAGCACACGCGCGCCGGAGTGTCGAGTATGCCCACGCATGCCCCTTGCTTCAGGTCAGATATGCCCACCATTTTGTCAAACCCGGCCCACACAAGATGCCGACCATCGGGCGTGATGTCTACGCGACGATTCACCTGACCGCAGCCCCATATTGATCGCAAGCACGCCCCACTCTCGAGGTCCCACAACACAAACTGGCCGTTCGCATGGCCCGAAAGCACGGTGCGTCCATCCGGCACCGCCATCACAAAACGCATGTCCTGAATATGATCTGCCATTGTTCGCAGACACTCGCCCGTTTCCAAATCCCACACTCTCAAGGTGCTATCCTCGCTGCAGGAAACAACCCTCTCGCCGTCCGGCGTCATGCTGATATCGATAATGGTTTCGGCATTTCCGACCATTGTGTGCACAAGGGCCCCGGTCTCCAGATCCCACACCCGCAACTTTCCGTCTTGGCCCCCAGACACGACCTGCCGCCCGTCCATCGTCACACGCACACATGTGACTGTGAAACTTCGCCAACTTCGGGTATATCCTTTCATCCAACGTAGGCACGCACCGCTCTCCATATCCCAGACTCTGAGTAGTCCATCAACATGCCCTGAGATCGCGCGCCTTCCGTCTGCTGTAGTGTCCACAACGTCAGAATGACTTGTCGGAGGACATAGAAGAGTGTGAAGGCACGTGCCGCTCTCAATGCTCCACAAACGTAGGATCAATCGATAATTCTCGGTTAGGTTCAACAGCCCCTGGGGGGTGTTCATGTTCGCTGAGATCACATGGCGGGCGTTATTCGCAACAGCAAGTGACCACATTGGGCCGCCCTGATCCTTGTGGGGACGAACCGGTTGTGATCGCCCAATATCCCAGACTCTCACCGTTCCGTCCGAGCTTGCCGACACTATCCGGCGCCCGTCCGGCGTAATGCTTACGTCATTTACTGAGGCGCTGTGGCCTGCAAGGGCACACAAACACCGTCCACTCTCCAGATCCCATACCCGTACTGTGCAATCTCTACTTCCTGACACCACACGTTTTCCATCCGGCGTAACACTCACGCAATACACCTCGTCAGCGTGTTCGAAAACGCGCAAGCATTCCCCGGTTTCCAAATCCCACGACCGCACCGTGCTGTCCATCCCCCCTGATACCGCCTGGCGGCAGTCCGGTGTCACACTGACGCTGCTAACCAGATGAGTGTGTCCCCTCAGTGTTCGCAAACAGGTCCCGTTATTGAGTTGCCAGAGCTTCAATGTCTTATCGAAGCTCCCAGACAGCACAAACCGCCCGTCCGGCAGTAGACTCACGCCATGGACCCAATCTGCGTGGCCGACAAGGGTCTGCAGGCACACACCACGATCGAGGTCCCAAACGCGCACTGTTCGATCAGCCCCCCCGGAAACAGCCAGCTTTCCGTCTGGCGATACGCTTGCGGCAATAACTGCATTCGTGTGGCCTTTGATGGTCTGTAAGCATTCCCTGCTCTCCACGTTCCACACCTGTATTACGTGATCGGTCCCTCCGGACACGACACGGCATCCATCCGGCGTAATGCTTATTCCCCTCTCGCAGACGTTCTCAATAACACCCAAGCATTGCCCACTCTCCAAGTCCCATACCCGCACGGTATCATCCGTTCCCTTGGATGCCGCCAGGCACCCATTTGGCGTCACGCTCACCCTGCTGACGCAGGAGCTGTGTCCTTCCAACGTGCGCAGGCAGACGGGTTTCGGATTCGGACGTGCTTCGGGTGGCCAGCGCCGTAACAGATGTGGTTTGCTGAGCGCTGCCAACAGCGGCACCGCCGCGTCGTGCACCGCGCCAGCCGGTTCAGCGTTGAAGGCATGTTGCAGGACGAGGCCGGGTAGTTGACCATGTTTGAGTAACGGATAGCATTGTCCGCTGACGAAGCCCGCGAACGCCTCCAGCCGGTCGCGCCGCGTGGGTGTCTTGATGATTCGCTCGCACTCCGCCTGAATCTCCTCCTCGGTCCACATGCGGCAGGAAGGCGGTGGCTCAGGCAAGGCTGGTTCCGGCTCAGTCACGGATTCGCCTGCTGCAGATCGGTCGCGCCGATCACTCCATGCCTTGGAATAGGCTATGATCTCTCTTGTCCAACGCTCAATTCGCTCTTGGCGCTGGCGCTCTTCTGCCAAATCCGCCTGCGCCTCCGGAAGGTCCTCCTGCGCCAGCCGGTAGTCGGCGATCAGCTCGAATACCTGTCCTAGCCGGCACCGTGCCTCGACGAAGCGGAGGTCACATAGGGTCTGGCAGTAGTCGTCAGAGCGGTCCGCCCCGACCAGATGGAACACCACTTGGAGAAAGGGACGTGCACTGTCGCCCTTCCAACTCTGGTCCTTCGCCGGGTCGGCCAGATTACGGAAGTAGTCCGCCAGCAGTGAGTGTGGTTCCCATCGCCGGTCATGCGCTTTCGCAAAACGCTCCTGGACCCATTCCGCCACCTGGCGGTGGTAGAACGTCAGCACGTTGGCGCCGGTTGCAGCGCGTTCGGTGAGGTAGGAGGCGAGATCGAAGCGAAGACGGGACCAGATCGCGATGGGAATGCGTTTGGCGTTGGGCGGCATCTCATGCTGGGTCTTTTGGGAGACCAGCAGGAGCGATTCTTTGCACTCGGGGTCGCGAAAAAGGATTTCCAGGATCTCGTTCTCCGCCAGTCCTTCACGGGATGCGGCGAGGTAGCCCAACACACGTTCCACCAGCAACGGACCGTGGTTCGAAGGCAAACCGAGCCGGTCAAAGAGCTGCTTGAGGAGCGCGGAAACATCCTCGCCCAAGGCGGGTGGCGCATCATAGGACCGCCACAGCCGG
This sequence comes from Phycisphaerae bacterium, assembly GCA_016935885.1. The sequence continues at coordinate 2,968 of JAFGQA010000087.1, read as the reverse complement.
GCCTCCTCGAACAGCAACTTGAGATAGATCGGCTGACGGCATTTGTCCGATTTCAGGCGTTGCTCGATACTCGCCCGCTGGTCCCGGCTGACCGTGCGTCCCGCTTGGGGCAGCCAGCGCTCAAATAGCAGCGTGTGGGCGTCTTCCTCGGACAGCTCGTTCAGATCAATCAGGTTCCCCGCCGGCAGTTGGCGGCGCTGGAGTTCGGTCCAGGGGTGGCCGGCTGGATCTTGCTCGGCCCGGTCGGACAGACAGGACACAACCAGTTTCACATGGGCTGGCAAGGGGCCAACCGGTATCCAATGCAGATTCCTGCCGCCATCGGTGTCGGCCAGTTGGTCGAGCGCGTCGAGAAACAGTATCAGCGGCTGTTCGGCCGTGGCCGCCTTGAAATGCTCCTGCAACTCCACTTCCAGCAACCTGATCTCCGTGGGCAGTTCCCCCTCGCGCGGATACCGCAGCCGCAGTTCCTGGCAGAGACTGGTCAGCAACCCGCGAAGATCGGAGGAGCGGGGCGTTGTTCCGATGAAACGAATGATTACTTCCGACCTCTGCTCCACTGCCTCCTGTGCCGCCCTCGCCATCAGGGCCGTTTTTCCGCAGCCGGAAGCACCGTGAACTACCAGCGGTAAGGTCGAGTCGCTGTGCAGATAATCGCGAATCGCCGCCAGTTTGTCCTCGCGTCCGACAAAGGTCGCTCGGCCGCCGCGCTCCTGACCGATGCGGGCATGTTCCTGCTGTTCGATCTCCAGATCGCGGACCGCACGCTCGGTGGACGCCTGCCCTGTGCCCTTCCAATACGCCTCGATCTGGGCCTGCATGATCTGCGTCAGCCGGGTTTCCACATCAGAGCAAAGTTTCGGCAGATGTTCCGTGGTGACATCCGTGCTTAGCTTCACCGAACGGGCTTCAAACACATTCGCCGCACCCAGCCGGTCGCGAAGATGCTTCTTCAGCCGCGCCTGTTCGTCCCGAAGGGCCGTATCGAGGCCGCCGGACGGCTGCACGTCAACGAAGTCTTTGATGAGTGTCGGATCCTTGACCGTGCCGATGTCGGCGATCTCCCGGAAGAACGCCAGCACGTGTTCCCTGGCATCGGGGACCCGAAGGGCGCCCTGCCAGATTTCCTGTTCCGTGGCGGAGGCCTGAAAGCGGGTGATGGGCGGCGACGGATCGTCCGGCTCGCGCGCCCCATCGAAACGCCCGCCCATTCGCGACGGCGGCATGGCGTGATTGATGACCTCCCACAGGATCGCCTGGATCTCATTCCAGGGCTCGTCCTTCGTGTAATCCTTGCCGTCGCCCAACTTCTGCCGGCGGGATTGAAGGACGTAAACGGGCGGAACCGCATTCTCGTCCCTGCAATACCAGGCATTCAGAACGTCAAGAGGCTTTTGCCCACCGATTCTCTCCCCATCCGCGAAATCCGCGGTTGCCGCCTTTTTCAGTTCCTCACATTCCTGTTCGGAAATCTCCTCAGGCAAAGGCCGCCAGCCGTAGCGGTTGCCCATCAGGATCAGGAAGTTGGGCCGAGGGGAAATCTCCTGCGACCGCCGCAATTCCTCAAAGCAGATCCGCATCGTGCGGTGATCCAGACCCGCCTCCCCGGAGACGCCCCACCGCAAGTCGATGGCCTGAAACTGAAAGCCGTTCTTCTGACAAAGTAGTTCCAGCTTGGGAAACACATCCGCCTGCAACGCGTTCCGCTCATGCCGCATATCGCTGAACGTCGAACTGACAAAGACCCGAATGATCGGGCGGAGACGTGCATTGAGGTGTGACTCTGTCATGCCTGTTGCCCCCCATGAAGCAGCCTCACTCCAGCCGCGACAGTTCGACACGAACGCAACTCCGGAAAAACAACCGTCACCAGATGATCCCGCTCCGCGTGCATGTCCCGGAAGGTGGAGGAGACGAAGACGCGGATGGTGCGGTCTGGCGTGGCGGATGTGGCGGACGGCGCGGTCATGCTCAACCTGATCGATGTTAGGCTGCGGCGCGGCCGGCTTCAAGCTTGATCGGGTCGACGGAGAATGCCTGGGAAGATCAGTACGTGTTTCAGCCGCGCAGAAGCGGTCTCCAGACCGCTTCCGGAAACGCGCTCTGGAGTGCGCTGGCTCGACAGCGCTTTGTTGCGGCCCGGCTCGACGGGCCGCGAAGGCAGAGCGGCGTCAAGCCGCCGCACTCCAAAGAGGCAAGCACTCGCCCGAACCACAGCATGCGATGTTGCCGAACATTGGAAACTCCATCCGCGCCGCCACCCTCGTGCTATATAGCATGCTACATAGCACCGGTGCGCGGGATAAAGGTGTGCTTGCCATCGGCGCCCCCCTTCCCCGTCGCGACCATTGCCTCTTCCGTCAGAACCTGAATTCCAGGCCCAGGCGGCCGGCGAGCTGGGCGGAGGGCTCGCTCGTGAGCGCCTCGTCTTCCGGAAGGCACCCGAAGTCCACGACGACATCGGCGCCGCGCCCCTCGGCCAGTTTCACCTTCGAGGCGGCCTCGGCGCGAAAATCACGGTCGGCCTTGAACCCGAGGTAGAAGAGCACCAGCACCACTGCGACGAAGACACCGAGCATGATCTCTTCACCGTAGTTGTCGTCATCGTCGGAGGATGCGCCGCCGGCAAATCCCGCGTCCACGCCGTCATCCGACGCGAAGGCCAGGCCGGCCGGCCCGGGCAGGGCGAGCGCGAGCACCAGGGCGAGGAAAATGCAAATCGAAGAACGCCACCAGGATCGTCTCATTTCAACCCCCATCCGCCATCAACCATCAGCCATTCCTCTAGAACGCTCCGAAGAAGATGCTCGTGAACGTCGTGATCGGGGCGGTTTCGCGGAAGTCGTCCACGGTCGCCCGCAACTCGTGCAGAAGCCGCTTCGCCTCCTCGTACAGCTCGTCGTCCTGCGCCAGCTTGCCCAGCGTGCCCTCGCCCGAGTTGAGCTTGGTGGCCACCTCGCGGAACTGG
>JAFGQA010000086.1 GCA_016935885.1 Phycisphaerae bacterium | reverse complement strand
TCCTACGTGTCCGACCCGTCCATCACAGAGTCCCTCCGCCAGGGGGTCCATTGCACAAGCCCGCCGTCAAGGGGGCCGATCCTCCAGGCCCGTTCACGGGCCTTCCCCGCCGAAGGCGGGCTCGTAGGCCGGTCCTTCGAGGACCGGTTGACGTGCCTCACGCACACCAACCTTCTATGCGTTCCCGCCGCAGCCCGTTTCAACGGGCTTTGGGCTCGATGGCGCTTCTCCCGACCACAGGGCTGGCGCGAGGATAGACCGGCCTTTTAAGGCCGGCTTGGTTCGGCCCACCCACGTCCCAGTCCCGAAAGGGACGACTGAACGCTGCGGAGATGATGCACGGAGCCATCCCTTGTGGTGGATCAGCCTGGGGCGTGGGTTGGCTGGGGCAGGTGCGTAAGGGGAAGCACTTCGTTGGCTTGGCGGGGGGAGTTTCTGCTTTGTGCGTGCTGGGGCTTCTGCTACACTTCGGATAAGCGGTTTGTTTCTGGGCGGAAGGGGATGGGCGGCTGGGCGGAAGAACAGGACGAAGAAAACGGGAAGGATAGTCGGCCGGACGCAGCCGGGAACGCGGGTGACATAGTCGGGCACTCTCACCGGAGGCCGGTGACTGTTTCCAGTGTCCTCAGCCGGAACTCGTGACAATGTGGGAGCAGCTCAGAGCGAATTCCATTCGCCAGACCGCTGGCAAGAACAAGATGAGCTCCGTGCGGTGCTGCGAGCAAGAGTGGACGACCATGTGACACTGAAGGACGGAACCGTGGTACGCCTCAAAGACGCTGTTGACACGATGATCCGCGAGGTGATTGTCTCTTTGCTCAACGCAAACGATGGACCGCCCAAGGATGCGATGCTGTGTCTGATGAACCATATGTCCGCCAACTGGCGGGCGATGTACATACTCGACCAGCATGCAGCAGAGAGCGAAAGGGACCTGCTATCGCACAGCCTAGCCATTCTCACCCGAAGCATGTTCGATGCCTACCTGCAATTCGCATACATCGCGAAAGAGGATACGCAGGCACGGGCGTTGCTCTATGTGAACTATAGGGAAGTCGAGCGTTTCCAACGAGCCATGAAGGCCGTAAAGCAGGATGACGACATTGGCAAGACTGTGGCCGCCTCCCCGCTTCGTCCCAACGGGGAGAAGAACCTCAAGGCCCGCTACGACGCGGTTGTGTCTAACTACATGAACCGGAAGGGTGAACCCAGAACAAAGTGGTACCCTCAGGGAAATCTCGGCCCAATTGCAGAGCACGTTGGCAAGCGCGATGAGTACTACTGGTATGTGCAGCGATTCAACAGCTCAGTTCATGCGGGACCGCTAGCGGCCATGACGGGCAACCCCGGATGTGACTTCTTGCTTTATGCCAGTGTCCTGATGGCGCGAGTAGCGCAGCTTGCCGTTCAGTATCATGAGCTGCATGTCAGCATCGATGCCCGAAGCACGATGAAGGCGTTTGCGGTTGCGTCACTAACGAGCATGGGGCAAGAACGGGACATCCGTGATACAGGAGCCGCCGGAGAAATCACGGATCCTTGACGTGTTCAGAACGCCGACCAAGGCGTAGGATGCTGTTGTCGGGAAGTCTGCGGCTCCGAGAACCGTCGAAAGTGACTGATGGACCGTCATGGGTGCCCGGATGTGAGTGATGTTCCGCTAATCGCGCCACGGTTTGTGACGACCACCAGTCTGGCAAGTTCGTGGTCACTGGAAGGCCACCGCAAATTCAAGATAATCGCGAAGGTCGCCCAGCAGACGTTCAGGACTGAGCCGCTGCGCGACGCGCTTCATCATGTGCACACGCGTCTGTGCACGCCTCCGTCTATCGTCATCGGCGGCGGGGCCTGACGCAGCCTCCTCAATCCGAAAATGCTCCTTCCAGTCACTGCCGTTCCTGCTGATCGCGTAAAGCTCGCCGATCGCGACCTGTGCGAGTGAGTGCGAATCCCAAAAGCTCCCTCCACCGGGGAGCATTCGTGTTCGCTTCTCGATGTCGGTAGCCGCTACCTGCGCCGTCAGGAATCCGTCGAGTAGGGCTGGGTCAAGCATACGAAGGGCTATGAGGAATGCCACGACTTCCACAAGCTCCTCGGAGTAGTGCTTCGGCAAGACACGCAGGAGGATGTTCAATTCCGTGAGGTGTTGTTGCTGCGAACGGAGGCTGAAGGCGAACAGCTTGTTTAGAGCGACTAGATACTCGATGAAATCGTGCACGGGACGCGTCCCGTGCACAGTCGGAATGAAGTCGCCCATCTCATAGGCCTCTACTGTGGCGTGCACGAATTCGAACGGTACGCTGGCCGAGAGTCGAAAGTCCAAATCGAAGAACCTCCGCAAGTAGCCCTCGGCGTCAAGTCCGGATCCGTACACTCCCTTCAGGGATTCGCCCAACTGGACTCTATCGATGGCAATGACGAACACAAGTCCTGGGATGGCGAACAGGTGCTTAACGCGTTCAAGGAGTCGGATCGCAAAATCCGGGCGACATCTATCTAGTTCGTCTATGAAGAACACAATGCGCTTGCCTGACTCCTTCTCGTTCGTGACCGAATTCGTGAAATCCTGCAGCGCCTTGCGGAATCTTCGAAGGCTCTTCCTGTCGTTCTCATAGGCTGCCAGCTTTGCCTGGAAGACTTCCGCAGCAACGTCACTGCACCCGTCTTTGATGGCCTCTCCGAGGCCTCCGAGGGGCTTCACGGTATTGGCATCGAGGACCCCGCAGGTAGCGATGCGGGCGGCGGCGGGCAGCGCGTGATGGGCTATTGAGAAGCCCACCTTCTTGAACTTTGCCCACGCCTTCTTGCACGCAGGTTGCCCTGCGACGATCTGGGTTTCGATTTCGCCAATGAGGGCGACGAGAGGATCGTCGGCGAAGTCGTTCTCCCATGCGTTGAATAGCAGTACCGACTGCCCTTGGGCACGCAGCACTTGAGACCACATCTTAATGAACGTAGTCTTCCCTGATCCCCAACGGCCGTTTACGCTGATGACAAACGGCTGGTTGATGGTTCTGACGAGTCTGGTCAGGTTCGTGATGCTTGCAGATCGGCTCAGTTTGTCCTGGGCGAAGGGCTCTTCGAGTGACGGTTCAAGCTGATCAGGTTTTCGAAGCATGGCGCGATCTCCCATTGAGGCATCGAGGGACAGACGTCTCTTCCTCTCGCCAAGAGCCAAATGACTCGTCGCGTAGTGTGGGAACGATGGTTTCTTGGGCCGAACTAACCTGAAATCGTACCGCGCCCGGTGGACCGTCGCCAAGCGCGGGATTGGCGTCTGGCCAGCGTTGCGTGATTTCTCATGCCGCAGGACCATCGCGGATCAGGCGTGTCTTCCGAAAGCCGACCCGCACCAGAACGCCCCGCCCCCAATTACAGAACGAGTCCCGCTCGCAAAACGAGCCTCGCTCGCCCAACCGCGTTGAAACGCGGTATCGGGGGTGGGGGAAGGTCGAGCGCCCGATCGACCGGCCCTCGAAGGACCGGCCTACAAGCCCGCCTGCGGCGGGGATGTCGCCGGGCGACAGCGGGGAAGGCCCGTGAACGGGCCTGCAGATGCGCCGTGTCCCCGGCGGTTCCATTCCGAAGCCCGTCCGCCGTGGCGGATCGCCACTGGCTCGTGTACCAGGGGCAGTGGGGCTGCTGAAAAACTCTTGCAGGGGCCGGGTCATTGCGCTTCAATGTGCTCGGCCGGAACGCACGGTCGTTGATCGGGCAGTCGGCGTTTATGGACCGGGCGGACGTGGATCAGCAGGCGCTGCGGGCGGATAGGACCAATGGGATCAACAGGACAGATGGACGAAACGCAAAAACGGTGAAACGCAAAAACGCAGAGAAGAAACAGGGGATACTTGCGGATGGCGAAGAACGACGGGCGGAAACCAGCGGGAGGGGGCGAGGGGCTCATTCCGGCGCATGGGGGGTATCGGGAGCTGAAGTCGTTCCAGATGGCCGAGATTGTGTTTGATGCAACGGCGGCGTTCTGTGACCGGTTTGTCGACCGGCGGTCGCGGACGCATGATCAGATGGTCCAGGCAGCACGGAGCGGGAAACAGAACATTGCCGAGGGGAGCCAGGCTTCGGGAACATCAAAAAAGACCGAACTCAAGCTGGTGGGAGTGGCTCGCGCGAGCCTGGAAGAGCTGCTGCTGGACTATCAGGATTTCCTTCGCCTGCGGGGGCTGCGGCTCTGGCACAAGGACGATGCCGCCGCCAGGGACATACGAAAGCTGGCGTATGCGCCGGATAGGTCCTATTCGACCTATAGGACCTATGTGGAGTCGGCGCCCGCCGAAGCGGCCGCCAACACGATCATCTGCCTGATTCACCAGGCGAACTACCTTCTGGACCAGCAATTGCGGCAACTCGATCAGCAGTTCCTGGCCGACGGCGGGTTCACGGAGCGCCTGTATCGGGTCCGCTCGCGGGCAAGGGGGCGCGGATGAGAACAGAAAAAAACAAAAAACCAAAAGCAAAAAGCAAAAAGAAAGGGACGAAGGGACCCGCCGCGGCGGGCAAGCTCCGGCACGAGGGCACGAAGGGGCGAAAGGACGCAGAGGGGGCTGAGGAGAGGAAGCGGCGGGCCCGGAAGATCCTGGCGGCGCTGCGGAAGGTGTATGGGGAGGACACGACGACCGCACTGCTGCATGAAAGTGCGCTCCACCTGCTGATCGCCACCATCCTGTCCGCCCAGTCCACGGACGAGACCATCAATCGGCTGACACCCGCGCTTTTTCGTAAGTACCCGAACGCCAAGGCGTTCTGGGAAGCGCCGCGGGAGGAGCTGGAGGCGGACATCCGCCCGTCCGGGTTCTTCCGGAACAAGGCGAAGTCCATCCAGGGGGCGTGCCGGATGATCGTGGAGCGGTTCGGCGGCCAGGTGCCCGGCACCATGGAGGAGCTGCTGGAGCTGCCCGGGGTGGCCCGCAAGACCGCCAACGTGGTTCTGGGCACGTGGTTCCGCAAGAACGAAGGGGTGGTCGTGGACACCCACGTCGGGCGGCTGGCCGAACGGCTGGGGCTGACCTGGACTGGCCGGAATGCCAAGGACGCGGTCCGGATCGAGCAGGATTTGATGGCGGTTCTGCCGCGGGAAAGCTGGACGTTCGTGGCCCACGCCCTGGTCTGGCACGGTCGGCGGGTGTGTACGGCCCGGAAGCCGGCGTGCGAGCGGTGTGAATTGGCGTCGTATTGTCCGTCGGCCGGGAGCTTTGCGTGAGCGGCCCGTTCCCGGGGGGCGGGGATCGGGGCGGCTCAGGTGCAACCTGGGGCAGGGCGATGGGTACCCATGTGGTTGGGCGGGGGGTCTGGGGAAGCTCGGTTGGTTCTTGACAGTTTTTCGTAAGTGCATTAGCCTGTGGAGCTTGCCTGGAGGTTGGGCTGCCGGGCGGCGCGTGTGGTGCGCGGATTGCATCGCAGAGTGGCGCCCTCTTTTTTTGGAGTGGTTGATGTTACCGGCAAAAAAGAAGTCCCGGACGCGGACTCGGACGAAGCGCGCCCACCATGCGTTGCGTCCGCAGAACGTGGTTTCGTGTCCGAAGTGTCGATCGGCCAAGCTCCCTCACGCCGCGTGTGAGAACTGCGGCTACGTCAGTTCGCGAGTGGCGCTGACGCTGAAGGAGAAAGAGGCGTAATGCCCGCCCGGATCGCTCTGGATGCCATGGGCGGAGATTTCGCTCCGCAGGCGATCGTGCGCGGTGCCGTGCAGGCGCTGGCGAACGCGCCGGACGTTCAGGTTCTGCTCGTGGGGGACGAGGGGCGGGTCAAGGCGGAGCTGGATGCGATCGGGAAGTTTGAGGGGGCGGACCGGATTCGAATCGTCCATGCGTCACAGGTGATCGGCATGGACGAGTCGCCGATGGATGCGTTGCGTCAGAAGAAGGACTCGTCCATTCACCGCATGACGCAGTTGGCGGTGGAGGGCGAGGCGGACGCGATCATCAGTGCGGGCAACACCGGGGCCTGTGCCGGCGCAGCGCAGATCAAGCTGCGTCCTTTGCGGTGCATCAATCGCCCGGGCATTGCGGTCGCCATCCCGTCGTTTTATGGTCCGGTGGTCATCTGCGACGTGGGGGCGAACATCCAGGCAAAGCCGCGCCAGCTTTATGAGTACGCGGTGTTGTCGACGCTGTATGCGGAGATGGTGATCGGTCGCGAGAACCCGCGAGTCGGCCTTCTTTCGGTGGGCGAGGAGAGCGCCAAGGGCACGGAGGTGATCAAGCAGACGCACGAGCTTCTGCAACGCGATCCGAAGCTCAACTTCGTTGGCAACGTGGAAGGACGCGACCTGTTCTCCAACGTGTGTGAGGTTGCCGTGTGTGACGGTTTCGTCGGCAACATCGTACTGAAACTGATCGAAGGCCTTTCGGAGGGTCTTTTTCCCACTATTGAGCGAGAGATCGCGGACGAGGACCCGCAGGCCAAGGCGCGATTTGAGTCGGCCATTCAGCGGGTCTGGGCGCGGCACGACTTCAGCGAGTACGGGGGGGCCCCGTTGCTCGGCATCAACGGTGTGTGTATCATCTGCCACGGGCGGAGCGGGGAGCGGGCAATCTGTAACGCGATCCGCGCCGCCGCCAGGTTCCTGGCGCACAAACTAAACGACGCCGTCATCGCACGCTTCGGCGAGAACGGCTGAATCGAGACAATCCATGGGTCATTTTATTCCGGTGACGATCCGGGGGACCGGGTCTTCTGTTCCCTCAGAGGTGCTGACAAACGAGTTCTTTGCCGGCTATCTGGACACGTCAGACGAGTGGATTGTGCCCCGGACGGGCATTCGGGAGCGGCGGCGCGTCGCGCCCGACGAGTCTACGCTGACCCTGGCCAAAACGGCGGCCGAGCGGGCACTCGCGGACGCAGGGATGACGGCTTCCGAGATCGATCTGATCGTCGTGGCCACCGTCACGCCCGATACGCCCCTGCCATCGACGGCATGCTGGCTTCAGGCGGAACTGGGTGTAACGGATATGCCCGCGTACGATCTCGTTGCGGCATGCAGCGGGTTTGTCTACGGACTGGTTTTCTCGGGGGCGCAGATTACGGCCGGCCTGTACAAAAACGTGCTGCTGGTGGCGGCGGAGACGCTGACCCGGATCACGGATTATGAGGACCGGGCCACGGCGATTCTGTTTGGCGATGCGGCCGGGGCGGCGGTGATCTCACGCTGTGACGATCCCG
>JAFGQA010000085.1 GCA_016935885.1 Phycisphaerae bacterium | reverse complement strand
GGATATAACCGATCTATTGCGAGGGCGCAAGTCCTGTATTAAGATTCTTCGCGAGGCCGCTAAACACGTACGAGAATCCCTTCTCGGTCCTGAAGCCGCTGCCGAGAAAGGATTCCCGCTGGTGCGAGAGTCCTTCCGCTGGTGCGAGAATCCTTTCTCGCACCCACTTCCGGCGGGAATCCTTTCCCACACATCGACACAAGGGGCCGAGAAGGGATTCTCGGCCCAGCGTCGTCCTTACCTACGGAGATGACGCAGACCCCACTTCAATGACCTGTGCGTGCACAAGAACCGGGGTGCGGTGACCCTATCATCTCCCAGGGGAAGTAAGCTGGTCTTCTATTGTTTGAACATTGCGGGTGCCACTGGCGGCTTGTCCGCGTGGGTGTCACTGGCGGCTTGTCCGCGTTGGTGCCGCTGGCGGCTTGCCCGCGTGGGTGCCAGTGGCGGCTTGCCCGCCAGTGCCCGCACACGTGATGGACGAACGGGCAGACAAGCCGTCCGTGGCACGCGTGGCTGTCCACTGTCCAAATACTGCGCAGTCCCGCTTAGCTTATTACGCGTTCCGTCAGCCTTCTGCATCGTCTGGCGCCGGTCCTCCTGCCGGTGCCGGTTCGGCCTTCGGACCGGTGTTGGCGGAGGTAGCCGCTCGTTGTTGTCGATCGAAGGCGGTCAGCCCGCCAAGGGCGCCCAGACCCATCGTCTCGACGGCCGTGGAAGGGACAATGATCATCGAGCCCTTTTGCTTGAGGCCCTCGAAGACCATGTTCATGGCCCTCAGGTGCAAGGCCACTGGATTGTCCTTGTACGCGTTGGAGGCTTGGGCGAACTTCTCGGCGATCTCGGTCTCGGCGGTTCCCAGAATGATCCGCGACTGGCGTTCGCGCTCGGCCTGAGCCTGCTTGCTCATGGCGTCTTCGAGGCCCTTGGGAATGATGATGTCACGTATCTCGACGCTTTGAGCCGTGATGCCCCACGGGTTCGTCTTGGCATCGAGAACCTGCTGGATCTCGTTGCCCAGGCGTTCCCGGTGCGACAGCAGATCCGCCAACTCGCTCCGCCCGATCGCGTCGCGCAACGCCGTCTGGGCCGACAGAACAACGGCTGTGTCGAAGTCCGCGACCTCCAACACCGCCTTCTCCGCATCCCAAACCATCCAGAAGGCGATCGCGTCGACGTTCACCGGCACCGTGTCCTTGGTCAGTGTCGTCTCGGCCTTGAAGTCGGTGACTCGAATGCGCTGATCCACGTACTGGGCCACCTTGTCGATCACCGGCACGATGATGAACACGCCTGAGCCGCGGATCCCCACGAATTTGCCGAAGCGCAGCAGAACGGCTCGCTCCCACTGGTAGGCGATCTGGATGCACGGGGCAATCAGGGCGGCTATCGCCGTCGTGCCCACCAGCACACGCGACGGCTCGTCCATGGTCCGGAAGACCAGGTAGCCCGCCAACGCAGCCATGGCGCCGCTGACCACCACGCTCTCCCAAACCTGCGTCGTCCGGAACACGCTGGCCAAGATAAGGGCGGCGGCGATCGTGAACACGACCGCTGTGACGCTGAACTCGTACACGACGACATGGACAATCAACCCAAGCAGCATCAGTCCCACGAGCAGCAGGACGTTAAAGGGGGCAAAGCGATAATCAGCCCGGGCGCTCATCGAGAACTTCTCCATTGAAACCTTCGGACTTCTGACCAAGCTCATGGCCATCGTTTGGACCTCCTCGTTTTGGCTCTAATTTCATCCACGTCCCGGTCCGGTCCCACGCGAACTCGGACCGGCCGGCCGGTCGGCCGGCCAACGTGATTGCCTGCAACCGCCACACGCAGCAACATCCGGAAAGCGGATGTGGCAAATCAACCACCAAGACGCCTTGTCCCCGCTGGTCGATCACGTCGGACTCTCGTCCGCCCACTGGGCCAGGGCGTCGCGGACTTCATTCAGCGTTAGACCGTACGCCGCCGCGCGGGACAGCAACTCCGTGCAAATCCGGTCGAGCATACGCCGCCGCTCGAGTTCGGATATCTCGACCTTCTCGTTCCCGATGAAGGTCCCGGTTCCCATCTGCGTCGTCACCACGCCTCTGATCTCCAGTTCCTGATAGGCACGGGCCACGGTGTTCGGGTTGATCTTCAAATCGACGGCCAGTTGCCGAACGGTCGGCAACTGATCGCCATGCCCCAGCCGCCCATCGCCGATCGCGAACTGTATCTGGTCGATGATCTGCCGGTAGAAGGGAACGCCGCTCTTCGGATCTAGGACGAATCGTATCACGATGCACTCATCCTCGGCTTGTCTAGTGTACCAGGGCACTAGTGTACTAGTAGTATAGCACATTCCATCCACGAAGTCAAGCGGAAGAAACGGTCCCCGGAGCGTTCCATCGCACTTCGGAGCGGAGAGGTCTCCTTCAGCCCGAAACGACAGCATCTCGACAGGAAACACGCAGCCTCGTTAATCGAGCGCAACTCGTTTTGTGAGAAGCGGTTGTGTTCTGTGTCGCGCCCTCTCCACGCCCCTCCAGCCCATCCGACCGGGTGGCTAGCCGGCGACTCGGTGTCATCCGCATCGCGCCGGCTGAACTGGCAGAACTGAATGCGTTGCGACGTGAGGCTGTGCCGCTGGCCGCAACGGCCCCAACGCCGCGGTGACGATGCAGACGGCGTCATCACAAGCCGGAGTTCACAGACGAATCGAAGCGCCACCCTGAAGTCGAACCATCACGCTTGGTCGCCGGACTGGCCGGGCGTGGCGCCACCGTTCCAGATCGTCGGCTGTGCGCAGAACGCGACCCTGTCATCGGCCCCGCAAACGATGCCAGGATTGTGAATACGCTCGGCAGCGCCGCCTTGGGGTGTGCGTCGCCCTTCCTCGCTCTTCCCACCGTCGATTGCCTGCCTCCCAGCCTCCCAATACGGTGGACTACTCGCCACTGGTTGCCGGCGGCGCTTCCGGCGGCCCCTCCGGTGGGGCGGCCGGCTGGGTGGTTGGCAGTTTCGCTTGCCAGGACGCCGCCTCCTCCGGCTTCTCCCACGTGCTGTACAGCGCGGCCAGGCGTTCAACGGCTCGGCGGACGACTGGGTGCATTGCTCCCTGCACTGTCCCGGGTGTTCCAGTGGCCGCACGGGCTGAATCCCGTGGCGCTTCGGCTCCTTGATCCGCCGCTGCTCCTTGGGTCTCGCCGAAGACGGCCTTGAGACATTCGTAGCTCGCCAGGTACTGTTCCTCGGCCTCGTCGTATCGTTTCAAATCCAAGAGACAATCGCCGTACGCGCCTTGGAAGACACCGATATGCCAATGGCCGTCGGGCAGGGCGCGCGTGGCGAGTTCGACGGCCCGCTTGTGCATCTCGGCGGCCTCTTCGAGCTTGCCCTGCCAGCGGAGTTGGTAGGCCAGGTTGTTCATCATGGCGAGGACGGTGGGGTGTTCCTCGCCGACCAGGCCGCGCAGGGTGTCGAGCGCCTCGCGCAGCAGGGGTTCGGCCTCGTCGAGCTTGCCGGCATCCTGAAGCAAGGTTGCCAGGTTGTTCATCGCCGCGAGCGTCTTGGGATGCCCCGCCCCAAGTTTGCCTCGCAGGCCCTCGAGGCACTGTCGCAACAGCGTTTCGCCTTCTTCGTACTGTTTCTGGTCTCGCAGGACCCCGGCCAGGTTGCCCATCGTGCTCAGCGTCTTGTAGTGGTCTTGACCGAGGCAACGTCGCTGGGCGGCGAGCGTCTCCCGAAACAAAGCCTCCGATTCGGCGAGCGTGCCCGTTCTTCGGAGGATGTTGGCCAGGTTGTTCATCGCCTCGAGCGTGTCGGGATGATCGTTGCCCAGGACCCGGCGTCGAAGATCCACAACTTGCCGAAACAAGGGCGTTGCCTCCAGCGGGCGGCTCGTGGCCCAAAGCGCCTGGGCGAGGTTGCTCAGCGTTGTGATGGTGTCCGGGTGTTCCGGACGGAGAACCCGTCGCTGGGTCTCCAACGCCTGGCGCAGCAGGGGTTCGGCCTGCTCGGCCTTGCCGTTGTCAATCAGGAAGATCGCCAGGTTGTTCATCGCCGTGAGCGTGGCGGGATCGTCATTCCCGTGTGTGCGCTGCTGCGTCTCCACGGTGCGGCGGATCAAGGCTTCCGCCTCCTCCGGCTGGCCCGCCACCTGGAGGAGCACCGCCAAGTTGTTCGTGGCTTGGATGGTCTGCGGGTATTCCTCCCCCAACACGCGCCGGCTGGTCTCCACCGTATGCCGGGCGATTCGCTCGGCCTCCTTCAAGCGGCCTTGGCGTTTGCGGAGAAGGGCCATGTTGCTGAGCGAGGCCAATGTCTCCGGGTGTTCCTCACCCTGAACACGCTTGCCGATCTCCACGGCGGCGTCCAGGTGGGGTTCCGCCTCGTCGTAAAGCCCGAGGCTGGAGTAAGCCTGGCCGATGGTGGTGTGGACCGCGGCCTCGACCAACGGCTGGTTGTCGAACTTCCCCCCGATCGCCGCGGAGGCCCTGTCCAGAACCTGCCGCACGGTGACATCTCGGCCTTGCTCCTCGGGCTCCACCGCAGCCAGGAGGTCGTTGTTGAGGAAATCGTTGACGGCCTGGGCGATCGCCGTTTGCCGCAGGGCTTCCGTGTGCTGTCGCTCGGCTTCCAGGCGCCGCTGGTCGGCGAGGCGCTCGGCGTCGCGCGCTCGATTCCGTTCCCTCGTGGCGCGGACCGTCTGCGAACTCGTGCCAATGATGCCGATCACGAGAACGACGAACACCGCCGCAAGGCCGCCGACGAGGGCCTTGTTGCGTTGGGCGAACTTGCGGAGTTGGTAGGCCGTGGTTACCGGCCGGGCGGAAATCGGCTGATTCGCCAGATACCGCCGGATGTCCGCGGCAAGCTCGGCGGCCGATTGGTAACGCCGGGATTTGTCCTTCTCCAACGCCTTGGCGACGATCGCCTCCACGTCCCCGCGATAGACCCGGTTGACGGAGCGAAGGAGCGCCGGCTCCTGCTCGACGATCGCTCGCGCCGCCTGGGGGAGGGTCTTCCTCGAGACGTCCACCGGCACGCGGCCGGTCAGCAGTTCGTAGGAGATCGCCCCGAGGGCGTAGACGTCCGACCGAGTGTCCAGTTCCTGGGGATCTCCCCCGATTTGCTCGGGACTCATGTAGGCGAGCGTACCGACGAGTTGTCCGGCCGCCGTCTGCAGGGTCGTGGTTCGGATGTCCGCGTCGGTGGCCCGGGCAACGCCGAAGTCGAGGATCTTCGGCTGGCCACTCTCTTCGACCAGAATGTTGGTGGGCTTAAGGTCGCGATGAATCACACCCTTTTGGTGGGCGTGGTGGACGGCATCACACACGCTTGCGATCAACTCCAGCCGTTGGCGGACGCCCTGTCTGCGCGTGTGGGCATAATCGGTGAGGGGCGTTCCGCGGACCAACTCCATGGCGAAGAACGGCTGAGGGCCCTGGCCGGCGTCCGCGGTGCCGGCCTCGTAGATCTGAGCGATTCCCGGGTGTTGGAGCCAACCCAACACCTGGCCTTCATGCTCGAACCGCTTCAAAACCTCGGGCGATTCGATGCCGGGCCTGATGACCTTAAGGGCCACCGTCCGCCGAGGATTGTCTTGTTCGGCTCGGTATACCACGCCCATGCCGCCTTGTCCGAGGACGTCCAGGATTCGGTACCGCCCCAGGCGCTTCGGATGTCGTTGGACCGATGTCAAGGTCATATCGGAGGGCGCACGCCCCACGTCCAGTTCTCCGGTGGGGGCGCTGGCGAACGACTCGGGATGGGCCACGACGAAACCACTGCCGAGAGCGGGCGTCTTCAGGAAGGTGTCCGCCTTCTCGTCGTTGGCGAGCAGCGACTCGACCTCGCCGCGCACGAGGTCATCATCGCAAGCCGAGCGTAAGAAGGACGCCCGCTGCGATCGGTCTTTCTCGCGTGCAGCGAGGAAAAGCTCGCGTATCTGTTCATACTGCTCAGGAGTCATGCGGTAGCCGCCCATCATCTCTGATCAGAGGAAGATCCACGGGCCTGAAGCCCGTGCGGTCGTTAGCACACCAGCATCGCTCACCACCCAGGAAGAGCCACGGGCTTCCTACGTGTTTGGCGGCGTGGCATGGGTGCCAAGGGTAGCATGGGTGTCAAGGGTGGCATGGGTAAGCGGAGCCGCCAGCGGCGGCGGAGCTTACCCGTGGGAATCCATTCCAGCCCGTTCTCACGGGTAACGAACGACACGCCCCCGTGGGGCGTGTCGTTCGTTACCCGTGCCACCCGCTTTGAACGCCAAATACGCGCCGGGCTTCCGCCCGTGCGGCCTCGGGAATACTCCGTGCTTTGTCACCCGTCGCCGGCACTCAGTCTCCGGTCTCGGCAAGCTCTCGCCGGAGCCACGCGCGGGCCATGCTCCAGTCGCCGTCGACGGTGCGAGGAGAGACGCCGATGAACTTCGCTATTTCCTTCAGGCTCAGCCCGCCAAAGAACCGGAGTTCGACGATCTGGGCTTGGCGCTCGTGGAGGCGAGCGAGCTTCTGCAACGCTTCATCAAGGGCGACGATCTCCAGCGGCCGTTCCTCCAGCAGGGCCACGTCCGTGTCGAGGCAGACGCGCTGACGGCCGCCGCCGCGTTTCTCCCTCTGGCGGCCCCTGGCATGGTCAACCAGGATTCGCCGGATGGCCTGGGCGGCCACGGCGAAAAAATGGGCACGATTCTGCCACGCGACGTCCTCCTGCTTGATGAGCTGGACGTACGCCTCGTGTACGAGGGCGGTGGCCTGGAGGGTGTGGTCGGGCCTTTCCCGCCGGAGGTAACTCTCGGCCAGCGCGCGGAGCTCGTCATAGACCAGCGGGATGAGCCGGTTGACGGCCGAGTCATCCCCGTCGCTCGCCCTCTTGAGGATTCCCGTGAGGTCTGGGCGCTCTGGCATTCCCCTGGTCCCTGGCCCTTCTGCACCCGCAGGCGATGTCGTGCACGCCGCACGTGCCACCGTCGCGTCACCTGCGAAGATGCGCCCCAATTGTCGCGTTTCTGGATGGACGAGACAAGGCGGCTCCACGTGAGACGCCGTGAGAGCCACAGCCCATGGCGGCCCCCGAGGGCGAAGCGTTGCATGGGCCTCGGATCTGGCTTGGCGAGGCATCGAGGCGGCGAAGGAGACACTCTGTGGCATGTTTGGTCATCACCTCGGGTCCCGAAAAGGGAACCACCTTCCGCCTGACAAGCCAACCGATGATCTGCGGCCGATACTCGCGTGCGGAGGTGCAGATCCTCGACATTGCCGTGTCACGCCAGCACTTCGAGATCAGGCCGGCAGACGAGGATTACGTCATTCGAGAGTTGGCCAATAAGCACGGGGTGTTCGTCAACCAGGTCAAGATCACAGGCGAGCACCGTCTTCAAGACGGAGACGAGATCAAGGTCGGCAACACCCATTTGAAATTCTACACCGTGGCCCCTCCCGAGTCGGGCCGTACGCGTCGCACGCGCCACCGTCGAAAGATCCCGGAAGACGGCGCTACGGGCCACTAGTACCGCGTTTCACAGGAAACGCAACTACGATTGCTGGACCGAGAATCCCTTCTCGGTCCTGAAGCCGGTGCCGAGAAAGGATTCTCGGCAGAGCGTACAGTCGTTCTATT
>JAFGQA010000084.1 GCA_016935885.1 Phycisphaerae bacterium | reverse complement strand
GTGCACGACAGCGGACTCGGTGTAGCCCCCGAACTGCGACAGGCCGTTTTCGAACCGTTCTACAGCACGAAACCCGCCGGGAACGGGCTGGGCCTGCTATCCGTGAGAGCCGGCGCCATTGCGCACGGGGGCACCGTCGAAGTCACGGAGTCCGAGTTGGGCGGCGCGTGCTTCACGGTTTCTATCCCCACCGAAGAGACGAGTGCCCAGGAGGCCGCATGAAACGCATCACCGTCCTGCTGGTTGAAGACCACATGATCGTCCGGGAGGGATTCCGGAAACTGCTGGAATCCGAAAGCGATCTCGAGCTGATCGGCGAAGCGCAGACCGGCCGTCAGGCGGTGAAGATGGCCACCGCACTGCGTCCCGACGTGGTGGTCATGGACGTCGCCATGCCGCAGCTCAACGGATTGGAGGCGACCCGGCAGATTCGCAAGGCCGTTCCCGGCGCGAAGGTGCTCATGCTCTCCGCGCACAGTGATGACGCGTACGTCGAACAGGCGATCGCCATGGGCGCTGCGGGATACCTCCTCAAGCAGGCCTCCGCCCGGGTGTTGTCCGAAGCGATCAGGGAAGTCCACAAGGGCGGAACCTACTTCAGCCCCTCCATCGCCAAACGCCTTCGCAGCCGCGTCCGGGAGACCCTGAGCAGCAAGGGAAAGCTCAGGAAGAAAGCGGTTCGCCTGAGTTCCCGCGAGATGGAAGTGCTCCAGCAGATCGCCGAGGGCGCGCCCAACAAGCGGATCGCGTCAGAACTGGGCATCAGCATCAAAACGGTCGAGAAACACCGCGACCATCTGATGCAGAAGCTGGACATCCACGACACCGCCGGCCTCACCCGCTACGCCATCGAGACGGGCATCATCGAAAGCAGCGTCCAATTGACGATCACCTGATGGCCCTGAAGTAGAGGCCTCGCGGACGAGGCCTCTACTTCAGGGCGAGGCCCTCTCTAAGCATTAGCCTCAGGGCCTTCTTACCCATGGTGGTCTTGAAGTAGCCTTCGCGGCGAAGAGCGTCAGATCGGGCCTTGTGGTACTCGCAGTAGATGAGCTCCAAAGGACGTCTGTGTGACGTCGCCTCAACGTGTCCGTTGAAATGGGCGGTGAGCCTCTGCTTCAGGTCCGTGCTGAAGCCGATGTACAGTTTGCCGTCCTTGTGACTCAGAAGCACGTACACGCAGTATTGGAGCTTGCCGGACATTGCGGAGAAAGGTAGCAGACCATCGGTCGGCGACAAGTCGCGAGAAGACCCTCGCTGCGATCGGGGAAACATGGGCGCCCTGAAGTAGAAGCCTCGCAGACTCGGCTTCACTTCAGGGTCGCCATGAAGCAGAGCCTCTTTGCTTCTCGGGCGACAGGGATCTCCGCACAACCCAACGCCGGCCTGCCATGAAGCGAGCCGAGTGAAACGAGGCTCTGCTTCATGGCGACCCCAACGGGATTCGAACCCGTGTTACCAGGATGAAAACCTGGTGTCCTAGACCGGGCTAGACGATGGGGTCTCCATGCCCTCGAACGCCGCGACAAAATAGCATATCCTCGCGGGTGGGCAACCGTAAAGGATCGGCCCGGGAACGGCAGTGCAAGCCGCTGCAGATTGACGTGCCCGGCCCGGCTCCGGTATAGTGCGCGGTTTTCCAAGGATTGGAAAAAAACGCCGGCTTTTCTCCAATCCTTGGAAATTCGGGCTGGATTTCTTCCAAGGTTTGGAAATCCTTTGCGGGCGGTGGGTGCGGAACGACGAAGGGCGGACACATGAGCAAGAGCTATAAGATCGCGGTGATACCCGGTGACGGGACCGGGCCGGAAGTGACCCGCGAGGCCGTCAAGGTCCTCGAGGTGGCGGCCCGGAAGTTCGGCTTCAAGGCCGAGCTGACCGACTACGACTTCGGCGGCGATCGCTATCTGAAGACCGGCGAGGTCCTCCCGGATTCGGCCATTGACGAGATGCGGAAGTTCGACGCGCTCCTGCTGGGCGCGATCGGCCATCCGGACGTCAAGCCCGGCATCCTGGAAAAGGGCATCCTGCTCCGCCTGCGGTTCGAGCTGGACCAGTACATCAACCTGCGGCCGGTGAAGCTGTATCCCGGCGTGGCCTGCCCGCTGGTCGGCAAGGGGCCGGAGCACATCGACTACGTCGTCGTGCGCGAGAACACGGGCGACGCCTACACCGGCACCGGCGGATTCACGATGAAGGGCACACCGCAGGAGGTCGCGGTCCAGACCGCGGTCTATAACCGGTTCCAGGTGGACCGCTGTCTGAAGTACGCCTTCGAGTACACGCGAAAGCGCAACAGGAAGAAGACGCTGGCGCTGTGCGGCAAGACGAATGTCCTGACCTACATCTATGACCTGTGGGAGCGCGCCTTCCACGAAATGGGCGCGAAGGACTACCCGGACATCAAGCGCGAGTATTACCACGTGGACGCGACCTGCATGTGGATGGTCAAGAACCCCGAGTGGTTCGACGTGATCGTCACGGGCAACATGTTCGGCGACATCATCACGGACCTCGGCGCGATCACGCAGGGCGGCATGGGCATCGCCGCGGGCGGCAACATCAACCCCGAAGGCGTGAGCATGTTCGAGCCGATCGGCGGTTCGGCGCCGAAGTACACGGGCAAGAACGTGATCAACCCGCTGGCCGCGATCTGCGCCATGGGCATGATGCTGGACACGCTCGGCGAGGCCGAGGCCGCTGACGCGGTCGAGGCGGCCGTAATGCACGTCACCGCGAACAAGCTCAAGAGCCTGGCCGCGGGCAAGAT
>JAFGQA010000083.1 GCA_016935885.1 Phycisphaerae bacterium | reverse complement strand
GTCGGAGAACGCATGTACACCCACGAGAATCCTCGGTTTTGGGGAGGAAACCGTGTTTCTGGCCTCCGGAACCCGCTAATCAATTACTCTCAAGCTTAGACTGCTCTAGCGTACTTGGCTGGCCGGAGACGATTACTTCTTTCACGTCGATGCGGCCGTGCTTCACGTCCAGGAACGGCTGGCCGCGGTCGAGGCCGACCGTGCCGAAGCCGGTTTCCGTCGCGAGGAAGCTGCGGAAGCTGTCGCCGATGCGCGAGTCGATGTACAGCGTCTTGTCGACCGCGTCGTAGCGCGCGCCGGTGAGGCCCTGGAGCAAGGCGTAGCTCGACATCGCCCGGGCGTACCAGTGGCCGCACTCGTATTCGTTGAACGGGTTGCGGACGCGGCCGTCATAGCGGTCGCGGCAGATGCGGACGATCTCCAGGCCCTCGTCGACCAGGCCCGCCATCATCATGTGCGAGGCAGCCTGATACTCGATTCCGGTCCAGACCTCGTCGCTGTACACGAATGGCAACGCCGGCATGCCGCCGTGCGGCCAGGTACACAGCAGCAGGCCGCCGTCGCGGCCGAGCGCAAACGCCGGCCGCTGCGGGTTCGCGTGGTCGCGGAGGTCGTGCCGCAGGTTATAGCGGTGAATCGCCCGCAGATTGCTGCGCACCTTCACCGGGTCAACGATGTCCTGCTCCAGCCCGCAGACGCGTGCCATCCAGAAGCCGAGCACACCGTCCGACAGGCAGCCCGTGCCGTACTGGTACTTCGGCCCTTGCTCGTTTAACGCGGCGATGATCTCGCCGTAGCCCGACCCGTTGTTCGACACGTCGAGCGGTTGGAACTTCGCGTCGAGCCCCTCCGTTTGCACGCGCTGGTAGAAGTACTCGCCGTTGTAGAGCTTCGTTTCGAGGAATTCACGTCCCCTGTCGCGCAGGTCGCGATATGGCGACACGTCGTCGCCCAGGAACGCGCCCATCTCGATCGCGGCGGTCAGGGCTCCCAGGTAGAAGCTCGAACAGTGACCGTCCGGGCCCCAGTACTCGATGTCGTATGTGTTGTGGTGCGGCTCCTCCAGGACGCCGCGACCACGGGGATCCCAGGTCTTGATGCAGTAGTCCAGGCTTTGTCGCACCTGCGGCCAAATCGCGCGGAGCCAGGCGCTGTCGCCGGATACACGCCACTCGCGGTAGACCTTCATGATCCCGCCGAGCTGGCCGTCTGCGGCGGCGTGAAACGCGTGCGCGACGGGGCGGATCGGCAGGCACGAGCGGAAGGTCTGGTGGCCGCGATCGTCTTGGCTCTCGTGGAATTCGGTTTGCCGCAACGAGCGTTCGAGGACGGGGAATAGATGCGGGATGGCCTGGGCGTAGTTCCAGACGTGCGTGCAGGAGCCGTGGCAGCAGCCGTGCGTATCGCAACATCCCTCGAAGCACCACAGCCGACCGTCGGTCTGGCGCATGACGGTGGGGGACTTGAGGATCGTCAGATTGGCGGCGACGGCCTCCACAACCTCGGGCGGCAGCGTCGTGTCGTAGAACGTGTCGCGGAAGATCGCCGACCCGTGGCGCAGCCGGTCGTAGTTCTCGCGCCAATACGTCACGACGCCGTTGATGCTCTCGAAGCGGCCCGCATACCAGGGCACGTGATGCCCCGGTCTCGCGCAGCACGCCTTCGCATCCGGTGCCGGCGGACCTTCGGCGACCCAGTCGCCATAGTCGGCGGCCTCGAAGTCGTTCAGAATCGTGACGACGTCGCCCTGCTCGGTCCTGTTTTGCATAAGCTCGGCAGCATCGGACCAGCGCCGATCGGTCAGCACGATCTGGTCGACGTTAATGTGGCCCCAGGCGCCGCGATCGTGATCGACGATCCGAATTCGAGCACGCCGGCCCTTCAAGCCCGCGACTTCCCAGGTTGTCCACTCCAGCCGCTCGGCGTTCTGCCCTGCGGCTGTTCGCACAACCTCGTCACCGACGAGCAGCTCGATGCACGTCTTGCCGGGGTGGTTTCCACCGCCGATGAGAAACTGGATGTAATCGCAGGTCAGTTCGATCTCCGGCGACGTCAACGTGCCGGTCGCTTCGTCACCTGACGGGTCAAACGTGTTGACCAGCCCCTGGCCGACGAACCCGCTGACCTCCTGCTGTCCCGGGCCGGTGCCGTGTGACGGCCCGGTGCCGAATGCCGGACCGGCGGGATCGCGTCCCAGACGCAACGTGGTGCGCGGCACGTACCACGCGATCATCAGGCGAATGGTTCGCTCCTCGCCGGGATGTAGCGTGAACGGCGTATAGAGCGATGCGCCGGGGCAATGCCCCTCCGCCGGCGAATTGGCCACCAGCCTTCCCTGCTGGACGTTCCGCCAGGCGAGCGTCACCGCGTCCCACCAGCCGCCTTTGAACCAGCAGTGATCGACGACGGCTTCGTCATCGTTGACGAATACGGCGAAGCCGCCTTCGTAATCCGGGTGCTCCTTGGTTCCCGCCTGCGAGAGCACGAATCCGTTGTCGATGGGCAGGATGGTGTCGCCGCTGCCGCCGGCGGCCATGAAGTTCTTGGTGTGGTATGAGAAAACGGCTTCGACCGTTTCTCGGCTTGTGTTCCTGAAACGATACTCGATCGCCCCGACCGGCAGGCTCGAATCGTCCGCGCTTCCCGGCAGAAACGGGCTCCAGCCCGCCAATTCAACCTCGAGCGGGACCTCCGCGTCGCTGAGCTTCACCGTTCCGAACGGAAACCGCGCCAGGAACGCCGCCTCATCGAAGCGCGGCAGCCCGTAGGTTCTGCCCGCCGCGCCGTTGCCCGTTCCGGTTCCGCCGAAGGCCTTCCAGTCCGGGACGGGGCCTTCGAGCACCTTGGCTGTGTTGCCGTCGGGGCGGCGGATGCAGATGGCGGCGAACGAGCAAGGTTCGTTGAAGAATTGCATCTCGTTGCGGACGGAGACGTGCGAGATCGCGCCGGTTCCTTCGAGGCAGAGCATTCCCGCACCCACGCCGCCGATGGGAAACGCGACGCGATTGAGGTGCTCGCCGGCGTAGGGGCCGTTGTACGTGTGGCGACTGACCGAGTCGGCAAGTCCGGGAGCGGACTGAAGACCCGAAAACGCGACCAGTGCGATGACAAACACGGCGACGCTGAGGGGCGCACGTCTCATGTTCAGACTCCCTTCGTTGAAGACGGATTGAGCGCGGGCAGCAAGCGCCGGCGGAACCACCGACCCGCGCTTGCCTGCGGCAGCGAGTGAGAATCTAGCACACGCACGGGCCGCTGGCCACCATCCATTCGACTGAGCACAGGGCATGACGAAGCAGTCCCCTATCGCGTTGAGGGCGTGGGGGGCGGTTGGGATCTGTGACACGACATTGCAGCGCGGCGCGGTTATGCTTGGATCCGGCAATAGACGTGATCATGACATGAAACGGTCGTGAGGCGACTGTTGATGGCGCGAGTGGCTACACAGAGTCACGCTGAATGGCAGTCACCTCACCACGGGTGCAGCCATGCCGACGGGCGGGTGATTCGCATCACAGGGCCGGTGGGACACGTCCAACACGTTCTCCATCGCACAGACAGACGCGGTATTCTGCTCCGGCGAAATACACCACATCTTCTTCCGACACAACTTCAACTCGTTTTCTTAAGCGCGCGACGCACGGTGTCCCGCGATATCGACTCCACGATCTCCAGCTCCACCAGCCGGTCCGCCAGCAGCTTCAACGTCCAATGGGATCACCCCGGCGGCCGCTCGGAGCAGCAGATCGCGACCAACTTCGCCTCCTTGTCGCGGTCCAGGATGGTCTGGGTCGGTGATTGTCCCCGTTTCTTCCGTTCCAACGCGGACTCCAAACCCTCCTCCACCCATCGTTGCCGTACATGTTCGATCGTCCGCGTCGTCACGGCCAACGCCGCGGCGATCTGTTCATCCGTCCAACAGGGCCCCCTTCCGACGCATCTGCTTGGAGCAGGGTACGACCGTTCGTGGGCTTGCGCGCGGCCGCCTTGTCCGTCGTGACCCAGTTCCGCAATTGCTGTCGTTCTTGCGGCTCCAACCGCACGATGTACTTCCTGTTCACGGCGATCCTCCATGATCGCCGATTCCTCGTCGGCCACCAGGAAGATCGGCTCCGCCAGCATCACAATTCGAAGAAACGCGTGCGACGCAGCAGTAGTGGCACCCACACTGCTCACACGTTAGCAGAGTAGTACCGAGGAGCCTGCTTAGTACGAGTTCTGCGCGGTGTTCAAGAGGACCGTAGCGAGTCCAGCGTGGGCGCGTTGCTCGTGGGGTTGCTCGCACCAGTCCGACGACGGTCAGGGATCATGCCACGGATGCTGCCACGAGAACGCGGCATGGCCCAAGACCTGCAAAGGACCGAAGCACGGCTGCTCCAGTACTCCAGCCTGCGCTGCGGGAGAACATGATGGTCAGGCGGCGGCCCGCGACTGCGCTTGCGGTGGAAACGTCTGTTTCTGTACGATAGCGGCCACGCGGTCTGCAAATCTGGATTTCGGTTAGCCAGGCGTTGTGAGGGGCCCGTTGCGGAGCTTGCCGCGGCGGTTTTGGGGCTCGCGTCGCGGTAGCGGATGAGCAAAAGGACGACATCGAGTACGGGGTGCGGCACCGGCACGGCGGCGAGTCTTCGCCATCGCGCGGTCGCTTGGTACGAAGGTGTGCGGCGACCAGGACTGGTGTTGGTTGGGGTTGTCTTCCTGTTTTACGGTCAGACGCTGTTCGCGGATTTCATCCTGGATGATCTGCGGAACCTGCGGCTGTTTCGGGAGTACGCTGCCGGGCAGCGCGCGTCGTTGGATCTGTATGGGTTTCTGCCCGGCGGCGAAGCGAACGTCGTGGCTCGCGAAGCCGGGTGGTACTCCTGGTGGATTGGCGAGGAGTTGCGCTATCGCCATTGGCGGCCGGCGAGCGAGTGGTTCCTGTATTACGAATACCTGTTGTTTGGGCAGTGGGCGCCGGGCTTTCGGCTTGTGGGGCTTGGCTTGTACGCCGTCGGCGTGTGCTTGCTGCTGCCGTTGTTTCGGCTCGTGGGCGGCGGGGAGCGCCGAGCGCGGTGGGGTGCCTTGCTGTTCTCTCTGGCGGCATGTCACGCGATACCGGTGACCTTCGTCTCGGCTCATTGTGACGTGCTCGCGCTGATCTCCGTGGTTGGAGCGATGGTGATGGTCGGCCGCTACGTTCGGGATGGCGGTGTCTGGCGTGCCTTGGCTGGCGCCGCGTTGTACGGCGTCGGCCTCTGCACGAAGGAGGCCGTGCTTCCCGTGGTGCTGGTACCGGTGTGTTTGGGCCTGGCCTTTGCCGGCACGCCGGGCAGGTGGCGTCGGGCATTCGTTGCGGTCGGTGCTTTTGCAGTCGTGGCTGCGGTGTGGTTTGGGTGCTACGTGTCCGGCGGGTATGGGTCGAACGCGATGTTGATGCAGGACCCAATCCACATGCCGCTGGATTATCTGGCGGCGTTGCCCGGCCGCGCGGTGCTGCTGTTGTCGACGTGGTTGATTCCAGTGAATTCGTTCCTGTTTCGCTTCCACCACGGATGGAGCGGCTGGCTGTCGGTGTATGTGGTGGTGGGAGCGGTGGCCTTGGGTGCGGCGTGTGTGATGTATTGGTGCCGTCACCGGGGCGATCGTGGCGTCTTGGCGATGGCAGTGTGGGCGATTCTGTTCATGCCGTTGT
Organism: Phycisphaerae bacterium; assembly: GCA_016935885.1. The sequence continues at coordinate 8,681 of JAFGQA010000083.1, read as the reverse complement.
TGGTGTGCACGGTCCCGGACGATCGCGTGATGATGCTGCCGAGCATCGGGTTCGCGTATCTAGGTGCGGCGTGGCTGGCACATCCGCGGCCTGGGCGCCGGTTCGGGTTGCGCAGGCTGCCGTTCGTCTTGTTCATCGTTCTGCAGGGCGGGGCGGCGTGGGCGACGACGGGGGTGATGCACTTCATGGAATACGAGGCACGGCGGCACCTCCTTGTAATGGTGGCGGCGTTTGGGCGGGACGTGCGGGCGGGCGATCAGATCTTCATGCTCAATACGGCCAGGAACTTCGAGGCGCTGATGGCGCAGTACCGTCTCTGTCACGTCCTGGGGCGTGAGGATGTGAGGGTCTCTGTCTTGTCGGACATCGCTCGGCCGAAAGTGCCGGCGCTGCCCGATCGTCGAACGATCCGTTTGGAGACGCGAGACGTTCCATTCTTCAGCAGCTTCCTGGGGTTGATGGGCACCAGTCGTGATCGGCCGAGGAGAGCGGGGGATGTCTACACGGCGGGGACGTTTCGCGGGGTGATCCGCGAGGTGGATCCGTCCAGCGGCGCGGTGCGCGTGGTGGAACTGGAATTCGATAAGGACTTGCGTGACGAGTCCTATCGTTTCTTCTGGAGCGACTCGAACGAGCCGCCGGCGTTGTGGGCGCCAGGATCTCGGGCGACGATGATCAACTCGCGTTGGGACCACCAGACATGGCCCGGGCCGGGGGCGGCCTTGTCCCGCAGCAAGCCGCCGAGCTTCCGCCAGCGGTCGTACATCGCGCAAACGGTCGCTGACAATCAGAGAGAAGGCCCTGGGCCCCGATCGCCCCGACGTGGGAGTGAGTCTGAACAATCTGGCCGGGCTGTACCACACCCAGGGCAAGTATGACCAAGCTGAGGCGCTCTTTAAGCGGGCGGTGGCGATCTACGAGACCCGACCCGTGATCGGGGCTTGTGACAGCCGATTCGCCTGCTGCCCGGTCGTCCTCGCGAGGAAACGAGGAATCCGGTTGCGCGTCCTTGCTCTCCTTGTCGCGTTACTGGACGAGGGAGATGACACTTTCTGAGGAGAGACTTCAATGAGCAAGGAATGGATGTCCATGATCGTCGTGTCGGCCGTGGTCTCGTTCGGACTGCTGACGCCCGTCGCCCAGGCGCAGGTTGACACGAAGCAGGCCAAGAAGGACTGGAGCGCGTTGGGCAAGCTCTGCGTGCAGTACCAGAAGGAGTACATGTCGCAGTCTGAGGTGCAGAAGAAGGGGGTGGCGTTTCAGGCCGAGTGGGAGGCGTGGAAGAAGCAGTTTGAGCCGTTGCGTGAGACATTCAAGAGCCGGTACGGCGATAATCACCGGAAGGTGCTCGAATTCTTCGAGGGCATGGAGAAGCCGCTGGATATGGACATGGATGCGTGGCAGGTGGCCAACATCGCGTACGACATCGACATCGCGCAGGAGGAAGGGAAGTTCACCGAATGGGCCGTGACCTGGGGGAAGGAGTCATATCGCAAGTGGAAGTTCCTGAAGGCCGAGAACGTCGAGAAACTGGAACTCAAGCTATCGCGAGCGGAAGAGGCGCTCCAGTACTTCAAGCTGGCCAAGACCTGGAATCCCAAGGGCGATTACGACGAGTACATCGAGCAGGCTGAGGCTGCCGTCAAAGAGACGCGGCCGCTGTGGGAGAAGGCGCTGAAGGAACTGAAGTGGCCCGGCCACAACAAGGACTTCGCCGGTCCGGGCAACCCGGACGAGTTGGCCAAGGCGGCCATCGAGTTCCTTCGCAAGAATCCCCAGTGGTCCAAGCCCGAGTACGACGACGAGCACATCCCGGTCGCGGCGTGTGTGACGGCCGTGGAGTGGGAGGTGTCGAAGAAGGCCCCGCTGACGCACGAGCCGACGCAGTACAGCCTTAACGTGTTCGTCGCCTTCAAGGGCAAGAAGGACCCGAAGATCGCGTACTGCTACCAGATGGTCTTCTACACGCGCGAGGAGGCCGGCGTGAAGAAAGAGCCGCCGTTCCGCTACGCCAATTCCCGCCAATATGCTAAGTACAGGATGCTGATGTCCAACGTGCCGGCGAAGTAGCTGTGCCAACCTGTTTTCACGGGTAATGAACGACGCGCCCCAGTGGGGCGTGTCGTTCGTTACCCATGCCACCCCGTTTGAATGCTGAACACGTCCGTGTCTCCATAGACAAGGACTCCTGTTGAAGATGGGTGCGAGAAGGGATTCTCGCACCAGCCGATGGGTGCGAGAAGGGATTCTCGCTTGAAGATGGGTGCGAGAAGGGATTCTCGCACCAGCCGATGGGTGCGAGGAGGGATTCTCGCACCAGCCGAGAGAAGGGATTCTCGCACCAGCCGCACCAGCCGACCTTACGAACGCACATGACAAACGTGAGCCAAGGAGCTGCGCAGAGACAACGTAAACGGTTGACCCGCCTGGCTGCGGGCAGGTCCGCCAAACGGCAAGCCGGCAGGACAGCCAAGCGGCACAATCGGTCATGTTGCCTTCGCGCGACTCCTAACCTCGCTGCCCCTTCTCGATCTTCGCCCACGAATCGCGCAGCGAGACCGTGCGGTTGAAGACCAGCTTCGTGTCCGTGGAGTCCGGATCGATGCAGAAGTAGCCCTGACGCTCGAACTGGTAGCGGCTTCCCGGTGCGGCGCCGGCCAGGCTTGGCTCGACCCGGCACGAGGTGAGCGTCTCCAACGAGTCAGGGTCCAGGGTGTCTTTCCAGTCGCCGCCCTCCTCGACATCGCTCGGGTCCGGTTTGCTGAACAGATGACTATAAAGGCGCACGTCGGCCTCAAGGGCGTGGGCGGCGGAGACCCAGTGGATCGTGCCCTTGACCTTGCGGCCGTCCGGCGCATCGCCGCCGCGGGTCGCCGGGTCGTATGTGCAATGTAGCTCGACGATCTCACCATTCTCGTCCTTGACCACGTCCGTGCACGTAACGAAGTACGCATACCGAAACCGCACCTCGCGGCCAGGCGCCAGGCGGAAGAACTTCTTCGGCGGGTCCTCTCGAAAATCCTCCCGCTCGATGTACAGCACCCGTGAAAACGGCACCTTCCGCGTGCCCGCACTGGGATCCTCGGGGTTGTTCACGGCCTCCAGTTCCTCGACCTGATCCTCCGGGTAGTTGTCGATCACCACCCGAAGCGGACGCAGCACGGCCATCACGCGTGGGGCTCGCTTGTTCAGATCGGCGCGGAGCGCGTTCTCGACGCGGGCGATGTCGATGACACTGATAAACTTCGCCGCGCCGATGTCCCTGCAGAAGTCCCGGATCGATTCCGGCGTGTAGCCGCGCCGCCGCAGACCCGCAAGCGTCGGCAGCCGTGGATCGTCCCAACCCCTCACGTGACCTTCCCGCACCAGCTCCAGCAGCCTTCGCTTGCTCATCACGGTGTAGGTCAGCTCCAGGCGGGCGTACTCGATCTGCTGCGGGTGGTGGATCTGTTCTGGCCGGCCCTCGTTGATCGCATCGATGAACCAATCGTACAGCGGCCGATGATTCTCGAACTCCAGTGAACAGATCGAATGCGTGATCCCCTCGATCGAGTCCTGCAACCCGTGGGCCCAGTCGTACATCGGGTAGATGCACCACTTGCTGCCCGTGCGATGGTGTGTCGCCCGTAGGATGCGGTACATCACCGGGTCGCGCAGGTTCAGGTTCGGGGACGCCATGTCGATCTTCGCCCGAAGCGTCCGCGACCCGTCGGGGAATTCGCCCGCCCGCATCCGCTGGAACAGGTCGAGGTTCTCCTCGATGCTCCGGTCGCGGTACGGGCTGTTCCTGCCTGGTTCCGTCAGCGTCCCGCGACACTTCCGAGTCTCCTCCGCGCTGAGGTCGCAGACGTACGCCTTGCCCTTCTTGATCAGCTCCACGGCCCAGTCATGCATCTGCCCGAAGTAATCCGAGCCGTAGTAGAGCCGATCGCCCCAGTCGAAGCCCAACCAGCGGATGTCCTTGATGATCGAATCGACGTACTCCTGCTCCTCCTTGATGGGGTTTGTGTCGTCAAACCGGAGGTTGTACAGGCCCCCGTATTGCTCCGCCAAGCCGAAGTTCAGGCAGATGCCCTTGGCGTGACCGATGTGGAGGTACCCATTCGGCTCCGGCGGAAACCGTGTGTGCACGCGGCCGCCCCATTTGTTCGTCCGCAGGTCGCCTTCGATAATCTCCTGGATGAAGTTGAGCGTCGGCTTGGCATCGCCCGTGGCCATGTTTGAAGTTCCTTCGCATTGCCGTGCCGAGAAACGCGTTTCGGCACTCGCTTTCGGGGCTGCGCGTTCCACACCATCCCGTTGGGTGAATCGCGATACGAATACAGGTCTAATCTAGCAGGCCAAGGGTCGCATTGGAAGCGGTCGATTGACCACCACGGCCCGGCTGGGTAAAGTCAGGTCGTGCATTCTCACGCTGGACTGTTACGGAGTCAGGCTCCGTCGGGACGCCTGCGCGGCGTTCTCGTGGTGGCGGCAACGATCGGTTGTGCCTTCTTCGTCTTCTCGCGGGGCGCGGCCGATGCGGAGCCAGGCGCCGTTGCTAACTCAGCCCGGAATCCCGCGACCTCAGCAACCCGTGGTAGTGGTAAAAGGGAAAACAGCGGTTCGGAAACGCCGTTCCTGACCGTGAAAACCACCGGCGAGACGCCGGTGCCACAGTCTTGCCACGGGCTGTTAGGTGCGACGGTCGGAAGGACCGTTGTGCAGCCCGTGCCGACGGGGACGTCGGACGAGCCCGTCCAGACGGATCGGCCGCCGGTGATGCCTGCGCCGACAGCCCGATTAGCCGACCCGGCCGTGCACGAATCCGAGGCCACGCCACCGACGACGCAGCCTGCCGCAACAGCGCCGACCAATCAGGCGCAGCATGATGTCAACGACCTGCTGCGCGCGATCGCCCCGGCGCTCGTGGCGATTATCCTGGCGATGGTCACCCGGCAGGTGATCGTGGCACTCTCGGCAGGCATCTTCGTGGCGGCCGCCCTCATGCTGGGTCTCCAGGGGACCTGGAATCCGGTCACGTGGCTGATTGCGTGGGGGACCCTTGCGATAGAGAAGTACCTGTTCGGTGTGCTCGCTCCGATGAACGGCGCCGGCACAGGAGTGGATTTCGACCATCTGAAGATCATCATCTTCACGCTGTTCATCGGGGCGATGATCGGCGTCATCGAGGCCAACGGGGGCACGAAGGCGATGGTCGTCCGTGTGACGCGCCGCGTGGGGACGCGGCAGAGGGGGCAACTTGGGGCGCTTCTCGCGGGAATCGTGATCTTCTTCGATGACTACGCCAACGCGATGATCGTCGGCCCGAGCATGCGTCCGGTTTTCGACCGGGTGCGGCTGAGCCGGGAGAAGCTGGCATACATCGTTGATTCGACGGCGGCACCGGTTGCGTCGCTTTTCATCGGAACGTGGCTTGCCTTCGAGATTGCCCAACTCGACGAGGGTTTCAGCGCCATGAGGGGAAGCGTGCCGGCTTTTCTGGAGGGCATCAACGGGACGACGGCGTTTCTGTGGAGCATTCCGTATCGAACGTACGCTTGGCTGGCACTGGTGATGGTGTTCCTGGTGGCTGTGACCGGACGTGACTTCGGCAGCATGAGGAAGGCGGAATCCAACGCCGCCGCCGGACGGCAAACAGGCCAGGCAAACGGAGAAATCCGTCCGACGGAAACCGGCCAAGGCTGGTGGCTCGGGTTTGTTCCGCTGTTGGTTCTGGTCGTGATGGTGATCGGGCTGATGGGCTATTCCGGTTGGAGAGCAGGCGCAACCGAGGGCGTGCAGCTGGCGTGGGGAGGAGGCCGGGAGATCGTCGACAGCCTCGGCAGAATCCTGGGGAAGGCCGATTCGTACTCGGCGTTGCTCTACGGATCGCTCAGCGCCGCAGTGGTTGCCGTGGTGATGTCGGTGCTTTCCCGCGCCTTGTCGCTGGCGAGAACGATGGACGGCGTGGTGTCGGGGATGTCGAGGATGTTTGCGGCCTGCATCATCCTGGTGTTGGCGTGGGGTCTGTCGGAGGGGGGCAAGGACCTGGAGCTCGGTGAGGCAGCCTGCGCCTTTCTGCAACGGGAAGCGGGCGGGGGGGGCTTCTCGGTCACATTCCTACCATTCGCGGTCTTCATCACGGCCGGGATCGTATCGTTCTCGACTGGGACCAGCTACGGCACCATGGCCATTCTGTGTCCCGTCGTGATCCCGATCTCGGCGAACATGCTCGGCGCCCTGCCGCCCGATCAGGCGCTGGTGGTGTTCTACGCAGCGGTCGGTGCCGTCCTGACCGGCGCGGTGTTCGGCGATCACTGTTCGCCGATCAGCGATACGACCGTGCTATCAGCGATCGCCAGCGAGTGCGAGCTGTCCAGGCACGTTTGGACGCAGATGCCCTATGCGATCACCGTGGCCATTGTTGGCATGCTGTGCACGGACGGCCTGAACTATGGCATCAGTCGGTGGGCGCCGGCGTTCCACGAGAGCTATCGGGCTTGGTCCTGGGCCTACGGTCTTGCGGCGGGCACGGTCCTGCTGTTCTTGATCGTCTTGATCTTCGGGCGGGCGCCAACACGCAAGGCCGTCGAGCCGGTGATTGACATCCGTCAGTAGGACACATATCCGATCTGCGTTCGCCGGTCCCTGCCCAGTAGGCACGCCGCTTCGAGTTTGTCACTGTTCTGCGATTTGGCGGGCCTCGTACACTGGGGACGCGAATGCGGCCCGATCTCGCCATCTCATTCCATCACCGTGGGATTCGTAGGGGATTGGAGAAAGGCCGCGGTGGGATTCGAACCCACGAATAACGGATTTGCAATCCGTCGCCTTGGTCCACTTGGCTACGCGGCCGGATGTGCCATCGGGCGGCACGAGACAAACACGCCACGACAACTGTTTGTATCATGTCTCAATGGGCTCGTCAAGCAGGCCTCCATGTGAAAACGGGGGCGGCGTCCATGACACTCTCCGCGGAGAAATCGGCGGGCGAAGGACCGGCTTCAGCCAATCAGGTTTTGCTACCGACTTCAGTTGGTGGGTTGACGGCCCGTCCTTCAGTGTTTCTGCCGAAGCCGGCTGGCCCGAGTCTTGACAGAGGGATCAGGGTTTGGCACCCGCCAGCCACCAACTGAAGTTGGGCTCGTGTTTTGCGGGGGGCGGGCGTACGGGGCAGCAGAGCCGCGGCGGCGGCGATGCTTAGGAGCCGCGCGGCAACAACGTAAACGGTTGACCCGCCTGCCTGCGGGCAGGTCCGCCAAACGGCAAGCCGGCAAGCAAGCCGAGTTGCACAATCGGTCATGTTGTTTTCGCGCGATGCCTCACCCGTGGGCGTCCGCTTCCGGGGATTCACACGGGTAAGGACCGCCTCGGCAGCCACGCGATAAGGCCGGATGACCTCGGCAAGCGGTCCTACCCATGCCACACCATCCGAACGCTGAACACGAACAAAGTTGGTGGCAAGCACCGGTCGGCCGAAGCCGACCAGCCCCACGCCGAGACTGTCACGGACTCACGGAGAGCGGAAGATGGCTGGCGATAGCGGTGTCATGGATGGTATCCTGTGGCATGATGACGGCTTCGTTGCTCTCGAATGGGATCACCGGCGCCCTGGCCGCGGGCGTGCTACCGACCACCAGGGTGCGCGTTGATGGGGGAGCGACCAAGTTCTGCCTGCGGACGGCGGACGGGTACGAGATCGAGTCGGTCATCGTGCCGATGGGGGCCCAGGTGGGGCAGCGAGATAAGACCTGGCGGACGCTTTGCGTGTCTTCGCAGATCGGCTGTGCTTGGGGATGCAGGATTTGCCACACGGCCAGAATCGGGCTGATTCGAGACCTGACCGTTGAGGAGATCGTGGGGCAGGTGGACGTGGCGCGGACCCGGCTGGGCGCCGACGTGCGAAACGTCGTGTTCATGGGCATGGGCGAGCCGCTGGATAACTTTGACAACATGATTGGCGCGATCCGAAGGTGGCACGAGGACCGCGAGCATCAGATCCCGCGTCGGCGTGTGACGGTGTCGACGGTGGGGCGGTGCGAAGGCATCCGACGGCTTGGGGCACTGCGATGGAGAAGGCTGAACCTGGCCGTCTCGTTGAACGCGCCGAACGACGAGATCCGTTCACGGATCATGCCGATCAATCGCGTCGAGCCGATGGGGGCGCTGCGCGAAGCGATCCGCGGGTACCCCGTGCGGGGCGGCGGACACGTGCTGATCGAGTACGTGTTGATCAAGGGCGTAAACGACCGGCCGGAGCACGCCCGGCAACTCGTCGAATACCTGAAGGGGTTGCGGACGTGCGTGAACCTGATTCCGTACAATCCCTGCGGAGGGCTGACCTATGAAGCGCCGAGCGAGGAGGCGGTCGCACAATTCCAGGCGGTGCTAATGGAGGCCGGCCAACTGGTCTTCCGCAGGAACACAAAAGGCCAGCAGGCAATGGCGGCCTGTGGCCAGTTGGGCAATCTGAACCTGCGCCGTAAGCCATAACGCCGCGGCCGGGCTCGTGCCGCGGCCGGGCCACCGCTCTTGCGCAGTGCTCTCAACGACCACGATGCACGCTGGGTGCTACGGACAGCTTGCCTGCCAGTGTGCATCCCCACGTGCGCGGCTGCCCCAACGCTCCGCCGAGAAACGACGCTCCGCCGAGAATCCCTTCTCGGCGCGTGCCACTGGCAGCTTGCCTGCCAGTGTGT
>JAFGQA010000082.1 GCA_016935885.1 Phycisphaerae bacterium | reverse complement strand
AGGATGTTGCCGTTTGTGCAACGAGCGCCGCGCTGCGCCATCGTGAGACGCAGCTGGAATTGGCAGAATGGGAAGAGGTTGAGCCTGCAGTTGCATAAAGACCTGGGCCCGCGCGATCGTTTTGCAGGAGAAGCTTAAGGATTATGGCAGATTCGGATGGGGCGATCGGCGTTGCCAGACTGCACGCCCGGTGAAGTGTTTATTGAGCTTTGGATGGTTAATGAAACATGCCGCAAGCCCATGGACACCAATCCATGGACTCCTGATGGAGGTCGAACGTCTCTTTGACCATGTAAACTTCAATAAACAGCAGAATTGTGACTGAGAGTGCCAGGAGTTTGACACTTTGGTCTGGAAAAGATGAACCTCCTTGGTTATCATGCGTCTCACACGTATAACGCAAACCAAAGAGGTCCATCCAATGAAGCATGGCAGGTCTGCCGTCCGCTGTAAAGCGCATAGAATCCCGGAACTGAGATTCGAGGACCAATCCTTGACCTCCTTCGCCGGACTGGTGTTGTTTCAACAGTTCTTCATGGCCATCGGTCTGAAGGTACATCTGAGCCGTTGTTTTCGCCATCTGCGAGTTGGGAAGGTATTCAATCGGGCGGCAGTCTTTCTGCAGCTGATCGTACACGTGCTGCTGGGCTATCGGGAATTACGGCACAGTCTCTATTACCGCGATGATCCTTTGGTCAAGCGCGTCCTGGGCTTGAAACGTCTGCCCGACGTGGCCACGATCAGCCGGATGTTGAAGGGTGCCGATGCCAGGAGCATCGAGAGCCTCCGATTACTGCTGCGGGAAATGATTTTCGACCGCTTGAGGGCTTTGAACCCGGTCCGCGTGACCTTGGACTTTGACGGCTCGGTGCTGTCCACGGGTCGGTTTGCAGAAGGAACGGCGGTGGGGTTTAACAAGAAGAAGAAAGGGGCGCGTAGTTACTATCCATTGTTTTGCACGATTGCCCAGACCGCTCAAGTCTTGGACTTCCCGCACCGTCCGGGCAATGTCCACGATTCCAACGGGGCCCGATCGTTCATCGTGGCCTGTATCCAGGCGGTTCGCGAGGTCCTGCCGCAGGCGGTGATCGAGGTCCGCATGGACAGCGCCTTCTTCAGCGACGAGATCATCACGGTCTTGCACGACTGGGGTGTCGAATTCACCATCAGTGTGCCCTTCGAGCGTTTCTGTGAACTGAAGGGCATGATCGAGGGGCGTCGGCGCTGGCGGCGTCTGGATGGTATGGTAGACGGTCGTTCACGCGATCCATCCGTTGAACTTGCGTTCATCGCGCTTGCTTCTCCTTTCATACGTTAGTATCAACGGATTGTGAAACAAGCCATCCCGCGCGATTGCCCGTGAAAACGGGGGTTGACTGTGACGGAATTGACGCCTGAGTTGCTGGTCGCGGCGTACGCCCGAGGGATCTTCCCCATGGACGTGGATGGGGAGATCGAGTGGTTCTCGCCGGACCCGCGGGCGATCATCCCGCTGGACGCCTTTCACGCGTCGAAGACCTTGTGGCAGACGTACCGGAGCGGGCTTTTCGAGATTCGCGTGGACACGTCGTTTTTGGAGGTGATGCGGTTGTGCGGCGACAGACCGGAGGGCACGTGGATCTCGGAGGAGATGATGGAGGCCTACGCCGGCCTGCATCGGTTGGGGCTGGCACACAGCGTGGAGTCATGGCAGGAGGAGAGACTGGCGGGAGGCCTGTACGGCGTTACCATCGGCGGGGCGTTTTTTGGGGAGAGCATGTTCCACCGGGCACGTGACGCCAGCAAGGTGGCGCTCGTGGCGCTGGTCACACGGATGCGAGATCGCGGGTTTGCGTTGCTGGACGTCCAGTGCATGACCGAGCACCTGCGTCGCTTCGGGGCGGTGGAGATCCCGCGGGCGGAGTACCTGGAGCAGTTGGCCGTGGCGATCAGGCTGCCACGGCGCCTTGTGAACGGGGGCTGACCGACTTTGCTGGCACGCGCTGGAGGGGGATTGAACGGGCCGGGGCAAGCTGACGAGGATGTCATTCGGGACCTGGCAGAGTGGATCGGGCCCGTGACACCTTCGCCGGCATTCCATTCTGGCCACGGGCGGCTTGTCCGCCCGTGCGGTTCCTCGGGTGAGCGCATGGGGCATACACACTGGCAGGCAAGCTGCCAGTGGCACCCACGTAGACTGTCACGGACCTGAGTGGATCAACGAGTGGTGACACAGAGGTCTGCCAAACGGCGAGCCATGACGTGCGTTTCTTCATGGTGCGAGGCGGTTGGCGATGGCGGGGCTAGGGGTCGGCGATGAGGGGAATAAGGCGGAACTGCTCCACGTCGACGAGGCCCTGGTTGGTTAGTTTCAGTTTTCCGATGACCGACAAGCTGAGGAATGACAGGGCCATGAAGGGGTGGTCGAGGCGGCAGCCGAGTTGGTGGGCCGCAGCGGTGAGTTTGTGAAGTTGGGCGTTGACGCGTTCGGCGGGATCGCCGCTGACCAGGCCGGCGATGGGGAGGGGCACGTCGGCGAGGACATCGCCGTTGCGGACAACGACAAAGCCGCCGTGGAGCTTGATGATTCGGACAACGGCGGCAAGCATGTCTTCGTCGTTGACGCCGACGACGATGATGTTGTGGGCGTCGTGGGCGACGCTGGAGGCGATGGCGCCTGCCTTGAGTTGGAAGCCCCGTACGAAGCCGTGACCGATCTCGCCGCTGGCGCGATGGCGTTCGATAACGAGCATTTTGGCGAGGTCGCGGGCAGGATCGGCGACGAGACATCCGTTGCGGACAGCGGCCCGTTCGACGGAGCGTTCGGTGTCGAGACGGTTTTCGAGAACGTGAATGACGTGGATGTTCGGCCCCGTCTCGTCGGCGTACCCATCTGGCGCGGGGATGACGAAATCGTGCGGTTCGATCCAGTGTGTGTCGATGCTGCTGCGCAGTGGCGCGCGGTCTTCCTCGGCGTGCTTGGGCATTATGCATCGGCCGTCCTCGGCGACGAGTTCGCCACGACGGAAGACTTGTGTCACGCGGCACCCATCGAGGTCTTCGAGGATGGTCAGGTCGGCGCGGTAGCCCGGCAAGACGGCGCCGGTGCGGTTCAGACCGAAGTAGCGGGCGGCGTTGAAACTGGCGAGACGGACGGCGAGGATGGGGTCGATGCCTTCAGCGATGGCGGTGCGGACCATGTAGTCGATTTGGCCTTCATCCAGCAGTTGCTCGACCTTCTTGTCGTCCGTACAAAACATGAAGCGTCCGGCGGTGGTGGGTGTGACAAGCGGGAGTAGCGCCTTGAGGTTCCTGGCTTGCGAACCCTCGCGGATCATGATGTGAAGGCCTTGGCGCAGTTTCTCGGCGGCCTCTTCGGGCGTGATGCACTCGTGGTCGCTCATGATGCCTGCCGCGGCATACGCGGAGAGGTCGCGGCCGGTAAGGCCAGGCGCGTGGCCGTCGACGATGCGATTCTTCGACATGATGATCTTATGGAGGGCGTCTTCGTTGCCCGCGATGACGCCGGGGTAGTTCATCATTTCGGCGAGGCCGAGGACCCAGGGATTGCCGAGGAACGGCTGGAGGTCCTCGGCGTCGAGTTCGGTTCCAGCGGTTTCAAACGGACTGGCAGGGATGCAGGAACTGAGCATGACATAGACGTCAATGGGGGCGTACTTCGCCGTGCGAAGGATGAAGGAGATGCCCTCAGTACCCATGACGTTGGCGAACTCGTGGGGGTCGGCGATGACGGTGGTGGTGCCGTGGGCCACGACGACCCGGGCGAACTCGGGTACGGACAGGAGCGAGGACTCGATGTGAACGTGGGCGTCGATGAAGCCCGGGCAGACGTAGCGTCCTTTCAGATCGAGGGTTCTGTCGGCCTGGTAGTTTCCGATGCCGGCGATCCGGTCGTCGGCGATGGCGATGTCCCCGTCGTGGATTTCGTTGGAGACGACGTTGACGATTTGGGCGTTTTTGAGGACCAAGTCGGCGGGGCGACGGCCGGAGGCCACGTCGATGAGGTCTTTCAGGTCGTTATCGGGCATGTTTGGTCCTCCATGGCTCAACGCCTGTGTCAACGGGCCGCGGCACTGCCGTCCCGGCGGCGCAGTTCGGTGCGGGACGCCTGTGGGACATGCACACACACAGGCGGGACGCCCGATCCACGGGCCCTATTGGGATAGGCTCCTGGGGACCGGCCGATGCAGGGCGATTATAGCCTGCCGGGAAGGAAGGAGGCAAAAACGGCGAACCGATGGTTGCCGGCCTGGCCGGATATGGTAGGATGGATTGTTTCGCACGGCTTGGCTGCCGGGCCGGTGTTGCTCGAGGATGGCACGCCACCGCATGGATCACTGATTTGGAGTTGAAGAGCTTATGGCAGTCTGTTTGAGACTGGTACGATTGGGTCGGCGTCATCGGGCGTTCTTCCGACTGCGAGCGGCGGATTCGCGAGCGGCAGCGACGGGCCGATTCCTCGAGGAACTCGGCATAGTCGATCCGCTGGAGAAGGACGCCAAGAAGCAAGCCGTTCTGAAGAAGGACCGAATCGAGTACTGGTTAAGTCAAGGGGCAACGGTATCGCCGACGGTGAGGTCGTTGCTGAAGAGGCATGACATCGGTCAGCCGACGGAGTCCTCAAGCCCGGTTGGCGAGGGCGCGTTGGGATAAGGGTGCCTCCCAAGGCGCTTTTGGCACCGCGTTCCCGGCGATGTCGACTTAGGCGAGGCGCCTATGTCGCAGGCGTGTCAGCGGGGGGCTAGGCTCGCGGCAGATGTGTTATGCGGATCGATGTTCTGACGCTTTTTCCGGAGGTTTGCGAGCCGTTCTTCTCGGCGAGTATCCCGGGTCGAGCACAGCAGTTGGGTCTGGTGACGATCCGGTGTCAGAACATACGGGATTATTCGACGGATCCGCATAAGAAGGTGGACGATCGTCCGTTCGGCGGCGGGCCGGGCATGGTGGTGATGTGCCAGCCGGTCGTCGACGCCGTCGATTCGATCGAGAAGCAGGGGGACGGCAGGACGACGCGTGTCTTGCTGACGCCGCAAGGCGAACGGCTGAACCAGCGGATCGTGGAGGAACTGTCCGCGTGCGAGCGATTGGCCTTGATTGCCGGCCACTACGAAGGATTCGACGAACGGATTCGGCTGGGACTGTCGCCACGTGAGATTTCGATTGGCGACTACGTGTTGTCGGGCGGCGAGGCGGCGGCGATGGTTTTGGTGGATGCGGTGGTCCGGTTGATTCCGGGCGTCTTGGGAGGTTCGGATTCGGCGGGGGAGGAGTCGTTTTCGGTGCCCGTGGCACGGGCGTTTGGCCCGTGTCAAGATCGCCGGGGCGGCGGTACCGCAGATTCCGGTTTCGTGGGGGCCGACGGTTTGGGGGGCGACGGTTCCGCGAGGGGTTCCGGCCTGCTGGAATACCCGCAATACACCCGGCCCCGCGTGTTTCGGGGGATGGAGGTGCCCGAGGTCCTGCTGAGTGGGGACCACGGGAAGATCAGGGCGTGGCGTGCGGAGCAGTCGTTGAAACGAACGCGAGAGCGCCGGCCCGACCTGCTGTTCGGATAGAATCGTTGGAGATGATCGGCAGGCTCGCCGAGATTGATGAGGTTTGGAGACGAGTGATGCGCAACAGATTCATCGAAGGCGTCGAGGCGGCCTACCAGAGGAAGGAAGTCCCGGAGTTCGAGATTGGCGACACCGTGGCGGTTGGCGTGCGGATTGTCGAGGGCAACAAGGAGCGTGTTCAGCCGTTCATCGGTGTGGTCATTGCCCGTCGCGGCAAGGGAATGAGCGAGACGTTCACCGTACGGCGGATCGTGGCGAACGAGGGGGTCGAGCGTGTTTTCCCGATACACTCGCCTCGTGTGGTGAGCATCGATGTGCAGCGGCGGGGCAAGGTTCGTCGCGGCAAGCTCTATTTCCTGCGTGATCGCGTGGGCAAGGCGAGGAAGCTACGTGAGCGTCGCGTGAGTTCGGCAAAAGCGCGCGGCGCCGCGCGGAAGCAACCACCTGACGAGGAACAGGGGACTCCCGCGAAGTCCACGCCGCCATCTCCACCGGCGCAGGAAGAGGAAGTCCCGGCATCGGTCTAGTGCAAGATGAGACCTGATGTCGCGGGTCAAGCGCCAATCTCGATAGCCCCCGCGCTGCGGCCGACGCTGCCACGTGACGGAGGGGCGATCAACCGACAGACCCGAGGTTGACGGCTCAGTGAGGCGGATCGCCCGTGCGCGATCCCGAGTGTCAGCGAGGCGGACGTGCTGTGCCTTGGCCGATGGGCGGTGAGCGGTGAGTTTCGGCAGGAGGAATCTAGGCAAGGCCGGTGAGAAGGCTGCCCGGAAGCATCTTCGACGCCACGGTTACAGCATCTTGGCGGGGAACTACGTCTGCCCCGCGGGCGAGCTCGATCTTGTCTGCTACCAGGACGGTTGCATCGTGTTCGTAGAGGTGAAGACGCGAGGGGATGACACGTCAACCGACCCGGAGGGGAACATTACATGCGCCAAGCGGCGGCAGTTGGAGCGCGTCGCGCGGGCGTGGTTGGCGAACCATCGCGAGCCGGATTGTGCATATCGATTCGACGCGGTGAGCGTGGTCTTGCCGGTGGGCGGTGAACCACGTGTGCGACACATTGTCGACGCGTTCGTTCCATCGCGATAGTCTTCCTGTTGCGAGTGTGCCATGGTCACGCTGATCGATTCGCATTGCCATCTTACGTATGAAACCCTGCGTGAGCAAGTTGGGGCCGTGATCGACCGCGCGACAGCGGCGGGCGTCACGGAGTACGTCACCGTGGCGGAAGACTTGGCCGATGCCGAGGAGGCGTTGATGCTGTCCGCGGAGTTTCCATCCGTGCATGTTGTGGCGGGGGTCCACCCCCACGTGGCGAGCAAGGTTTCCACCGGCTGGGATGAGGCTCTGCTGGAGATTATCGCGCGGGACGACGTAGTCGCCGTGGGCGAGACGGGGCTCGATTATCATTATGATTACTCGGACAGGGATTCGCAGAAGCGCGTCTTCCGCCGGCAGTTGGAGATCGCGACGGAGGCGAGCAAGCCGGTCGTGATCCACTGCCGGGACGCGCACCGGGACGGGATGGCAATCCTGGCGGAGTATCCTCGTTTGACCGGTGTCGTCTTTCACTGTTTTACGGGCAGCGAGGCGGAGGCGCGGGAGATTCTGGCCCGGGGCTACTGGATTTCGCTGACCGGCGCCGTGACGTTCAAGAAGTCGGAGGAGCTACGGGCTGTGGCTCGGATGATCCCGGCCGACCAGTTGATGATCGAGACGGATGCCCCATTCCTGTCGCCAGAGCCGATGCGGCAGATTCGACCGAACGAGCCGGCGTTGTTGGTTTATACAGCGGCGTGTATCGCGGAGGAGCGGAATATGGCGTTGTCGGAATTCGCCGCTTTGACGGCGATGAATACACGGTGGTTTTTCTCGTTGCCGGGTGCGTGAGCCATGATGAGCGATCGTTCGAAATCCGTGGCGATCGGCATTGACGTCGGCGGTACGCGCATCAAGGGTGGCCTGGTGATGTCGGATGGGCACGTGATCGAGAAGGCATCGATCGCTACGGAGGACCACGGTGGCGTCGATCATGTCACCGGGCGCATCGTGGACCTGATCGGTCGGTTCCAGCAAAGCGCTGCCGCGAGGTCGTTGGAGGTTGAGGCGGTCGGCCTGGGGATGCCGGGGACGCTGAGCCGTCGTCGAGGGATGGTGATCGCCCCGCCGAATCTGGACGGATGGCGGAACGTGCCGGTCGTGGCGAGGCTCTGTTCGGCGACCGGTCTTCACGTGGTGCTCGATAACGACGCCAACAGCGCGGTGCTCGGCGAGTACCTGTGCGGAGCGGGACGCGGCGCCCGCAACGTGGTGATGCTGACCTTGGGCACGGGGATCGGCGGGGGCATCGTTCTCGACGGCAAACTGTGGCACGGTGCAGGCGAGAATGCGGGCGAGCTGGGTCACATGATCGTCCACGTCCAGGGCCGGCGGTGCAAGTGCGGCCAGTTGGGCTGCCTGGAAGCGTACGCGTCGGCGACGGCCACGGCGGCGCGGGCGGAAGAGGCGATCGCGTCCGGCGAGGCGTCTGGTCTGCGGGAGATTCTGGACCGCGGTGAAAAGATCGAGGCCCGGCACGTGGCGGCCGCGGCCGCGGCGGGAGACGCGCTGGCGCAGCGGGTCTGGATGGAGACGTGCAGGTACTTGGCGGTGGGGTGCATCAACATCCACTGCGCCCTGGACCCTGATCGGGTTGTCCTGGCTGGCGGGATGAGCGGCGCGGGGGAGCGGTTGCGCGAGCCGGTGGTCGCGGCGATGGCGGAGATGTCGTCGGAGATGCTGGGGGAGCCCCCGGAGATACGAATCGCCGAATTGGGCAATAGCGCGGGCTTCATCGGTGCGGCGTTGGGCGTCTTTCAAGGCGATTGAGGGCGTGTCCCGGATCCTCCGTGACACGGGCGCCAAAGCCCGTGACGACACGGGGTCCATGACAGTTTAGGCGGGCGCCACTGGCAGCTTGCCTGCCAGTGCGTATGCCCCATGCGTCCGCCAGAGACACCAAACGGGCGGACAAGCCGCCGGTGGCACCCGGAATCGAATGCCGCCGGAAGTGTCGCGGACTCGACGACACGGGCGGGATGGTGGGGTAGTTGGCTCGGCGCGGAATGGCGGCTACCATCTGGACGACTGGATGTCTTCGGAGCGGCCTTAGCAGCCCGTGGCAAAACTGTGGCACCGGCGCCAAAGCCGGTGGTTTTCACTGTCAGGAACGGCGTTTCCGAACCGCTGTTTTCCCTTTTACCACGGGCTGTTAGATAGCCCCATGCATGACGGAGAAGATCATGGCCGGGTACGCTGAACCATTGCCACCAAGCAAGATACTGGTGGCGGACGACAACGCTCAGAACCGCGAACTGCTCGAGGCCTACATGGAGGAACTCGACGGCGTCACAACGATCAGTGCGGGCGACGGGCAGGAGACGTTGGAGAAGGTCGCGTCGGAGAAGCCGGATTTGATCCTGCTCGACATCATGATGCCGAAAAGGAGCGGGTTCGAGGTGTGCAAGAAGCTGAAGTCCGACCCGGCGACGAAGGACATACCGATCATCATGGTGACGGCCCTGCACGAGACGGGGGACATCGAGCGCGGCGTGGAAGTGGGGACAAACGACTTCATCACCAAGCCGGTAAACCGCGTGGACCTCTTGACGCGGGTGAAAAGCCTGCTGCGCGTTCGTCACGTGCAACATCCGCTCGACCATGATGCGGACTACTTGGATCAACTCGGCGAATCGGGCGATTCCTCACCGACGGCCTGACGTCGCACTGCCCCAAACATGAGCGAGGACCGTTGGCGTTGCGCAAGGGAACCGGCCTTCAAGCCACGGGATGCTGTGGGTAACCAGGCAACCGCCCCGTTGGCACGCAATGAGCAGAGCGTAGCGATCTGATGGGTCGGAAGAGCTGGACACACAGCGTGTTTGGGGGCCTGAGGGGCGATTCTGGGCCCATTGCGCACAGGGCGCGGACGAGGGAGACGGCGGCGGTGCGGTCGGTGTTCTTCTGCTGGGTGGCGCTCTTGGCGGCCTGCTGCGCGGTGACATGGGCGACAAACAAGCTGTACCGTGACTCCCTTCTCGGCACTTTACCACGAATCCACGGGAAGGGGTTTCCGTCAGGAGTGGGAACGAGAAGGGATTCTCGTTCCAGCATTGCCCCGCGCGGCGACGACCGGGTCGACGTCGGTCTGTTGCAGGCCGAGGTCGGCAAAGTTCGCGCCGGCGTAGGTGACGAAGTTGTCCAGCCACGTGTTAAACGCGGCATCCGCGCTGGGGATGTAGTCGGCCATCGGATGGAACCTCCTTATGTTGTGGGTTGCCCGTTGGTTTTTGCCCGTTTGGCTCCGTGATGCCTATGGAGGGCATTTTGCCGCGATGGAGGGGATGGTGTCAACGCGGATTCGGCGGCGAATCCGGGCAGAGTGCCACACTGTGTGGCACTCGCCCGGGGATTTCCTTGCAGTTTTTTCGGGAGTCGGCGGGGGGGCAAAGGGGAGCGTTGTCAGTCCTCAGTTGTCAGCCGTCAGCCTTTAGCAGAGGGGGGCCGTGGAGCGGATGCGGCATTGAGGCAAAGATGACGGCACCGCGCCCCCGGGTCCGGCTTGAAAGATGAGGCGCTCCACCACCATCCACAAGCGGCACGGCGGGCGCCCGTGGCAAGCTCCCACCGAGCAACATAGAAAGCTCCTGAACGGCGAGGCCTCCCGAATCACGTTGGCCCACCGCTTTCTGTAACTGGGGGTCCGTCCGTCGGCTCAAGTTCTATTGCCCATCGCCAAATGCTCAAGAACTTGTACCGTACCTGAGTTCCAGCGAAATTCGCTTTTTTCGGCCCCTTGACATTCGTATGAGCACGGTTTCCTCTCTCCGGGTCCGGGGCGTGTTCGACTACTTGTTCAGGGATTCTACGCACATCCCCGACGACCATCTCGATCACCGCGTTTTTCGCAGGGGCGGGGGCTCGGCCCTTCGTTTCCTCGGGCGTCGCATACCTGCTCCAATCGGTTGACATGCCAGCGTCCACACCTTCACCTCGGTTTCGGAAGACCCCCACTGCGGGTCTGCCATCCTTGATATCGTTGCGGTGGACGCGCATGAACAATCGATCGGAATCCGGAATGTGCTCAACCGGCCACATTACGCTTGCGTTGGGGACATGTGTACCAACCACATCAATACTCCCGGATCGACAACCGCGCCTGGTTTCAACTTTCCAGACGTCCTGTTCGTGTCCGGGTTCTCTCGATCATCGCCGTAGTAGGACGGGGACTCATCGGCGTCGGCCGGAACGTTCAATAGCAGGCCATACGGCTCGGCTGTCCAATACAGGTCGACGCTCCCCTCAGGTCCTGCTGAGATTGTGGGTACGTTGACTACGACCCCCCGCTCGTACCAGACCGTCTTCGCGTGCAAAACCAGTATCTCCATGGCGTGTCGCCACGTGTCTTCGCTACAGGTTAGCACTTCCGCTTGTTCTTCATCCCACTCGGCCTCGCGCTCCACGATGCTGTGCGAGTCCCGGACCGCTTGAGCAACGGCCGCGAGCGCCGGGGGCAACGTGAGCGAATGTTCCTCTCTTGTCGGACGGGCAGTCTCGGTCAGTCTCCACGCCGCAAGACTCTCATACTTTAGAATCTCATTTGACCGCAACTTCTCCTCCGACGCCGGTACATCTGCAATCGGTTCTCCCTCTTCGGATTCAGGAAGCCAAACCAATCGATCTCGCAGTTTGGTGGGCTCGCCCAAACCTCCGATTTGCGGCATATAATGGTTTGCTGCAGCTTGCACAAACTGTCGCGTCCATGTATCATAAACTCCCACGACCGCCAGTACTTGATACCGCGGCCACGGTCGAAGTTCGTTAGGATCTTGCCTCTGGTCAGTCATGGCTTAACATCCCCAGACTGCCTCCGCGTCGAGACAAACTCGCTGAGTGCCCACAGATCTTTCCTGGCCGCCTCCAATTCACGGATCAGCAACTGCAGGTCGTCCTCGCTCATCTGGAAATAGAAATCTCGTGGTGTTCCCTCATTTAACCCGATATGCACCGAAACGACTCCAGCCACATCCAGAATCCTGGGCTCGTATTCCTTTATGGCCGTCCCCCATCGGTAACGGCCTTTCTGAACAGCTCTCATCTCGACCGTAGTGCCGCAAGTCTTCAGACCGGGAAGAACGCCCTCGCCATATGCTCGGCGCCGAATCGCCGACTCGACCTTAGGGAGAACATCGCTTCGGATGCGGTCTACCATGCTGACAAAGAGTGGGCGCGTACTCTCCTCAATCTGACGCAGCGTCACCAAGTCATCGGCCCATTGTTCCGACGTATCGTGTTTGTATTCGTCCCTTAGCATCCTATCTAGGAAGAACCGCGTGACCGCGATCACTTGTGCCAACTCCGTCTGAGGTAGGCGCGTTTCTCTCTCAAGGGAGTCAAGGAGTCGATCTTTCTCCGGTTCGATTCGAGCAAGCCGTAAGTCTGCCAATGCGTCGATGCACGCAACCATCTGCCCCGGGACAAGGTCCAATGCCTTACGCAAGTGCTTGCCGAACAGATCGTTATCCTTCTCGGCGGGATCGAATTTCGAGAACAATCGTGATTTCAGTTCCGTTTCCATGATGTCGGTTCCGCGTTCTCACTTTCACGTCGTGGCATGCCACTAACATCACATTATAGCAGTCAAGAACTGTCTCGCGTAGCCATGCAAGGCGTGAAACCTCCTCAAGCCTAGCGATGGCCCCAAAGCCAGAGCCTGGCGGCGGCTGCACGGGACGATGTTCCTGCTGTTTCCGCCTTTGGTGCGCCGCGGGGCGAAGCGCCGGGACAGCCCTATAACAGGATATTGGACACTCGCCCATCCGTTCGCCCTGCCTAACGGCTGAACGCCGATCGCTTCTACGCCCCAATCGTCGCGCTGACGGTTTCACTCCACGGGCCGGCCTGGCCCCGTGTGCTGAGCCAGCTTAACGAATAGTGCGCGGTTTCGCCACCATCCGACCCGGAAAATCTTGCCACAGCTCGCGTCCGGGTGCTCAATAGCAGGAAGCGGTAGCTTGCCGGATCGTCCGGGGGGGCGGGCTGAAGTCAGCCCGGCTTGCTGGGGCTGAGTCTGCCTGGCTCGCTGAGCCTGACCCAGACCTCCGCGCCCATCACCCCGCGGGGCCGGGCGCGGCGGGTCGGGGTGGTCTCGTCGCAGTACCGCAGCGTGTGCCGCAGACGCTTGGAGAAATCGACCGTGACCATCGGCCGCCCGCCACAGGCGGGGTTGGTGGCCCGCTTCGTGGGGTCGGCGTGGCGGCGGGGGTCGGTTCGGCGTCGCGGACGGTGATCCCCAGCGCCGACCGTTGCGCAATCGTGATCGCCTCTATCAGCTTCTGCCTCCAACCGGGCGGATGTTTGCCGACGGCGGCGTCCCGGAGTATTCCGGGGAGGCCAGCGGCCGGCAGTGACGACCCGGCCTTGAACGGCCTTTGAGGGGCGCTCAAAGCGGCTTCGCTCGCGCCTCTTTCGCCCGTTTCAAGGGTCGATCCGTGGGGGGTATGTCTCCACGCTTTTTGCATTCGTGCTTGGCTTTTTGCATTCCGGGTGCGCGCTCACGTTGGCCTTCTGCATTCTTGCTGCGCGCGCATGGCTGGCGTCACTGCACAGCAAGAATGCAAACGAAAAACGGCGAAAACTCCAGCGGATGAAAAGTCGCGTAAGTGGTTGAGAATACGGGCGTT
>JAFGQA010000081.1 GCA_016935885.1 Phycisphaerae bacterium | reverse complement strand
TAGCAGCCCGTGGTAAAAGGGAAAACAGCGGATCGGAAACGTCGTTCCTGACCGTAAAAACCACCGGCGAGACGCCGGTGCCACAGCGCGGCTTCCGGCCGCAACCAAAGTGCGGCATGGGCGTCCCGCCCGTGAGCCCACCGGCGACACGCCCGGTGCCACAGTTTTGCCACGGGCTGATAGGGTTCTGAAACAGCCTGTGAGCGGGTCTCGGCATCGTCTGTTGGGTCCCTGTCGTTGCGTTCCTGTCGTTGGGTTCCGGCAGTCACACATGCGATCGACGTCATGGACAAAGCGGGCGGGGGCACGTTTCGTGGACCTTGCTGTTCCACGTCTGTGCGCGGGTTGCGGCAAGGCCGTTGGGGAAGCAGCCGGCGAACTGTGCGCCCGATGCGCATTGGAGCTGGCAGCGGTTGTCGGCGGGCAGTACTGCGTGACCTGCGGAGAGGACCGCGGCCCACATCTGCTGATCGATGGTCGGTGCGCGGCCTGTCGGCACGGTGGATCTGGGCACCGGTTTGACCGATTCGTAAGAGTGGGGCGGTATGCCGACGCGTTGCAGCGATTGGTGCTCCGGTTTAAGAGGATGTTTATCTTGGACCGTCTGTTGGGGGGGCTGTTGGCGGATGCCATCCAAGGACAATTCGATCCGAGATTGGTGGATTGCTGGGTTCCCGTGCCGTCACACTGGTGGCGGAGGCTGACCGTGGGCTTCCAGCCGACCGCCCTGCTTGCCGGGGCGGCGGTCCGAGAATGGTGTGGATGCGTGGAGCCGGCGCTCAAAACGACACGCTACGTTCGCCCGTTTCATCTCAGCGGCGTCATGACGGCCGCCCAGCGGGCCAAGGCCATCCAGGGGGCGTTCCGTGTCGTGAGGCCGTCACTCGTGGAGGGGCGGACGGTCTGTGTGATCGACGACGTCACGACGACTGGCGCGACGCTGGCTGAGGCCAGGAGAGCCATCCGCCACGCTGGTGCGAGACAGGTATTCGCCGCGGTCGTGGCGAAGGTGTCGTCGCAGGCGAGACAGTCGATACCGGCTCCGTGACGGTCTGGCAGCCCGTGGCAAGAGGGAAGACAGCGGTTCGGAATCGCCGTTCCTGACCGTGAAGACCGCCGGCCTTGACGCCGGTGCCACAGTTTTGCCACTGGCTGCTGGGCGAGTGGCGTTGGCAGCTTGCCCTGCCAGCGTTTGTGCCCCGCGCGCCCACGGGAAGGACCGCACGGGCGGACAAGCCGCCCGTGGCACCCGGAATCGAACGAAGCCGGAAGTGCCACACTCAGGATCGAGCGAAGCCGGAAGTGCCACACCCAGAATCGAGCGAAGCCGGAAGTGGCACCCAGAATCGAATGTTGCCGGAAGTGCCAAGGACCCTTCGATGCCAGAAGACCGGGGGTTGACCGATGGACGAAAGGGGCTTAGACTCGATACAAGATCGGATGTGCGTTGCGTAACTGGTTATTGGGCTGCATGTTACGTGGCTGGTCGGCTCGGCGATGGTAAGCCGTGATGGGAGTTGATGCGTCGGCGGTCGCCAGGGATTCCGCTGTGGGGTTGGAGATCCGAAGATGCGAATAACAGTAACCGGTCGTCGAACGGACGTGAGCGAAGCACTGAAGGCGTACGCCAACCAGAAAGCAAGCAAACTGGAGCGGTTCTATGACCGGGTCCAAAGCGTCGAGATAGTATTCGATGTGGATGCGGGGAAGCAACGGTGCGAGATCATCGCCAAGGCGGATCACGCCATGACGTTTGTCGCGCGCGAGGACCACGTGGAGCCGTACGCGTCCTTGGACGCCGCCGTCAAGGACCTCGAGCGGCAACTCACGCGGCACAAGGAGAGGTTCCGAAACCGAAAGCACCTGGCCGGTCGCAATGATAGAGAACCCCTGGGCGGACCCTCCTCCGGGGACATTCCGGATGAGATGGAGACAGAAGGCGAAGGTCCATGAAGCTGACAGATTTTGTTGCCGCCGAGGCTACGTTGCCGAATCTACAGGCGACGGATCGCAACGCCGTGATCCGAGAACTCGTGGCGGCGTTAGCTTCGGCGCACGTCCTTGCTGATGAGGACGCCGAGGCAGTGGCCAGGTCCGTCATCCAGCGGGAAAACCAAGGCAGTACGGGATTCGGCAAGGGTGTTGCCGTTCCACACGTCAAGCATCCCAAGGTCAAGCAGATCATGGCGGCCATCGGGCGGAGTGCTCAGGGTGTGGATTTCGCCGCTCTCGACCGCGCGCCGGTGTACATTGTTGTCTTGCTCCTTTCCCCAGTGGATCATCCGGATGAGCACTTGCAGGCGATGGAGAACATCTTCCGGCACTTGCAGCGAGACAACTTTCGCCGGTTCCTGCGCCAATCCGAGACAACCGAAGCGATCATGGATCTGATCCGGGAGGCGGATGAGCTGCCTGGCGGCTGATGAGTGATGGTCAGTTTGGCGAGGCACGCGTTTCTGCGTGGCGGAGGCGATTGGCTGGCACGGGAGGTCGGCAGGCGGGGAAGGCAGCATGTCTGAGAACACCCATGGACGGTCTTGATGCAGGAAAACCCCACACAAACGGAAATCGAGGTCACTATCTCGAACACACAGGGCTTGCACGCACGGCCTGTGATGCGGTTCGTGGATCTCGCTTCTACATTCCGCAGTACCATCCGAGTGAAGAAGGACAGCCAGGAGGTGGATGGCAAGAGCCCCATGGAGATGATGCTCCTGGAGGCGACCCAAGGCACGGTTCTTCGGCTCGTGGCCGATGGCGAGGACGCACGGGAAGCAGTGGCGGCCCTTGTGGGGCTCGTGAACGACAAGTTTGGAGAGGAGTAGGAATCCTGAGTGCTTTCTCCGGAGGTGGGACATGCCGTTGAGACGGGGCACCGGTGTGTCAACGGGGGTCGTGATCGGGGACGCGGTCGTCCTCGAGACGGAGGAGATGCACGTTCCGCGCCGCACGGTCCCGCGGAATCAGGTTCCGCACGAATTGGCGTTGCTGGGGCGTGCGTTTGAGGCCGCCAGGAAGGGGATTGCTGCCGAGCGGGAGGATTTTGCCGCCCGAGCGGGGACAGAACTTGCGGACATCTTCGGCTTCCACGAGCACTGGTTGGCCGACCCCAAGCCGCGCAAGGAAATCTCCGCCATGATCGAGGACAAGCTGTATAGCGCGGCCTACGCAGTCAGCGTGTTCATGCGCCGCTATCGGCGTCGGTTTCAGGAGATGGGGAGCCCGTTCCTGCAGGAGCGTGCCAAGGACGTGTTGGACATCGAGCGGCGGTTGTTGCACGAGGTCAGCGGCGAGGCGCGGCACGAGCTTGAGGAGTTGGATGAGCCCGTGATCATCGTGGCGCACGACCTGACGCCGTCGCAACTCGTGATGCTCGAGCGTACGAAGCGATTGTTGGGATTCGCCATTGATGCCGGTGGGGCAACGTCCCACACGGCCATCATCGCGATGGGCCTTGGCATCCCGGCGGTGGTCGGCCTGGAGGACATCACGTCCAATGTCTCGGGCGGTGACACGCTCGTGGTGGACGGCCTCCACGGGGTCGTGGTGATTAACCCCGACGAGGATCAGCGCCGCGAATACGCGGCCCAGGCAGACCATCTCCAGCAGATCCGTGCGACGCTGGATGAACTGCGCGATCTGCGCGCCGAGACGAAGGACGGCGAACGGATTGCACTGCTGGGCAACATCGAGTTTCCATACGAAGTGAACGAGTGCATAGCGAACGGTGCGTCGGGCATCGGTCTGTTCCGCACGGAGTTCCTCTTCGTGCAGGAACGCACGCCGCCGACGGAACAGCAGCAATATGAAGCGTATCGCGAGGCGATTGAGGCGGTTCGGGGGGGTGTGCTGGTGATCCGCACGATGGATCTGGGCGGAGACAAGTGCTGTGCCGGCATCACGTGGGAGCCGGAGAAGAACCCGTTCTTGGGGCTGCGATCGATCCGATATAGCCTGCAGCACCTGTCTATGTTTCGCCCGCAGTTGCGAGCGATCGTTCGTGCCAGCGCGCACGGAGACGTGCACGTGATGTTTCCGCTGATCTCTCGCATTATGGAGTTGCGTCAGGCGAAATTCGTGTTGAGCCTGGTCATGGAGGAGTTGGAAGAGGAGGGCTACGAATTCCGCAAGGCGATCCCCGTCGGCGTGATGGTGGAGACGCCGGCGGCGGCGATCTGCGCCCGCGAGTTGGCCCGCGAAGTGGATTTCATGAGTATCGGGACGAATGATCTGATTCAGTACACGCTGGCGGTGGACCGGACGAATGAGCGGGTTGCCCAGCTTTACACACCGGCGGATCCTTCGATTCTTCGGTTGACCCGGTGGGTCATTCGGGACGGTCGCCGGGAGGGGGTGCCGATCAGCTTGTGTGGCGAGATGGCCGGCGACCCACTGTTTACTATCTTGTTGGTGGGCATGGGCTTACGCACACTGTCGATGGCGGCCAGCAACATCCCGCGCGTGAAGAAGATCATTCGCAGCATCAGCCTGGCCGATGCTGAACGCGTGAAGCGCCGAGTTCTGTCGTTCGAGACCGAGCGGGAGGTGTTAAACTACCTTCGGGACGAGACGCGTAAGGTCTGGGGGGATATTTGAGAACTAAGCTGTTAGCTATCAGCCCGCAGCTACGAGTGAGAGGAGACGCCGAGATACCGATCGCTGGACACGCGCAGCGGGTGGCTGGCAGCTCGAAGAATACATCCCGATCCAAGCGCGGTGTTCGCGTTATTCGGATCGGGAGGAACGATTAATTGAGTGAGGGATTGTAGACGGATTGGGCAATCGTCTGGCGCTGAGGTACACGATCCAGGGCGACTTGCGGTTCATGTCCCACCACGATTCGTTGAGGTTGTTGGAGCGGGCGTTGGCACGCGGAGGCGTCCCGATTCGATACTCGCAGGGATTCAATCCCCGACCTCGGATGCGCATCGCCTTGCCACGTAGTGTCGGCATCGCATCGCTGGACGAATTGCTGGTCGTGGAACTGACATCGGAAGCATCGGAAGCAGCATGTTCTGACGTGCAGTCCTGGTTGTTGCCGGTGATGCCGCCGGGGATAGAGATTGTATCTGTCGAGGTACTGTGCAAAGGCGATCGGCGGTTGCCGTGCGAGGCCGGGTACGCCCTGGAAATCGAGCCAACGATGGCCGAAGCTGTCGGGAGGCGCGCAGCGACGTTCCTGTCGAAGGACCGTGTGGAGATTGACCGACACGTCCCGAAGACTCGTTCGAGAAGAACGATCGACATTCGGCAGTACATCTTGACCATGCAGGTCAATGGCGACTGCCTGAGGTGGACGCAGTCGATCACCTCGACAGGCACGGCTCGACCAGACGAGGTGCTCAGCGCCCTTGGATTGTCCCCCGGCGATCACCTGCATCATCTGTGCAGAGAACGGGTCTGGTACAGTCCATAGCCCGGGTTCCGCCAGCCGCATCCGTTGATTCATCCCCTGTGAGGAACATTGTGCCACGAAGGAAGAAGAAGCGCTCGAGCCCGAAGGAGGCGGCGGACTCTCAGAGAGAGACACGCCGCAAGGTGAGTCGCCGCAAGACAACACAGGATGTGGAGGAGACGAGTGAATCCCCACTTCCCCAGCCGCCCCGCAGCCTTCTGTCGTCTGTACGACACGAACCTGAGCCGGTGCCAACCGAGATTGGCTTCGGGAACGGAATCATCGAGGACATGACGCCGCCTCCGGAAGACGAGATCACTGCCACGGCTGAGGTCCAGGACCGGGAGGCCGGACCGTTTCCAACTGAGAGGGTGGAACAGGCTGCCAGTGGCACCCGGGTACAGGGCGTAGACACTGGCAGGCAAGCTGCCAGTGGCACCCGGGCAGACGACAAGGGGCGGATGTCTGGCCGCGAGCGGGATGTATCTGGGACGCCGACAGAAACACGGGGGGAGGGCGAAGACAGCGGCGTCCCTCCCGAAGATGGTGCCTCGAAGCGCGGCGAAGCACAGGTTGTTAAGCCTGCTCGGAGGCGATCACGGCGAAGGTCGGCGGCACGATCCAAGACCGACTTGGCGAAGGACACGACAAGAGGGGGCAGAGCCAAGAAGAAGAAGAGGACAACCGCAGCAGCAGAGACCGTCGAAGCGCCAGGACCACCGGCCGCTGCCGAGATCGATTTCGACGATGTGGAGGGTGGCGCGGCAGAGACAGTCGGCGAGGACGACGGCCGGAGAGCGGAGGTGCGAGAAGTGATTCTCGCACCAGCGTCAGCGTCACCGGCGTCGGCTCTGAAGGCCGCCGGTAAGCAACCCGACGTTTGTGGCGCCGCTGCCGCACAGGCAGAAGCCCGTCGCCCTTCTCCGGGTGGTGCTGGCAAGGGCGCCGAAGAGAGACCCCGCCCCACGAAGGTTGAAGGGACGAAGCCTGCCGCCGGGCATCCGCGCGAGCGGAAGCCTGCCGAGGCGGCCGCGCCGCCAGGTCGCGCTGCTCCGGAAGACCGAGAGATGCTGATCAACGTGTCCGAGGGCGACGAATGCCGGATCGCGCTGTTGCGGGATGGCCGCCTCGAAGAGCTCTACATCGAACGGGCAACCTCCACGTCCAACGTCGGCAATATCTACAAGGGCCGCGTGACGAACGTCGAGCCGTCTATCCAAGCAGCGTTCATCGACTTCGGCCTGCCATCGCACGGCTTCCTGCACATCAGCGATCTCCACCCGAAGTACTTCCGTGAAGGCATCCGTGACGGCAAGGGCGGCGGCGGGAGAGCGGCAGGAGGCGTCTCGGCGGGGCCGGAACTGGTGGGCAAGAAGACGCCGCGTCGCTACCGTCCGCCGATCCAGAACTGCCTACGGTCCGGCGATACCGTCATCGTTCAGGTGATCAAAGAAGGCATCGGCACCAAGGGCCCGACGCTGTCGAGCTACATATCCCTCCCAGGGCGATTCCTCGTGATGATGCCTGACATGGAGCAACTCGGCGTGTCGCGAAAGATCGAGGACGATGGCCAACGCCGGAAGCTCCGAGAGATGCTCGCGCAACTGTCGCTCCCGAAGGATATGGGTTTCATCATTCGGACCGCCGGCGTGGACCGCACGAAACGCGACCTCCAGCGCGACTTGAACTACCTGTCGCGCCTGTGGAAGAAGGTAGAGAAGCGTATCAACACCGAGCCCGCCCCGGCGGGACTCTACCGTGAATCCGACCTGGTGATCCGCACGATCCGCGACGTGTACGATTCCACACTCCGACGGATCGTGGTGGACAGTGCGGCGGTCACCGGTCGCGTGCGCGAGTTTCTGTCCATCGCGAGCCCGCGATCGCAGGACATCGTGGAGCGTTACACGGATTCCGAGCCGATGTTCCACCGGTACGGGATCGAGTCCGAGATCGACCGGCTGCGCTCCAAGCATGTCCCGCTGCCGTGTGGCGGATCGTTGGTGATCGAGCAGACGGAGGCGTTGGTCGCGATCGACGTGAACTCGGGCCGGTTTCGCGTGCCGGACAGCGCGGAGGAGACGGCGTACCGCGTGAATACAGAGGCCGTCGATGAGATCGCCCGACAGTTGCGCCTGCGCGATCTGGGCGGGCTGGTCATCCTGGATTTGATCGACATGACGCAGGAGAAGCACCGGCGGGCCGTTGAGCGGCGTCTGACGGAGGCGCTGAAGAAGCACAAGGAGCGGGCGAAGATTTTGCGAATCTCCAGGTTTGGCATCCTGGAGATGACACGGCAGCGCCAGCGCCCGTCGTTTGCGAAGAGCATCTTCCGGGATTGTCCGCGGTGCGGGGGGAGCGGTCGGATCAAGGCCACGGAGTCCGTCACCATCGATGTGATGCGTCAGATCCGCCTGGCGAGCCACACGAGCGGCGTCGTGAGCATTGACGTGCGCGTGGCGACGCAGGTTGCGAACGATCTGCTGAACCGCAAGCGTCATCAACTGACGGATCTTGAGCGGGCCGCGAAGCAGACGATTCGGATTCACGCGGAAGAAAACTTCGCACTGGACGAAGTGAGGGTATCGTGCACGGATCGCCGGGGCAGGGAGGTTGCCGGTGCGACAACGAGGATCGGCGTTGCGGCGATGCGAGGGGCGGCGGACCGCGTGCAGGGGCAGGCGGGGGCAGGTGGGCAGGGGGCGGGGTGTCGAACGGCATCGATGGGGATAGGCTCGGGCCCGGGCGGCGGCGGGGGGGCCGGACGCCGATGAGATGAAGGATGCGGGATGAAGGATGGTTGTACATTGAGAGCACCTTTGAGCAAGCGAGACTCTCGCGGCGGCGGGAGCGGAGGTGCGAGAAGGGATTCTCGCACCAGGGATTCTCGCACCAGCGAGAGAAGGGATTCTCGCACAAGCGAGAGAAGGGATTCTCGCACCAGCGGCAGCGGCGCCAGCGGTGGGGCCCCCTTGGCGGCCCCTTTGGCGGCCCGCTTGGCGGCCCTGTTGGTCGTGTTGTCGGTCCCCTTGGCGGCCCTGATGGGCGGATGTGGGCCGATCTGGTACCTCGACGCCGGGTTCGCGCAACGGGTGGCAGAACAGGAGAAGAAGCCGTTGCTGCTGTACTTCAAGGCGTGGGACTCGACGCAGCATCGAAACATGAAGATGAACGTCTTTGAGCATCCGCCCGTCAAGAAGGAATTGATGGAGACGGTCAACGCCGAGTTGGAATTCGCGTGGGCGCCTGACATCGCCAGGCGCTATGGCGTTCAGCGGCCGCAGGTCTGCGTGATGTGCACGCCGGACGGTAACAAGGTGTCCACGTCGATGTACGTCAACCCCGTGCCGTCGGAGAAGGAGTTTCTGGACTGGCTTGTGAAGGCCAAGGCGGAGGCGATGCCAAAGGCGACGTCCGAACCGGCAACCGAGGAGAAGACCGCCGAGAAGCCACAGGACGAGAAGGCCGACGTGGAAAGAGGGGCACCCACCCCGAGGCGGCCTTGATTCGTGTGTGGTCGTGCATGTCTTGGCCGGGGGGGCAGTCAGCCTACTTCTTCACAGGCTCGAACCGACCCTCCACCTTCTCCATGACCTGTGGGAGCGTGGTATACTCCATCTCGTCCAGGGGCAAGCGGTGTGGTTCGAACGGTCCGGCGCGGCGCATGTAGTCACCGATGAAGTTGGCCAACCGCCGTGTTTCATCGAACGAGACGTCCTTGAACATGTCTCGCGGCCCCAAGAGCTTGCCGTTCGCCACCTGAAACCCGGCGGCAATGACCCGCGGCGGGCCGTCGAACCGCGTGGGGTTCGCGTCTTCGAAACCGACCGGCATGAGTGGTCCATTGTGACTGCCCCGCATCCATCCCTCGACGATGTGCGGGTAGGCAAAGGCCTCCAGCACCTCGCCGACGGCGGGGAAACCACTCTGTGAGCGCACGATCATGACAGGGTCATCCTTGCCCACATATCGCCCGGCGATGTACCCCAGCCGATCCACGGACGCGACGGCGGCGACTTCATCGTCCCTCTTTCGGTAGACGGCCTTGACCGCGTACCTGGACGGCGAGCCGATGAAGACCAGCATGTCGTACAGTTCCTCGGGGCATCGGAAGGTGATGGCCGTGTTCGCCTTCAAATCCATGATTCGGAATTTGAAACCATCGTGCAGCGACGGGTCGATCACGAGCCCGGCCGTGTTGAATGGATCGGCGAAGATCTTGTAGAAGGGGAGGTTCCAGGCCCCGGGCGATGTCTTGTCGGCCATGAAAACGATGACCGGCTCGGACTTCCGCTCCTCAAACTCCATCTCCGCCACGCCGGGCCCCATGCCCCTGACGTTTCCGCTGAAGGCGTCAGCGAGCAAATCCTGGCCGGCGCCGTAGAGCTTGAGATCGGCCGCGAGGTCGCTGGTTGCGACAAACGTGTCCCAGGCGAGCTTGTGGATGGTCTCGTTCTCCGGACCCAGTTCGTGCGTCATGATGAGCTCCAGGTCGTCGCCGCAGCGTATGACCCGGAAGTCGGTGAGTGGGCCCTTCTCACAAGCACGGCTCATGTGCTTTTCCGCTTCCTCCATGATTCGCGGGTGCATGCTGGAGTGCCCAACGTATCCGCCCACGTCCGCCTTGATAACGCTCAGTGTGGTCTTCGCCATTTCATCAACCTCCCATCGGACGACTTGTTCTTGCCTCCGTGATTGGTTCCTCAGACCATGGGAATCAAGCACGTGGCCAAGGGATCACCCTGTCTCTTACCGTAACGCGGCCCACCCTTGTCTTCATTCAGGACAGCCCGTTCACGTGCCTCTCGGCGTCATTCTACCCTGTGACGCGTTTCTCAAGAGGCACGAACGTGATCGCTGGACCGAGAAGGGTCCGTGGCAGCTTGGGCGAGTGCCGCTGGCAGCTTGTACGTGTTCTGCAAAGTGGCACGGGTAAGCGAAGCCGCCAGCGGTGGCGGAGCTTACCCGTGGGCACACAACGCTGGGCCAACGCTGGGCCGAGAATCCCTTCTCGGCCCGTTGTGTCGAGCTGTGGGAGAGGATTCCCCTTGGATGTGGATGCGAGAAGGGATTCTCGCACCAGCGGCGGAGCTTACCCGTAAGCATCCATTCCAGTTCGCTCTCACGGGTAACGAACGACCCGCCCCAGTGGGGCGTGCCGTTCGTTACTCATGCCACCCGTTTGAACGCTAAACGCGTGCCTGGCCAGGGGCCTGTGCCACGCTTTTGAAACAGCTTCCTAGGGGAAGCGGTACCAAGCGAAGGCCAGCCAACCCGGGCTCTTGCTGCATCGGTACCTGTTGACTCGCAGCTTGTAGGGGCCGCTGCTCGATGGAGTAAAATCCACGATCTCGTAGGTGTTGTCCCAACCGGAAGAGCTTGCCACAACATCTCCGCTGGTCGAGATGATCTGGAGGTCCAAGTCCGCAGACGGCCTATCGGCGTAGCTGCTGTAGTCCGTGTTGGTGTCCCACACGATGACCACGCGGAGCCTCTTGCCGGCTGTCAGGTAGATGTCCTGCCAGTCCCAGTAGGCCGGCTTGCTGCAGTCGTACGAGGTGGCGCCCCAGTTGTGGCCGTCGATGCGGCGTGCGACGTCGTCGGCCAGATCGGCACGGAGACCGCCGGCGCCGTCTTTGTCGCTCAGGCGTTCGGCACCTTCGATGTTGTTCACGGCGGTGGCCATCAAGATCGCCTTGACCGCTTCGGGCCAAGTGGTCAGCGCACTTTCGCGCTGCATCAACAGGGCGGCGGTCCCGCTTACCATCGGCGCGGAGTAGCTTGTTCCGATGCCCATGTCGGCGACCCAGGGGGAGGAGCCGGAGGTGGTCGTGATGTTGGTTCCGGGAGCGGCGATTTCAGGTTTCTCGCGGTCGCCGTAGGTGGATTCGGGATCCTTGTAGCTTGAGCTGGAGTGCATCGAGTCATCGGATGTGTCGATCGTGCCGCGATCATTGAAGTTGCCCACCGCGATGACGTTGTAGGCGATTGCCGGGTTGGGAACGACCTTGTCATCGTTGCCTCGGTTGCCGGCGGAGACGACCACCGTTCGGTAGCCGTTTCGAACCATGTCGTCGAAGAACCTGGCAGTGGCGTTGGGCACACGACTGCCGCTGTCGTTGTTCCAACTGTTGTTGATGACACGGGCACCCCAATCGGCGGCGGCTGACGCTCGGCTCTCTAGCGTTGAGGCCAAGCCCACACACGAGCCGCCCACCCACAGCCGGCACTCCGGGGCGATGCCACGCTGCCTGCCGTGCGTGCTGCGAATGATGCCCACCACGGCGGTGCCGTGATCGCTGACGCACCAGTCGCTCCAGTTCTGGACGACGCCGGACAGGTATGGGTTGTCGGTGTGGATGCGCCCGCCTTCTGCCTCGATCACGCCGACCCGAACTCCGTTGCCGGTGATACCGCGCGAATGCACGGTGTGTGCCTTGATGGCCCGGCGTGCCGTGTTCAATGAGGGCACACAGACGTCGTCCGGATAGACCATGTCGACGTCGGACAGCTCGGATACTTCCAGAATGGTCTGTGGGTCGAGTTCGGCATAGACCACCGGCGCGTATTCGTCGGCGGACACCTTGTACCCCAGGTCGGCCAGCGAGGCCGCCAGCGGCGCAATGATCGGCCGGACAAGCTCCTTGCGCGCCCTGTCGACCGCGACAGCCAAGGCATCCACTTCCTTCTTGCTCAACTGCGTCTCCGGATCGTGACGTTCGGTGCCGACGAAGTCCGGTGCCTTCATCCAGATGATGACGGGGGTCGTCTCATCCTGGTGGATGGTGGGCAGTGCCGCCGCGAGATCCGGGTGCAGTTTGCCGAACGTGGCTTCGTGTGTTGCCGCTTTGTCCTCTTCGAGCTGCCCAGCATCAAGCTCATTGCCGGATTCGTCGATCAACATGGAGCGCATCGAGCCGTCGGTCCGGTTCATAATTTTGTAGGCGAAGCCCGTGACGCCTTGCAGCGGGTAACGGGCCACGGCCGCATTGGCGATCGTCAGGTCGGCTACGTCAAGACCCTGTCGGGCCGCGGCCGTTTCCAGCGCGAGATCGCCCAAGTCCGTTAGCATCTGGGCGTCCACCGCCTGTTCAATGTCTTCGGCGCGGAGTTCGGAAGCCTCCGTCCTCGTTGGTCTCTCATCTTGAGCGTAAGCCGTGGGGCCGACGAGGATCGGGGCGACGGCGATGGCGAAGCATCCCGTCAAGAAACAGAGAGGGCGAGTCATAGACCTTTTCGTGTTTTTGGTGTTCATCGCGTTCATGGTTGTTCCTTTCATGTGCTCTGGGGTTTGAGGGGGAGGAATTCACGTCCTTTGGAATTCGGATTCACATGGTCTTAATCCGCGACGCCGGCCTTGGCCAAGCTGGCGAAGAGACCGCGTGGCGCCGCTACCGTTGGCTCGATCGAAATGTGGTCACATGTGCGTCTCCTTTTCATCGTGTCGTGCACGGGCTCAGCTCATATCAGCCGATGCTGACGTGCTACGCCGGGGAATACACGAAGGCGGGGCTTCTTTGACGCGGCGGAGATTGGCTTCTCACGAAGCCTTGGCGCATGCGGACGCGAGACGTGAAGGCATGCGACCCGAGATCGCCGAGGGCGCATCCCGGCGGGCCCTGTAGCACGGCTGCCCATGCCTGCGTCCGGACCGCCGGGATGGCGGTGTCACAAGCTACTGGGATGACCTTGCAGAGCGTGTTTGAAGACTCACGAAGTCCGTAGAAGTGGGCGACATCGGCGGCCTGTCCGCCCGTGTTCGTCCCGTTTGCAGTGCCGCAGGATTATATCGATGGCCACTGGCGAACCTGGTTACCAAGATTAGTATCGCCGTTTTCGTGGCTTCGGACGACCGGAGATGCCTTCGGCCAGTGTCTGCCCACCGCCGAGATGGCGGTGCCACAGTCCTGCGTTTTGGTGTTGAGGCGGCCGGCCGGCGGCGACGATACCGATATGTTATGGGCTTGCGGCCGAGGCCCCGGCCACATGCCTGCGAGCGAGGTCTGGACTACTGGCTCCGGGGCGCCGCGGCTTGAGGCCGGTGACCGGTTGTGCGGCACCCGTCGATCGAGGGAGCTGGCCGCGGCACAGGAAAACGAAGGTGCCGGCGTCGGGCCTCTTGCGAAACTGCACGGAAGATGCAACCATGCCCTGCTGATTGACGGCCAAGCGGTTCTGAGACGGGTCGCGCTCTGCCAACATCAGACGGATGACGGTTGGCGCACGGAGGTAGTCACGACTTTGCGAATCGCCATTTCCCGGGTTCATCTTGGCCGAGCTCACCTTGGCGTCGTTGCGACGGTCGTTCTTCTGATCGTGTTGCCGGGCAAGGCGCATGGGCAACTTGAGCTCGACGCCGGCGTCCCTGATTCGTTCCTCGCGCGGCAACGTGCCCTGGAAGAGGAGAATGAACGCCGGCTGCAAACGGACCTACCCCTGACGCAGAAAGCCCGCGTGGACTGGGGCGGATGGTACAGCTCCTACTTCTTCCTGTTCGACGACGGCATTGAGAGCAGCCGCACCTTGCGGCAGAACGAGCTGCGGCTGTGGGGCCACGCCAGTGCCGACCGCGGGATCCACGAGGGCTATGCCCGAATGCGGGTGAGCTACCTCGACTGGAATCACGGCGACAGTTACACCCGGAACGAAGACGACCTGGACGGCCCGAACCTGGAGCGTGGTTGGTATCAATTCGACATTGCCCGGGCGCTGCGAGGCCATGGCGTGTACGACGCGCCGTTTGAATTGAAGTTCAAGATCGGTCGCGATCTGGTCCAGGCTGGCGCCGGTTACGCGATCGATCTGCCACTGGACCACGTGATGCTCCAGACGGAGTACGTCGATTTCGAGACCACCTTCACCGCCGGCAAGACGCCGGCCAGCACCGAGAACATTGACCGCAGCCGGCCGGTCGCCGACCACAGCGATCGGAACTTCTGGATCATCGAGGAGCGGTACAAAGGGCTCGACACGAAGGGGCTTGGCAGCCACGAGCCGTTCTTCTACATCGCCTGGCAGGACGACAACACGAGCGAGGACCCGCCGGATTACCTGCAGAACTACCGATATAGCTCGCGGTACATCGGATTGGGCTCGACGGGTGAGTTGGTGGGCAACCTCCGTTACAGCACGGAGTGGGTGATCGAGCGCGGTCGCAGCTTCGGAAACCAGCGTTTCCTGCAGCACGACACGATCAAGGCCTGGGGGTTTGACCACCAATTGGATTACTACTTCCGGCATAAGACGAAGCCGGTGCTGTCGTTCGAGTACATGTTCGCCAGCGGCGACGCCAACCGGATCGGCAGCCCGACGAATGCCGCGGGTGGCAACCGGAACGATCACGTCGACCGCAGCTTCGTCGGGTTCGGTTTTCGCGACACGGGCATCTCGTTTTCACCGCGCCTGAGCAATATCCACGTCTGGCGGCTGGGCGGCTCCTTCCAGCCTTTCCCGGATGTGGAGGCGATCAAGAAACTGGAGTTGGGCAGCGACTGGTACCTGTACGCCAAGAACCGATCGAATGCGGCGGTGACCGACGCACTGGCGGATCGGCAGTCCGGCTACCTGGGCTGGGAGATGGATTACTACGCGAACTATCGCATTTTCAGCGATCTGTCCTGGACGGTGCGATTCGGGGCGTTCTTTCCAGGCAGAGCGTTCACGGACCAAACCACAAGGACGTTCCTACTGACGGGTATCACATGGTCGTTCTAGCGCCGCGACAGGGAAAGACTACCGCGTGGGAGTCCCGGGATCTCCCAGGCTCGTGCGTCCACGGCGGCGGGACACTCAGGCGGACGTACAATGAAGTGTGACCGACCCATCCCAAGGCGTTTCACCTTGGCCATCTTCGCTGTGGCATTCACGGCGCTGGTCCAGGGCTGCGTTGGGCCGCGGGGGACCGCGCCGGCAGTGGACCCAAGTCAATTATCGGACGAGACATTCCAGGCCTACCTCGCGGATGCCGGGCTGGTCACCGTGGACGAGGCCTATCGGGCGATGTTGATCCTGGCGGACGGCGAGGACTCGAGTCAATCGTTCGAGGATCGTCGTGCAAAGCTGGAATCGCGTGGCATTGCGCGGCCTGCGTGGAGGCTCGAGCCCCAGAACGTCATCGACGCCGGGTCGGTCGCCTTCATGGTTTGCCGCCTTTGCGAGATTCGCGGCGGTGTCAACGCCAGCCTGTTCGGCCGAATGGGGCTGGGTGATCGCCGTTATGCGCTACGCGAGTTGCTATATCGCGAGATGATCGACGAGACGGTCGATTACCAGTACATGACCGGCCCCGCCCTGGTTGCGGTGATGGCCAAGGCCGACGAGCTTATGGAGGAGAGGGGGCTGTACGAGACCGAAACGGTAGACCTGACCGACGAGGCTGACCGCGAGGAATCCGGCGATCTGATCGTGCCGCCGCCGGACACCGAGCGGGGGTCATGAAGCCGATCGCGTGAAACGTGCGATAAGCCGCCCGCACGGACTGTGTTTCACGTTTCAGTGGGGATACGTGCCTGCCGGTGCACGGCGGCACGCAACGTGGGTGTACGTGGGTTCCGTCGCGACCACCCCGTGCCGTCAGCCAACCGGTGGCATCGTAACCGTGCGTCGGACCTGGGGATATGGCACGGGGGGCGACACGCGGCAGCTTCCAGGCGGCCTGTGTTGGACGATATTGCCCACGTCCGGTTGAATCGGGCTGGGTGATACTGCCCAGGAGCGATTGGTCCAGGCTGGCGTCTTCGTACCGAGGGTGATAGACCATGTCTCGCAACAAAGTTCTCGTGGTGCTCGCTGTATGTTCGCTCGGTTTCCTGTCGGCGTCCCCGGTGGGTGCTCAGTACCAGGAAGGGCCGGCGACCCAGCCGACCGTGACGGACGACGGAACCCTCGTTTATGAGGTGATCGAGGTCAAGGGGAAGGTGCGTGCCGGGCCGGCCAACCTCGTGGCCACGGAGGGCGAAGGTTGGTCATACGTCAAGGTAGGAGACCGGCTCGGCGCCGGCCTGCAGATCATCGTGCCGTTTCGCAGCGCGGCGAAGCTCGTGGCGCGTCCCGCCGATCCCCCGACGGTCATTCTGATTGAGCGGATGACTCGGATGAGCATCTCCGAGTTGGCGTTGACGGAGGGTACCGCCAAGAGTCGAATCGAACTGGCCTACGGGGCTATCAAGGCCGGCGTTGCGGAAGGCCGGACGCGTAGCGACATGGAAATCACATGCCCCGGAGCGACCCTGAGCAAGCGCGGCACGGACATCTTCGCCATCGAGTACCGCAACGGGAAGTTCAGGATGTCGCTGTCAGACGGGGGGCGTGGAATGATCCAGGCGATCCAGATGCGGGCGACGGCCTTCGGCAGCATGGCCAGGATGCGGTCTCGTTTCGTGACGCCGGGGCAGTTTGTCACGCACCAGATGGCCCGGGCCATTGACAATGTGCCGCTCGACCGGCAGATCAACATCAACGATGTCTTCGGACTGACCGGGTTCGATCAACTGTTCACGTTGTTCAACGACCACGGCCTCGGTTTCCTGTTGCCGCAGGGGGCCAACCCCGTCGGCTTCCTCGATGTCCCCACGCCGGATGGCACGGTCGGCGGCGTGCCGGACTTCGACGCCGGCGCCGAACGACCCGGCGAAGAAATCCTGCTGTCTCCGCTCCAGGCTGGGGGGCGGAAGCACAACGATGGGGACTTCGGCATCGGCCAAGGGGTGGTGCCGGGCGTGTTCGGCCTTAGCGCCAAGTCCATCCGCGAGCGGGCCGTGGTCGAGGCCGCCAAGAAGGCCGTGCTGAAGGCACAAGGACGAAGACGGTAGCCTCCACCTCCTGCGAATGTTCTTTGCTGTTCCACCACGCGATGCAGACGTGGGGCGTCCGCGCATGGGTGTGCGTCGTGGGAGAGGAGTTCACGGATCGATTCAGCGTCCGGGATTGTCCCCGACGCTCGCTTCGCTCTTCGCCAGGCAAGCCGCCAAGAGCGGTTGTGCAAGGCGGGTAGGACTGGGTCCGTGACAGGTCGGGCGGGTGGCACTGGCAGCTTGTCTGCCCGTGTGCGTGCCCCATGCGCCCACCGGAGAGACCACACGGGCGGGCAAGCCGCCCGTGGCACCCAGAATCGAATGCCGCCGGACGTGTCACAGACCCGGCGGCGCGGACGCGCCGACAATGGGGCTTGACAGCGGGAGCCGGGCGAATTATCAGCGCGTACCACAATGCACGTGGAACTTGATGGCAAGATCGCGTTGATCACCGGTGCCGGCAAGCGCATCGGGCGAGCGATCGCACTGGAACTGGCCAGGCATGGCTGCGACATCGCCGTGCACTGCCGCACGTCCGGGGAGCACGCCGAGGAGACGGCCGAGGAGATCCGCGGCCTCGGCCGGCGAGCGGTGGTGCTCACCGCCGATCTCGCTGACCTCAAGACCGTAGCCACGCTTCCGCGGCAAGCCGCGCAAGCCCTGGGCGGGCTGAATATCCTGGTCAACAATGCCGCCACCTTCAAACCGATGAGCCTTGAGACGTTTTCCGTGGCTCGATGGAACGAGACGCTGGATGTGAATCTCACCGCGCCGATGGTCCTGGCACATGCCGCTTTTCCCTTCCTCCGCGCCGAACCAAGGGGGAACATCGTCAACCTGGTGGACGTCTCCGCCGAACGGCCGTGGCCGGATTATCTGGCATACTGCGTGTCAAAGGCCGGCCTGTCCTTCTTGACGCAGATGCTGGCCAAGGCCCTTGCACCTGCGGTTCACGTCA
This sequence comes from Phycisphaerae bacterium, assembly GCA_016935885.1. The sequence goes on along the minus strand of JAFGQA010000081.1, from coordinate 21,924 downwards.
ATGCCGTGGCGCCGGGTCCCGCCATGTTCCCCGAGGATTTCGACAAGGCCAAGATCAAGGCCATCACCCGACGCATTCCCGCCATGCGTGCCGGCTCGCCCGAGGACGTCGCCATGGCGGTGCGGTTTCTCGTGGCCGATGGCAGCTACATCACCGGCGCGATCCTTGCGGTGGACGGCGGCAAGAGCATCGCCTGGTAGCCCAGCGTAGAAAATCGCATATCGAGGAAGAGCCGCGGGCTGAAGTCCGCGGGTCCTCGGTGGCTTGCGAGCGTGTCGCGAGATGGGGGCTACTGGCGCGGGTGGCATCGCTGATGGATCGCCTTGAGGCGGGACGTATCGACGTGTAAATAGACTTGCGTCGTGGATACATCCGCGTGTCCGAGCAGTTCCTGGACGATTCGCAGATCGGCGCCGCCTTCCAGCATGTGCGTGGCGAAACAATGTCGCAACGTGTGCGGTCCGATCGGTCCGGTGATGCCCGCCGCGGCCGCGTACCTGCTCACCAGCCGCCAGATGTTCGTGCGATCCATGGCGCGGCCGGTTCGCGAGACGAACAGGGCATCCACCGAGCCTGCCGATCCGGTGAGGGTCGTCCGCAGCCCGCTTATGTACTCGCGGAGGGCATCCATCGCGTAGGCGCCGATCGGAATGACGCGCTCCTTGTTGCCCTTTCCGAGGCAGCGTACGTAGCCCACGTTCAGATTGACGTCGCGGATGCCTAACGCGGCCAGCTCGGAGACGCGCATCCCCGTGGCATAGAGCAACTCGAGGATGGCGCGATCACGGGCATAGAACGGCTCGCCGGCCTGCGGGGCCGACAGGATCGCGTCGACCTGTCTGGGGCGGAGCGTGTGCGGCAGGTTCTGCCACTGCTTCGGCGTCTCGAGCAAGGAGGCCACGTCCTCGGCCATCAAGCCCACGATGAACAGGTAGCGCAGGAACATCTTGACGGACACGAGGTGCCGGGCGATCGACGACAACGCCAGGTGCCTCTCCGACAGGCGAACCAAGTACGCACGGACAACCAGGGTCGTCAAGTCGGATATCGAGCGGGCGTCGCGGTCATCCAGCAGATCGATGAATTCACGCAGATCACGCCCGTAGGCATCGATGGTGTTTTGGGCCAGCCCGCACTCGGAAACCAAGTACTCGAGGAACTGCCGCAGCAACCGGGACCAATCCGCTTGGGCGGGTGGCTCGGCAGCGTGGGCAGGAGTGGCGACGGGCTGTACCGGCTGACACGTGCCCATCGTGGCGCCTCCCGCGCCGGCCTGATCACTTGGTGTCCGCAACACAGGCGTGTTGCACGGGTTCACGGCCGCAGCGACGAGCGCGGAACCGTCGATAGAATGGCCGTGTGGCGTCATCGGCGGGGCACCGCTGGAGAACGCCATGTTGGTGTTGTTAGCTGCGTTGGTGGACACGGTGTTTGTCATCAGGCTGATACAACGGTCAGGTCCGCCTCCCAAGAACAGTAGACAGAGGCTGGCGCCGCGACGATCCGGCCCTGTGATCCTCCCTGTTGACCTGTCATCGGCCGGTCTGCCGCGCGTAGTTGAATGCCAGGACCCAATGTCCGGGGCGAGGCGGAGTCTGTGCGTGTTGTACCCCCACGACTCGCCCGGCCAGCCTCAGCGCATGCTACTGCACGCATCTCCTGGAGGTGTTTGCAGCGTGAGGCGTATCATCGGGTCTCGTTTCCGGCTCCACGCTTCTTGGCCTCCGATGGCGGCATCGTCGCGGACTTGTTCTTGCCGTCCCTCCGTCCGACGCGCTATAGTGCTGAGGCGCCTCCTTCGGGACGACTCTCCGGCGTGGGCGGAGGACCAGATGGCACGCCAGACAGCCGTTGTCCGAAGCCGGTCCGAGCGTTTATCTCAAAACTGCTCTTCGGTAACGACCGAAAGCTTGACGAAAAGGAAAGGACACACCATCCTGTTGCACTTCCGAAACGGTGTATGGTAGGGAGTGCTCGGTTAAGTCCGTCCGTACAAAGAGGTTGCGAACCCGACATGGCGACGCCCCGTAAAACAAAAGCCAAAACAACCCTCACTTCGAAGGACTCCCCAAAGCGGAGCAAGGCAAAGGCCGTATCCCAGAAGAAAACGACTCGGAAGGCCAAAGCATCCGCGAGGAGCAAGGCCGGGGTCGAGACCCGTGAGAAGGCACCTTCTATCGCCCCCAAGCCCGAGAAGGCGACGTCCGACAAGAAGGCGACGTCCAAGAAGAAAGTCGGCCGGGCACCCGCGACGGCGAGACCGGTTTCCGCAAGGGACAGGCCGGCGAAGTCTGCCGTCGATCCGGAACTGCAGAAGAAGATCCGGGAGGCACTGGTTCACCAACGCCGCCTGCTCCTTTCGCTTGTCCAGTCCACCCAGGCCCAAATGGCCGAGAAGAGCGGCGATTTGGCGGATGTAAGCGACCGGGCATCAGAAGGTTACGGAGACGAACTCGCCGTGGGACTCATGGCCATCGAGGCCGCTCAGCTAGACGAGATCGAGGCGGCGATTCGGCGAATCGACGAGGGAACCTACGGCCGGTGCCTCGACTGCGGCAAACCGATCCCGCGAAGACGGCTTGAGGTCCTTCCCTTTGCCCATCGCTGTCTGGCCTGCAAGGGGAAGAGCGAGCGCACGATGCCCACGCTGGAGCACCTGTCTGATGAGGACGACAACGGATAGGTCTTCCCCACCCTGCTACCGAGTCCGCCAACGGTCTCGCTCGCCCGTACGAGCACCTACTGCTTCTTCATGGTGAGCTTGCTATCCTCGTGGGTCAGATCGAGGGTCTTGCCGAAGAGAAGCGTCGCGCCATACTCCCGGTCGGGTTTGTGCGGGGCCTTCAGCTTCAGGCTGAATCCGTTGAAGTCGTAAGTGCCTCCGAGTTTGACGACTTCGCCGTCCTTGTTGGCCGTGGCATTGAATGTGCCATCCTCTTTGAATTCTGCTTGGATCAGGTCATCCTTCGGCGTGGGGTCACTCTTCCACGTGCCCACCAAGGCCTGATTGCACCCCGTCAGGACGAGGGCGACGGTTAGCGTTAGTACGGCTTTGAGAGCCAGCAGGGTCCGATTCGTCTTCATGGCATGTCCTCGCAAACACTCACGCCTGGCGACATATGGAGCCAGGTATCTGTCTTCTACAACCCTGGAACGGTACCTGGAGGGCCACCCGCCGTCAACAGAGGCAGGCTGCAAGAAGCCGCCAGGGCAGGGGTCCGTGACACTTCCGGCGGCATTCGATTCTGGGTGCCACGGGCGGCTTGCCCGCCCGTGCGGTCTCTCCGGTGGGCGCACGGGACGTGCACACTGGCAGACAAGCTGCCAGTGCCACCCGCCTGTCAACAGAGGCAGGCTGCAAGAAGCCGCTAGGGGCTTGTACGAGGCGGGCTTGGTGTGTAAGATTCGAGATGTTAGCGGGCGTCCTTGGTGTTCCCAAGAGCGGGCCAAGCGTCGTTTTCAGGTTGATCCCCGTTAATCCGCCGTCCGGTGGAGTAAATACTAGATCGACCAAACGAGTGAATCTGGCCGATAGCAAGATCGGCTGCGGTGAGGCCTCATGGTATCACCGGCGAAGGTGTGCATGGCTAAGACAGAACCCATCGAAGTTGAAGCCGAAGTCGTTCAGGCCCTGCCGAACACGATGTTCCGACTGGAATTCACGTTGGGGGGCAAGACACACTCCGTTCTGGGACACATCTCTGGGCGGCTGCGCAAGCACTTCATCCGCATCCTGCCCGGCGACACGGTCCGCGTTGAGCTAAGCCCATACGATCTCACACGGGGGCGGATTACCCGAAGGCTTTAGTGCCGTTTTCGGCCGACCGTCTCGCGGTTCACAGCAGGCATTCGATCGCCGAGCTTATCCCGCGATCGGCGTCACGCGCTGGGAGAGGTGTCGCGTGAGCCGCCGTACGCGTGGACAATCTGTGTCACCAGGCGGTGTCGCACGATATCCACGCGCGACAACCGCACGACGGCAATGCCCTCGATACCTTGCAGCCGCTGCACGGCATCCACGAGGCCGCTCGTTGCGATCTTCTCCAGGTCCGATTGGCTGTCGTCGCCAGTGACGATCATCTTGCTGTGATGACCCATCCGGGTAAGGGACATGAGCATCTGTTGCGGCGTGGCATTCTGCGCTTCGTCAAGGATGATGGCGGAGTTGTTCAAAGTCCGGCCGCGCATGAATGCCAGTGGGAGGACCTCGATCACGTCATTGTCCATGAATCGCTTGATCTGCTCGAACTCCATCATGTCGTGCATGGCGTCGAACAGGGGGCGGAGATACGGATTGACCTTCGCCTGCAAGTCCCCCGGCAGGAAGCCCAGCTTCTCTCCCGCCTCCACCGCCGGCCTGGCCAGCACGATCCGCTTGATCCGCCCGGATCTGAGAAGCGACAACGCCACGGCCACGGCCAGGTAGGTCTTGCCGGTGCCGGCGGGACCAAGGCAAATACACAGATCGTTCTGCACCATGGCCCGAACATACGCCCCCTGGCCCGGCGTTTTGGGCTGGATCATTGCAGACTTGCGATAGACCTCGATCACCTGCTCACTGTCGCGGCGGTCCTGTGCGGCAAGCTCGGCCAACGCCTCGGCAACATCCTCCTTGCGAAGATGCGAGTGTTTCCGAAGCCGGTCCTGGAGCGATTCAATCAGCCGGGCGGCCTTGCCCACCGCCTCCGAATCGCCGACCAGCTTCAGTGCTGAATCGCGGGCGAACACCTTCACACCCAGCGCCTCACGGATCGCACGGAGGTTGCAGTCCGCCGGGCCGTACAACTCCATGCGGAAACCATCGCCGCCTTCGACTGTGATGACCAGTTCCAACGCGAGATTGACTCCGGTGACCTCAAAGACTGCCGACCGCGAATTGGACGAAGTCTATTAGCGCATATTCTGAGCCGGCCGTCCAGAGGCGACCGCTGCAAATGCGGGCAAGAGCATGTGTGCCACGGTCTCCGTCCCGCCCAGAGCGGCCGGCGGTGTTCATGGCCACCCAGGAGTCCGGCAGGTTGAGCGAGGCCAAGCGGTGGTCAGCACCTTCAACCTGCGCTCCAGGCCGATCGTCCGCAGGCCGAGAGGCGGGCGAGCAGCCTCGTAGAAAACGTAGGAAAACCCGCGATTATGACCCGCGACCTTCGCCGTTCGTCCATCACCAACTGGTCGAAGTCGATGGCATGCGAACGGTCATGGATATGGCGGGACGCAGCAGCGTCGCAGCAACTCACTGGTGTTACGCCGCCACCACGGGGCAAAGTGACGCCAACGTAAGCCAGACGAACGAATCTGGGCTTGCAGCAAAGGCCAGATCGGGTACAAAGTCATTGTTACGTGAGAAGGTGCGCCCGTAGCTCAGCCGGATAGAGCATCGGATTTCTAATCCGACGGTCGCAGGTTCGAGTCCTGCCGGGCGCGGTCTCACAAACCCTGCCGCCACGTCGTTTGGACGAGGAGCGGCGGACTTCAGCCCGCGTGATGCCCCGAAGAGCGGAAGTGTTTGGTATTGTGGATAGCCGTGTGGGCTGAAGCCCGTGGCTCTTTGTCAGTGTTGGGCACGATTGAGCATCCGAGGGGCCGTGCGGGCTCAAGCCTGCGGCTCGTCTTGGCGAAGAAGGGACAGCGCCACGCCCCACCGACGTATCGCGTGATCGAGACCATCACCTTCGTCCGCTCGCCGGACCTGGGCAGCGCATCGGGTTTCACGCATCTCGTATTCCCGACATAGGAACGCGTTGGGTAGCGAACTGGACAATCGGCAAGTTGCCGCTGGACTGCTTGCGCGATGGCGGTTTCCGCCGCGACACTATCCGCTTGTCTTTAACTCAGCCGCGATGAGCTCGGCCACGCGCTTCCCGGAGAGCAGCATTCCACCGAAGATCGGCCCCATTCGCGGCCCACCGAACGTGGCACAAACGCTCATTCCGGCCACCCAGAGTCCGGGATAGACCTGGCCGGCCTTGCGAACGACGAAGTCTTCCCCCTCGCTCGCGTTCATTGGGCCTTCGAGCGCCTGCTCGATGGGGGTGTCGCGAAAGAACCCGCGTCGACGGATCGTATCGAGGACGACGGCCTCGTGCCCCGTCGCGTCGACGATCGCCCTGGCGGAGAACGTCAGCGGATCGACAAGCAGGCGTCCCGAGAGGCCGGTCCGGTTCACGACGACGCCGGTGATCCTACCCCCGTGGACACTGACGTCCTCGAGCGTCAGCAGGTTGAGCACCTCGGCGCCGGCCTGGAGGGCCTTGAAGCAAAGCCCTGACGCCAATTCGACCGCGTCCACCGTGTACAACCCCTCGTCCCGCTGCCTGTGTCGGAGTCCGAATTCCTTCAAGGTGGGCAGAGCCTCTTCCTGGAAGACGACGTCGTTCATCCCCATGCCGCCGCCCCAAATGCCGCCGCCCGGGGACAGATTCCTTTCGATCAACGTCACCTTAAAGCCCTGTTTGGTGAGGTAGAAGCTTGCCGTGAGCCCCGCCGGACCCGCGCCCACGATCAGGACGTCGTTGATGATGCGGTTGGAGATCTTCTCGTGATAAGCATCGATGATCGCCTTAGAGATCTGTGTTTCTTCAAACGCACGCATGGGGCATAACTCCTCTATCGGCCTCGCTTTCGGTTTTCCACTGGCGAACGGCGAAGGCGGGCGCGACACATTGTAGCTGGTCTTCGTGGGGGTGGGCAAACGTTCGGCCCGCCCCGCAATACGAAGCAGGTCCGGGACACTTCCGGCGGCATTCGATTCTGCGTGAGACTACGAAGCGTGAGGCCGAGCCGGCTCACGGTGCCACGGGCGGCTTGTCCGCCCGTGCCGTCGCTCTGGTGGGCGCATAAGGCATACACGCTGGCAGGCAAGCAGGCTTCTCGCGTTCAAAACGGGGTGGCATGGGTAATGAACGACACGCCCCACGGCGGCGGGTCGTTCATTACCCGTGAGAACAGGCTGGAATGGGTGCCCGCGCGTAAGCTCTGCCGCCGCTGGCGGCTTCGCTGACCCATGCCACGCCGCTTGGAAGCTGTTACAGGACAGTGGCACGGCGCGGCCTCCGGCCGCAACCAGAGTGTGGCACCGGCGTCTCGTCGGTGGAACCACCGGCGGGACGCCGGTGCCATAGGTCTCTTCGCGAAACGCGAAGACTCCAATCGTCAGGAGTACAGCGCGGCCGTTGGCCGCGCTGTGCAACCGTTCTACCGATAGGCCCATTCGGATCGTTTCAATGGGCCCGCATCGTCATGTTGGAAGGGATTTCCAGTCGGAGCATGACGGCCAAAAGGGACAGAGACCGACGACCGTGGCCGCTGGGGGGCCGCAACGGGTGGTTTCCAGGGTGGCCGGCGGAGCCGATGGGCCGAAATCGATCATCTGCAAGGTTTTCGCCGGGCTGTGTTTTGGAGTATAAGTATGTGTTTGGCGCCCGCTGGCGGAGTGACGGCGGCGGGCGGAGGAGACTACTTCGTGCCCGAGTCCGGTTTTGGTGACGTCGGGCCTGGCGCGGACGGAGTACCCAGCCTTGGAAGCCGAAAGCACCCACTGCATCTTGGAGTTGTACGACTGCCCTTCGCACCTTCTTGATGACAAGGCGTTTGTCACGAACGCCTTGCGTGAAGCGGTGGAGCACGGTCTGGCGACGCTGCTGCACGAGGTGTCGCACCACTTCCACCCGCAGGGTGTCACAGCGCTGGCACTGATCTCCGAGTCGCATCTTTCGATTCACACTTGGCCGGAGTACGGCTATGCGGCCGCCGACGTGTTCACCTGCGGCGAAACGGCCCAGCCCGAGAAGGCGTGCGTCCATCTGGTGCGCGTCTTTCAGGCCGGCCGACATTCGCTGACGAAACTGACCCGCGGCCTGGAAGCGAAGCGCACGTTGTGAGGCGTGAAGCGCCAGGCGCATGTGAAACGCGCTTCACGAATACACGCCCTGGCAACCATCGATCAGGAGACCATGCCATGTCCGACGGCGCGATGGGCACGCATTTCTGGATCAACGAGCACATCACGCCTTGGGACATATACGCCCACGGTGTGACCGGCGTCCTGGTCCACCGCAAGACTGCCTTCCAGGAGATGTGCATCGTTGAGACCGGCGCGTACGGCAAGGCCCTGGTGCTCGACGGGAAGTGGCAATCGTGTGTGGGCGACGAGTTCCTCTATCACGAGCCGCTGGTCCATCCGGCCATGCTGCTGCACGGCGCGCCGCGCAGCGTGCTCATTCTCGGCGGGGGGGAGGGTGCGACGGCCCGCGAGGTCCTGCGATGGAAGACCGTCGACCGGGCGGTGATGATCGACATCGACCGTGACGTCGTTGAGGCGTGCCGCGAGTTCTTGCCGGAGATGCACCGGAACTGCTTCGACGATCCGCGCCTGGAGGTGGTCATCGACGATGCCCTGGATTTCCTGGACGGCACGAAGGGCAAGTGGGACGTGATTATCTCCGACCTGTCCGATCCGATCGAGGACGGGCCTTCGTTCAAGCTGTTCACAAAGGAGTACTTCGAGAAAGCCAGGGGCGTGCTGCTCCCGGACGGCGTTTTCGTTTTGCAGGCCGGACCCGTGGGGCCGGCGGAGATGGGGATGCACGCCCGGCTGGTGCGGACGATGAAGGAGGTCTTTGCCCAGGTTCAGTCCTACATCACGCACGTTCCCACCTATGCCTCTCCGTGGGGTTTTGCCCTCGGCGCGGCCCGGCCGATCGATACGCGGCCCGATCCTGCAGAGATTGATCAGCGCCTAAAGGAGAACACCACCGGTGGCCTGCGAATGCTCGACGGGATCACGTTGCTCGGCATGTTCCAACTGCCCGTCCATCTTCGTCGAGCCATCGCGGAGGAGAATCGGGTTTACACGCTGAAGGAGCCGCCCAGGTTCTTCGGCAAAGGCAGCCTGGAAAGGAAAAGAGGACAGGCTCAATCCTGTTCGGTACGGTGAATGTGGCTGCGGTTGTGTTCAAAACTCGGATGCCGTCTTGCTGGAGAGACGTTTGCGACATAGGTAATGGCTATCGCGCGCCGAGCTTTCGTGGCACATCAGTCGGCGGTTGATGTCGCGAGCTGTTTGTTCTGAAGATCTCGCATTCCCGTCCTTCTCCGTTTCAGACCCGCCTCGCCACATTCGTCGCGCTCTATCATGATCGCGCCCATTCCGGGTGCGCAGACAACGTGCCGAGCAGGACTGAAGCGCGGCTCTTCCTCTCGTTGTTCAGCAGGAGTGAGGATGAGGAATTGTGTTCGGGTCCGATTCCCGCGTTTCCTTCGCGCGCCGCCATCGTCCCGTGGGCCCGGGCGCCAACGGTACAGAACGAGAAGCAAGATCTCCATTGGCAAGACCGTTCGAGCCCAACCACCCGAAGACTCGCTGCGTTTCGGGACCTGACGGCGAGGGTATAACGGCCAAGAACAAGGCGGGTGTGCCACTTCCCGCCGCGGTTTGCACTCATCCGCATCGAAACGCGACATGCCGAAGGAGGGACTCGAACCCTCACCCCCTTGCGGGGACGGGATTTTGAATCCCGCGCGTCTGCCAGTTCCGCCACTTCGGCGTTAGAAAGCTGCATCGGAACCCTTTGTGGCACCATCGTCTCGTCGGTGGATTGGGTGATTCACTGGGCATTCTCTCGCTTGTCTCCACAGGCCGGAGGCCGCGCTGTGCCACAGCTCTGAGGCAGCTTCCAAACCGTGCCCATCCTGACGGCCTTTGCGGCTCTCCGGTACGCAACATCGCTGGGATGTCCCGTAGGGCGTCCTGTTCGGCTCCTCCCACGATGTCCAAGCTCGCGGCCATCAATCTGCGGGCCTGATTGTCTCGCGGACCCGCCGAGACGTCAAGCTCCCGCTCACCGACTGCAACGCCTTCGGGGACAGAAGACTTGGCGGCATCAGCGTGCTCTCGGTGACGTCGTCGGTGGCCAGACCAGACCGTGCCGCTCGACGACAGAGCGAAACGCGGCGGTTACATCGCGGTGTTGGCTGCGCGCTTCGGAGTCGCCGGACACTAAGGACGTTGCGGCAGTACACAACACGGGTGACTCGTCTTCCGATCGAATGATGCCAGACGCCCTGTTCGTGTCTCGCCAAACAAGGCGCGGCAGGCACGTCCGCGGGTGATTGCAGAGGCCTGCCATCCGGCATAGTCTGGCATCCGTGGGAGCGTGTCGTACAGGGTGGCCCAGCATCGAATCCAAAGTGTGCAAGTTTTCCTTGTGGCGACGCGCGTGTGGATGTTCGAGGCTGCACCCACACGCATCTTCTCGTTTATCATGTCTTGTCACTTCGCCTACTTGGTCGCCAGCACGGCCATAGCGGAGCTTGGTGCGGCCGGCACCTGTCTGACGACGCGAATCCGTCTGACGATCCTGCCGGTGGTGACAAGCGTGCGTCACGGAACGCGTGGCTCTTCGGATTGGCCGCCATCGGACTTGGCTTCGTTATGATTGAGATCACGCTGTTCGGCGCCGGTCTGGCGGCGACAGACGATTCGCCGTGACAACTGCCGGAGCCCCGGCTTGGTCATCCAACTCGAATCAGCGATGGCGATCCGATAATGAGCAGTTGGCATGAGGCGATCAGCCAGCACGCGTCTGGAATCGGTCATCGACCCTTCCGCCAGGCTTCCGGTACCGTAGCAGGCTCGAAGACGACCTCGGCCCTTTGCCGATCAGAGACTGTCATCGGCGGCGAGACCGAGTATTGGGCCCAGCATCAGCGGGTGAAGGAGGTGATAGGGACGTAGTCCCCGATGGGGGGCTTGCTTCTAACAGGGCTGTTTCGGTAAGATATCAGGCAGGAACCCCGTTAGGTGTCCACCCCAGAGCTGTGGGGGGTTGGTGCGCGCGCCGCGTCTCTGTTGCCACAGTCTTTGGGTGACGGTGCCACAGGGGAGCTATGCGATGCGCGACAAAGGCAAGCCTCCGGGCCGGATTGAGGGCGCCGCATAGCATAGATGTGCCGATAACGGCGCCGCTTCCGGATGAGTACGTGTTGGGGGAGTCCCAGACGGGAGCAAGGCCGAGGAATCGGGGCCGTGGGTGATGGCCCAACGAAGCGTGGCGGCGAGAACGACAGTACGTCGAGCTGGCTCAGGAACTAAACGTGATGACCGAGCGGGTGGCCGCGCAGGAGCCATGATGAGACGACCCGGGAGATGCCGGCCTGACTGACCGGCGGATTCGACACGACCCGCACCCTTGTCAGATAGAGCACCGGGAGATGTCGTGGCAGGGTTGGCGGTGGCAATCCCAGGTGAGTTGAATCGGAATACAGGCGAGCACAATCGGGGAAACGCCCGGGCGAATTCGACCTGGGCTGGAGGAGATTATGACGAGAGTCTGCTGTATGGTACTTCGCGGCTCAAACTTCCGGGCGTGGCGTTTTCTGTTCGTCGCGGTGGTGTTGCTCGCACTCCCAACGTCGAACGCGGTTGCGGACGCTTGGGCGTCCGCCGCGTCGGAAGACCAAGTGTGTGAGGATTCGGCTTCCGCGGTGAACGGTCTCGTGCCGAGTCCACCGCCGCAGCCCGGACCGAGGAGCGGCAGGTCGGGCAATTACCTGATCGTCACGGCCGAGGATTTTTCCGGCAGCGCGCCGTTGACCCAGTTCGCCAGCGCCAAGACGGCCCAGGGCTTCACCGTGACGACCTACACGGCGACGGCGGGGACCCACCAAGCGACCATCAAGAACTATATACTGAGCCTGTGGGGCACGCCCGACGCGCCGGACTACCTGCTGATCGTCGGAGACGCCATGGAATGGACGTCTGTGGCGGCGTCAAACACCATTCCCATTTGGATTGGTGGTGGCGCCAACAACTTCGTGACCGACCTACCCTACGTCTGTATGGACGGAACAGGCGACTGGGAAGCCGATATTCCGATGGGGCGCATCCCCGTGCGGCTGGTCAGTGAGTTGCAGAATGTCGTGGACAAGATCCTGTACGTCGAGGCTGGCGTGTATTCCGATCCGACGTACACCGAGCGGGCCGCCTTCATTGCCCATCCGGATCCGGAGGCCGATGCCGAAGCCTTGCACGACTACATGATCGACACCTACATGACGCCGAACGGTATCCAGTCGAGCAAGCTGTACTATGACACGTACGGAGCCCGCACGCAGGACGTGGCTGATGCGTTCAACGCTGGTTGCTTCCTGGGTGTTTACTTCGGTCACTCGACGTATGGTCAGTGGAGCGCCCCGCTCTTCACCTACAACGACGTGGACGACCTGACCAACGGGGAGATGCACCCCTTTGTCATGAGTTTCAGTTGCACGGTTTCTCAGTTCTGGCTGCTCGACGATTACGAACCAGGCTACCTCGAATGGTGGCTCCGGGTTCCAGGCAAAGGCGCGGCGGCATGCTATGGTCCGTCGGTGGGCATTATCTATGAATGGTCAGACTGGGCGGATGTCTACACGTTTGTCATGGATTCCATCTACACCGATGGAATCCGAGAATTGGGCCCGGCGTGCAAAGCCGCGATGGCACGCTTCGTGGCGCTGAACGGCCCGGAGGCACCCGTCAGCCGCGACTATGCCGAGTGCTTTGCCTTCCTTGGCGACCCGAGCATGCGATTGCCCGACCCACCACCGGACAACTATCTGATCGTCGCGGCGGTGAATTATGTAGGTAGCGCGCCGTTGAACCAGTTCATCGCTGCCAAGGAGGCGCAGGGCTTCAACGTCTCGACGTACTCCGTGCCCTCAGGGACGAGCAACACGACGATCAAGAGCTACATCCAGACTCTATGGGGCACGGCGGATGCGCCCGATTACATCCTGCTGGTCGGGGACACCGGCGGTTCAACCTCGACATCGACGACGATCCCGCACTGGACTGGCGGCGGCAGCAAGCACGTCGCGACCGACCTGCCTTACGCCTGTATGGATGCGGGCGACGATTGGTATCCCGACATCCCCATCGGGCGATTCTCGGTCACCTCGGTGCCCATGTTGCAGACCGTCGTGAGCAAGAGCCTGTTCGTCGAGGCCGGGAACTTCCCCGATCCGGATTATGTCAAGCGGGGGGCCTTCCTGGCGAACCCGAGTACGTACAACATGGCAGAACCCACGCACGATTGGGTCATCGACAATTACTTCACGCCGAACGACTACGAAGGCATCAAGCTCTACTCCCGCGACGGCGCGGATACGCAGGACGTCGCCGACGCGGTGAATGACGGCTGCCTGTGGGTCGGCTACTACGGTCACAGCAGCTCGAGCGGATGGTGGGATCCTTCGTTTGACCAGAGTGACGTGGAGGACTTGACCAACGACGGGTTGTACGGCGTCGCCTGGAGTTTCAGCTGCAACGTCGGCAACTACTCTCTTCCAGAGTGTTTCAGCGAAACGTGGCTCCGCGAGGCCGACAAGGGTGCCGCGGCGGTCATCTTCCCATCGGATTACATCTACTGGGGCAGTCAGGAAGCCTGGGAGCCGTCCACGGTACTCGAGAAGTCCTTCTTCCGCGCATTCTTCGAGGACGACATCTGGGAGGTCGCTCCGGCTTGGCAAGCCGGATTGTACCACTTTCTGGAGGATTACACCGGCTCCGAAGATATCAAGCGAAACTTCTTCGAGCTGTACAACGTGATGGGCGACCCGGCCTTGCGTCTGCCACAGGCGGACGGTTTCACGCTTTCGGTGGATCCGGAGTCGCGGGATCTGTGCTGCCCGCCGGACAATGAGGCCACGTATACGATCGAGGTCGGATTGCAGGGGGATTTCTCCGAGACGGTCACGTTGGACGCCACGGGGACACCGGCGGGCGCGACGGTCGACTTCGATGTGAACGGCCAGGTGCCGCCGTTTACGTCGGTGATGACGATCGGCAATCTCAGCGGGGCCGCGACCGGCCAGTACAACGTCCTGATCACCGGCACGTCGGCATCGAAGCAGCGGGCGACGAGCGTAGGCCTGAGCATCTCGGACAGCATCCCCACTGCGCCGACGCTGACCAGCCCGCCGAACGCCGAGACCGGCGTTTCGCGTCAGCCGACGCTCATCTGGCAGGTGTCGGCCGGCGCCATCGATTACGATGTGGAGGTGGCGACCGACTCCAGCTTCACGAACATCGTCTATACCGCGACCACGTCCGATACGAGCCACGCGGTGGCGATCTACCTGGAATCGCTGACGGAGTACTTCTGGCACGTTAAGGCCATCAACGGATGTGGCGCCAGTAACTTCTCGGCGCCTTTCAGCTTTACGACACTCGATCAGCCCGATTATTTCACTGAGGAGTTCATCGGCGGCACCGATTCCTTCGATTTGGAGAACTTCACCATCGAGTTTATCCCGAACGGCTCCGGCAGCTTCTACGAGATGTGCGGCTATGCCACCACGAAGCTGCCGAGCGATCCGACCGGCGGAACCGTGCTGGACATCGATGAGGACGGTACGGACACCGCACCGCTTTCCGGCGGCAAGCGCGTCTGGCTCTATGGGGTCGACTACGGCACCCTATACGTCAACGACAACGGCAACATCACGTTTAACGGCGGAGACAGCAACTGGAACCCGGACGTGGCCGATCACTTCGATAGGCCGCGCGTCTCTCCGGCGTTCGACGACTTCACGGTGTACAATGGAACGGTCAGTTGGAAGCAATACGTCGACCGCGCGGTGGTCACGTATGAGGATGTGCCCGAGTACAGCTCGTCCAACAGCAACACCTTCCAGGTCGAGATGTTCTTCGACGGCGAGATCCATATCACCTGGCTACGCGTCGACTCCAACAACCCGATCGTCGGCCTCTCCCAAGGCAGCGGTTATCCCGGGGATTACGTCGAGATGAATCTGTCCGCGGCTGCTCCGTGCTTCGTCTACGGCGCCTGCTGCGTTGGCGAAGTCTGCTCCATCGAGACCGAAGAGGATTGCCTCACCGCGACAGGTGAGTACCAAGGCGACGGCACGGATTGCGACCCAGACCCCTGCGCCGACTACGAGTCAGCTTGTCTGATCATCACCGAGGTCGTTGACGCAACTTTAAGCGGTGGGTGCCCCAAGTGGATCGAGATCACCAATACGGGCCTTAGCGATTTCGCCTTCCTCGAAGGTGGCGTCATCGTACAGACTGACGACAGCAGCGACGTCGTCGTGGACGTCGATTTGACCGACGTCACGATTACCGCCGGCCAGTCCTATGTGGTGAACTCGAATCAGTCCGGAGCGTGCACCGGCGCATTCCAGGCCGTGTATGGATTCTCGGCCGACCTGAATACCGATGTACCCTTTGGAGACGGCAACGATCGCTATATCATCACGGACACCGCTGACGCGTCGAATCTGCTGGATATCTACGGCGAGTTCGGAGTGAACGGCACCGGTCAGTCCTGGGAGTACACCGAGGGGTATTCTTACCGCTATTCCGCCTACAACCTGGGCAGACAGCAAAACTTCACGGCGGCCGAATGGTACTTTGGAGGGCCGGGTAGCCTCAACGGTGCGAACCCGGAGCAACTCCTGCTGGATAACACGACCCCCGGTGTCCACGTGTACGACGAGGACTGCACAGGTTATCCGGTGGGCGACACGAACTGCGACGGATACGTGGACGGCCTCGATATCCAGTTGTTTGTCATCGCCCTGATTGACCCCGGGCAGTATACCGGGTGTGACATTGAGAAGGCGAACGTCAACGGCGACGGGCAGATTGACATGGACGACATCCAGCCGTTCGTGAACCTGCTGTTGGGCATTTAGCCTTACAGCGGAAAGTAGCCCGTCATCGCACGCTGAGTCTGCGCGGTCGTGTTGGGACCCTCGCCAAGTTGAGGGGCCGGCGTCCAGTCTGTGCTCGGATTAGCATCGCTGTAGTAGTAGGTCGGTGATGAATGCAGCCACATCACCCTCCCATGTGCCTGTGCCATAGTCCGCACAAGTTTCGTTGTCGCCCGGTTTTGGGTTGCCGAGCTTGACGCGGACGAAGCCGGGGATGTCGGCGCCGTCCACCGTAGAACTGCCGTCCACGTCGCCGGAGAGCAAACAGACCGGCATTGGCCACCTCAAGATCGTGCTGTCGGGTTGACACGCAGCAAAGACGACGTTCGATTCCGTAGCGCACATCTGGTATATGGCCTGCATGCCGCCGTACGGACCGACGTAAGGATTCCCAAGGGAAAGCCATGTCGTCCCGTCGTCTACGGACAGAAACAACTGCATGTGCCGTTCATCGCTGGTCCCTTCGACACAGCAGGCAGACGCAAGCAGGCTGTTTCCAACATTGATCACATCGCGCCAGTAAGTCAGGGTGGGGCGCTGCAGATTGACGGCCGTGACCTCCGCCCACGACAGGCCCTCATCGGGGCTCCGGTAAAGGCTGATGGGCGTGTAGGGCGTCGTACGGACATCCCCGCACAGATAGACCCCATTCCCGGCATCGCACAGGGGTTGGAAGAGTGATGCTCCAGAAACGGTGACGGAAACCCAACTGGCGCCCTGATTCGCCGACACGTACATCTTGTCGGTGAGGCACGACGGCCACAGCAATACGTTGTCGCTGGTCAGGATCATCTGACGCGCCCACGCCGACGCACCTTGTCCGGGCTGAGCGCTTGGCACGTACCATGTCGCGCCGTTGTCAGAGGACATAATGACTTTGTTGACGGTGTCAAAGCTCTTGATGTTCACCATCCAGCGATTCTCCCCCAGATAGACAGGGCTGAACACAGATCTTGCGTTCGCGCTTCCAACAAGGCTGTTGATCTGAGCGGCGGACAGCGCAACCGTCCACGTGGAGCCAGTGTCAGTGCTTTTCATCAAACAGGCGCTGCCCGTGTCGCCCGTGCCCGAAAGAACAGTCGCGCCGTTTTGCCCGAAGAAATAGGTATGAGCGCCAGTCGAGTTCGGACAGCCGACAACCTCCCATGTTGCCCCATAGTCGTCGCTGAGCAGAAAGCGATTGGCCGCCTGCGACGAGCGTTTCCCGGCTATGATTCGTCCGTTGCCGAGGTAGTGAATGGCGCTGAACGCGTCTGAGGCCTCCGCTCCCTGATAGACGGCCTCCGCACGCAGCAGGGTTTCATCCCGCACCACACCCTGCGCTTGTACTACAGCCGGCAGGAGCGGCAGCCAGGAAAGGCTCGCGAGACATCCACGGAAGGTGGCGGACCGCCGACTCGGATATCGCTGCAGAATCTTGATGTTGGTGCTCCCCTCATGCTTCCTGGCGGCGGGATAGGGGTAGGCCGATGCTTCCCCAATCGCCTAAGCCGAACAAACAAGACTTCATGATAGCGGTTCGGCCTCCTCGATTCCATCGCTCTCGTAAGCGATCCGGCTATTGGGGCGTCATCCTGGCCTCTCGGCGGCTCATCTCGCTGCTCCGCTGGCAGGCAATCGACTGTTCAGGCTTCTTGTGAGCGCACCTCAACTCCCGCCGACGCCGTTTGGGAATCCTCGTTGCAGCCATTCTGTCGCTCATCCGGATGGCCACGGCACCGCATCAGCAAGGCTCCAAGTTCTGCCGAGAATCGCTCGAAACAAATCCCTTGGAACCGCCACCTCGGCCATCTGAAACGTGACGTACCAAGTACGCCGCACGGTCTTTGCCTCGATCTCGGACAGCTTGTCCGGCAGCGTCGTTAACGACCAGTGCTTCACTCCTCCTGCTTACTCCCCCTCGCACTGCCCAGACGGGCAGCACCCCCACAACAGCATCCTCCACGAGGGTCCAGATGACTACACCACCCTACAACTGCATAGAACATGCACACTGTGTTTGCCCTGAATCTCATGAGTCATCGCTACGTCGCAGGTTGGCGTGCCTCTTGGAGAGAGATCTACGGCAGTAGAGCATCCACGAAGGCTTGGAGATCCAGGCCGTCCACGTCAGAGTCGGCGTTGATGTTGGCGGCGCAGAACTCACGCGGCGTTGCGCCGGTCGGATCGAGCAAGACGCCGACGAACGGGCCGATATCCGCGATGTCGAATACGTCGTCGCCGTTGACGTCACCCGGCGCGCATCCACAAGGAAGAAGGCTGGTGATGTATGCGCCGCGGCCATGGGTGAAGGCGACTAGTGTGTTGTCGTCTTTGAGGTCGAGGGTCTCTACGACCGTGTGGGCCAAGCCGTTGTTGGCGGGCTGCCAGGTTGATCCTCCGTTGTCAGAGGCGAAGACGCCGAGTTCGGTGCCGACATAGAGTTGCTGGGAATCGCAGGGGCGGACGGCGATCCAGTGGGCAGGAATATCGGGTACGCCGGTGACCTCGATGCCGTCAATCGAGATCCAGTTTGAGCCGCCGTCGACCGAGCGGAGGACGTGGGGGACGCCGTAGTTCGAGTACGTGCAGTAGGCGGTGTCCGGCTCGTCGGGATCTACCGCCACGCTGCTGACCCACGCGCCCCATAGGCCGTTGACGAAGATCGTCCACGTGGGTGACGGGTCGAGGGCGTTGGTTGTTCGGGCAATGTAGCCGTTAGTGAAACCGAGATAGACCACGTTGCTATCAGATGGAGCAATCGCGATCGCCGTGATCTGGTCAGGGCCGGCGAAGTTGGGTCCGGCGACCTCCCATGATGTGGCGCCGTTGGTGGTGCGCCAGGGGCGAGTTCCGCCGGTCCAGAGGATATCGGGGTTTGACTGATCCATGGCGAGAGGAGTGATAAACACGCCGTCGGTGTCGGTGATTCCGGCCGTGGCCTCCTCTGACGTCTCGCCGCCGTCGTTCGACACGTAGATCTTCGGGAAACCGTTCGTTTCTATGAATAACCGTTGGCCATTGGTCGGATCGATCGCGACATAGCCTCCGTCGCCGCCATAGATCATCTTCCAGCCATCGGGGGCGCCGGTTGCGAGCGCGCGGCTCGTGCCGTTGTCCTGGGCGCCGCCGACGAACATGTCTACGTCCCTGGCGCTGTCGCCGTGATAAAACTGCGTTACGCCATAGCTGTTGTTCATGCTCTCCCAGACGACGTCGGGGGGCGGTCCGGGGTCTGGACCAATCGGACACTCCTCCTGACTCGTAGCGGCACGGGCATTGGTGGTGCGGAAGATGCCGCCATCGTTGCCCACGTACATGACTTGGTTGGAGGTGCCGTCGTAGTCCGGGTGAAAGACGATGGCGTGCTGGTCAGGGTGTATGTAGGTTGGCGGGGGAGGATCCATCAAATAGTAAAACCAGTAGCCGGCCAGCCCGAATGTCTGACCGCCGTCGTCGGATCGATGCACGTTGATTCCACCGACCCAGACGATGTCTGGATCGACTGGGTCGACCGCAATGATGTTGTCATACCAACCCTGCGAGTAGACCACGGGGTGCTTAAAGCACCCAGTAGCGATTGACACGTAGCTGAACAGCCACAGGCTGAAGGGGTGGTCGAAATCGAGGACCGAAGAGAAGTTGACGCCGTCATCAGCTCGAAAGACACTTACCAGACGCCCAAAGCCGTAGAGGCCGCCGTTGTCCGCCATGGCCAGGTAGATCACGTCGTTGTCGCTCGGTGCGATGGCGATCGTCATGCGGCCCTGATACGACCCCGTGGTGTACGCTACCCAGCTGTCGCCCCCGTCGTCGCTCCGGTACAGCCCGTCTGACTCAAAGCTCCCGAAGGCGGCAAACAGCACATCCGGATTCCGATCCGTACGGACTGCCAGATCGGTGCAGCCCACCATACATCCGTTTGTTGCAGGAACACCCCCCTGATAATGCGGGTTCCTCAGAACCGCGGACCAGGTCTGGCCCGAATCGAGACTGCGCCACACGCCGAACCGCGTGGCGGCATAAATCCGGGTCGGATCGTTGGGACTGATGACGAGTTTGTTGACGTAATAGAATGCGCCTTCCGGTACTCCGGTCACCGTCCCCGCCAACTGCGTCCATGTCGCGCCGGCATCGGTAGACTTGAAGATTCCCAAGCCCTGTACTCCCGGGCGCCCTCCCAGGAAGCCTTCCCCGGTGCCCGCATACAGGATGTTGGAGTTCGATGGGTCGATGGCAATGGTCGAGACGGCCAAGTTGAGCATCAAGTCGTCCGTCACGGTCCAGTTGGCGCCGGCGTCGGTGGACTTCCAGATTCCTCCGGCCACACCGGCGGCGTACATGATGTCGGGGTCTTGGGGATCGAAGACGATGGCGCGGGTGCGCCCACCGATGTTGCCGGGGCCGATGGCATTCCACCCTTGGACGCCGCCAGGGAGCGAACGGCCATCGCGTGGGCCGGCCTGCAGGGCTTCGCGGGCGCGGATCTTGTTCAGTTCGGCGCGGAGGTGGTCGAGGGGGAGTCTGGATTGGCCGGGGGCGAGCCGCTGCTGCAAGTAGAAGTCCAAGGCCTCTTGGGGCTGGTCGAAGCGCTTGGGGCCTTCGGCGCGTAGTCTGGCATACTTGCGCTGGATGGCGTCGCGGCCGGCGCAGAGCATTGCGGGTGAGGGCCGATAGGGCTCCGTCGACAGAGACGGCGTCTCGTTCCTGGAGGTATCTGCTGATCGCGTGAGGCATGCCGGGGCAAGGCCAAGAATCAGGACAGAAGCGAGACAGACCGAACCGAACCGCGGATGATGGGACTTCATGATTTCCCTCCCGCACCCGGTGGCGGATGCCAGTGGGTCCTCGATGGCGGTGCTCGCCTAGTTTCCTCTATTGTCGCAAGAAACGGCGTGGGATTCAACCTGGGCATACGGCCGGCGATTGCCCTGGCTCCCCGTTATGAGATTCCCACTGTACCGACTCCGTGACCGCCATTGTGCTGAATCCAACGTATCGGCTGCAAGCGCGGTTGGTGGATTCCGCCCGGAATCCCTCGTTCTCCCCAACCGATCCCGCGAATGTCTCCTTGTCGGTTCGCTGAGAGGGGCTATCTTCATGTTTATGCGCAGCCCCAACCTTCTCCCCTCGCTGACTCTCATGTCCTTCCTCGGGACGTCCCCGTCATCCCTCGTCTGCCGGCAACTCCGCGAATTCATCGAGGATGCGGACGGGAATCTCGCGGGCTTGCTCTTCATTCACGGGCTCACCTCGTTGGACCGTTCATCGCCACTGTCGGCATCCCACTCCTCCATCCTCCTCACCCAACGGCCGGATTGCGCCTCCACCCATTCAGGAAGCTCTTCCTGGGCTTCCCGCACTGGCCGCCGTACCATGCCGGCCCACACGTCAACATTGTCATACAGGTTCACTCTCGCACCTCCGGCAACCGCCGCGATACCGGTCCACCTATTCTCACAATTGTTGACCCACTATCCGCCCATGTTGACAACCATCGAGTCACCGAGCATGTTGGTTTGCTATGGACAACAAATCGTCAGAGTGTGAACACTTCCTGCAAAGTGCAATAGCTGTGTTTCATGCCCAGAAGAAAATGGCCGATGCGGCGATTGGTCAGCTTGCCGATAATCAGCTTCACCAGCCGTTGGATGAGAATGCGAACGAGATAGCCGTAATCATGAAGCACATGGCTGGCAACATGATCTCTCGGTGGACCGACCTTCTGACTTCCGATGGGGAGAAGCCT
Organism: Phycisphaerae bacterium; assembly: GCA_016935885.1. The sequence continues at coordinate 482 of JAFGQA010000081.1, read as the reverse complement.
TGGCGAGACCGGGACAGCGAGTTTATCGACGACATTTCCTCGCGCGATGAACTTATGGTTCGCTGGGAACATGGTTGGGAGTGTTTGTTTGCGGCGCTGGCAGCGCTGGGGCCAGGTGATTTGATGAAGCGAACCATGATTCGCGGACATCCCCATACGGTGATTGAGGCCATCCACCGGGAGATGGATCACCATGGCTACCATCTTGGCCAGGTCGTTCAGCTTGCCCGCTTCTTGGCGAAGGACGCGTGGACGACCTTGACGGTCCCCCGTGGCGGATCCGAAGCGTACAATCGGCGGGCCTGGAAGAGGTAGCCCCGTGTGCGTCCGGCGTCATCGGTGCGTCTGCCTGTCGGCTGGTGTCGCCCATTGCTTGATTCGGCGCCTCCATTGGCCAGGCTCAACCTCTTCCCATTCTGCCAATTCCAGCTGCGTCTCACGATGGCGCAGCGCGGCGCTCGTTGCACAAACGGCAACATCCT
>JAFGQA010000080.1 GCA_016935885.1 Phycisphaerae bacterium | reverse complement strand
GCTGCCACGGAGCCGCTGGCCCAACTGCTTCGCACCGCGCCCACGGGCGTCGTAGGTGAGGCTGCGAGAGCCTTGGGCCGAATCGGTACTCCTGCTGCGGCCAAGGCGTTGGAGCAGGCCCTTGCGGCCGGCGGCGCAGACCGCGCGGTCATTGCCGATGCGTATCTTGAGTGCGCTGATCGTCTGCTCCGTGCCCACGGCGACACACAGAAAGCCGCGCCCATGTATGCGAGAGTTCTCGACTCGGGTTTGCCCAATTATGTTCGCGGCGCTGCCCTGACAGGATTCGCAGCCGCAGCGCCTGCAGATGCGGTTATTCGTATTATCGTGGCGCTTAGGGGTGACGACAGGCAGTTGCAGATTGCGGCGGGACAGGCGGCCGGAGACCTCGCCGGCTCGGAGGCGGGCCGGATGCTTGCGGAACCCTTACCCGACTTGTCGTTTCGCGTTCAAGAGATGCTAATCTATGCAATGGCCAAACGCAGCGGGCGTGCTGTGCTGCCGGCCATGACCAACGCGTGCAGCAGTAAAGATGTCCGGGTGCGCGTTGCTGCGCTGGAGGCGCTGGGGACACTCGGCGATGCGACGGCGGTCCCGACGTTGCTCCGGAGGGCAGCACAGGGAATCGAGCCCTACGAACAAGTCGCGGCGCGGGCGAGTTTGGCCGTCCTGCCGGGGGGGAGCGTCAATGAAGTCCTGCTCTCCCGGTTGAATGAGGCAGACGCGAGAGAGCAGATAGAGATCATTCGGGCCCTGGCATCTCGTGATGCTGCCGAATCCGTCCCAGCCCTGCTGAAGGCGGCGGAGAGCGAGAACCGCCAGGTTCGAGCCGCATCCATCGGTGGTCTCCAAGCACTTGCAGGGGCTGGGGATATCCCTGCCCTCGTAGACCTGCTGACCGGTGCCGACGCTCGGGACCGCATTCAGGCCGGCAAGATGCTCGTTGCGGTGGCCCACCGCTGCAACGTCGAGAAACAGGCATCCCAAGGATTGGTGGTGAAACGGAATGCGGTGGCCGATCCGGAAGCCCAGGATGTACTTCTGGTAACGTTGGGCGAACTGGGTGATGGTTCGGGTCTGATTGTTCTTCGCGAAGCATTGGAAGACGATCGGGAGACTATTCGACGAGCGGCGATCACCGCTCTAAGCGGTTGGCCGAGTGATGAGGCGCTGCCGGACTTGTTGCGCATGGCACGCGGAGGATGCGATCCGACCGACAGAGTGCTCGCCTTGCGAGGGTGCATCGATCTCGTGCGCAAGGCAGAAGCGATGAAGCCTCAGGAGAAAGTACAATGCTACCGGATCGCCCTGGACCTAGCATCGGGTCCGGTGGAGAAGAAGAGAGTGTTCTCAGGCTTGGTGGCGATAAAGACGGTCGAATCCATGCAATTGGCGGCATCTTGTGTGACGGATGACCAAGTCAAGGAGGAAGCAGCCCTGGCGACGGTCGCAATTGCCAAGGATATCTATGCCACGAATGAAGGACCGATCAAGCCTATCTTGGAACGTGTGGCGGCGGCGGATGTCAAGAGGACTACCAAGGAGCAGGCGCAGAAGATCCTCGACGAGATGGGGGCGATGCAGAGTTATCTGACGGAGTGGGAAGTCGCCGGGCCGTACGACCAGGACGGCAAGAACTACTCGCAGTTGTTCGATATCGCCTTCGATCCGGAGAAGCCGAAGACCCAGATCCCATGGCGGAAGATGCCCGTTTCCAGGAGCGGACAACATCCGGCGTACCTCGACCTGCTCAAGGAACTCGACGGCGGTGAGCAGAAGGCGGCCTATCTCCGCACACGCATCGAGTCGCCCGAGTTGAAGCCCATGACACTGGAGATCTTCAGCGACGACGGCGTCAAGGCATGGCTCAATGGCAAGGTCGTCCACGCGAACAACGTCGCCCGGGCGATTGCCGCCGAGCCGGACCGCGTCACCGTCACGCTCAACCCGGGCGCCAACACGCTGATGCTCAAGGTGACGCAGAACAACATGCCCTGGGGCGCGATCGTCCGCGTGCGGGAGATGAAGGTCGCCGAGGCGAAGCTGGGCGAGGGCTGGCGGCTGCACACGATCAATGCCGATTCCCGCTTCGAAGCGGCGGGCGTGCTCGACGTGAACCGCGACGGCAGGCTCGACATCCTGTGCGGCGGGTTCTGGTACGAGGCTCCGGACTGGAAGCGGCATTTCGTCCGCGAGATCAAGGAGGAAGGGAACTACTACTACGATTTTGCGAACCTGCCGATGGACGTGGACGGCGATGGCTGGATGGATACCGCCGGGGCGGCCTGGCACAATAAGATGGTGTACTGGGTCCGTAATCCGGGTAAGTCCGGCGGGCTTTGGCAGGTGTTCGAGATCGATACGCCGGGCAATATGGAAACCGCGATGGCCTACGACATCAACGGCGACGGGCAGCTCGACATCCTGCCCAACATCATGACCGACGCCGCCTGGTATGAGTATCGGCGCGACCCCTCCGCCCCGCAGGGCGTGCGATGGCAGAAGCACCCGTTGACCAAGGAAGCGGCCGGGCACGGCAACGGCGCCGGCGACGTGAACCGCGACGGCCGCTGCGACGTGGTGACACCGAAGGGTTGGCTCGAGCAGACTGCCGACGGCTGGCAGTGGCGGCCGGAGTTCGAGTTGGGGTATGCAGGCGTCCCGATCCTCGTGCACGACGTGGACGGCGACGGCGATTCGGACATCATCTGGGGCTTGGGCCACAACTACGGCCTGTACTGGCTGGAGCAGAGGCAGGTGGACAGCCGGCGCACGTGGGAGAAGCACCTGATCGACGACTCGTGGTCGCAGCCGCACTTCATGCTGACGGCCGATCTCGACAACGATGGCCGGGACGAGTTGGTCACGGGCAAGCGCTACTACGCCCACAACGGCAACGATCCCGGCGGCAACGATCCGGTCTGTGTCTATTCTTACCATTTCGACACCTTGACTCGGAAGTGGACCCGTCACGTGATGCACGAGGGCGGCCGCGTCGGGTTCGGGATCAACACGATGGCCGCGGACATCGACGCGGACGGCGACATCGACGTGGTCGCCCCCGGCAAGAGCGGCCTGTACCTTTTCGAGAACCAGCTCAAGTAATTGATGAATGATGATGGATCATTGACGGCGGGCTACGTCGCGGCTCGGGACGCGGCCCAATCATCCATCATCAATCATCCCTAATCAATGGAGAACGTCATGCCGAAGCCGAAGATTGCCATGATCGGAGCGGGGAGCCTGATTTTCTGCAAGACGCTGACGATGGACATCCTGGCCACCGAGGCCCTGCAGGACGTCGAGATCTGCCTGATGAACCGGACGAAGCCCAAGCTCGACAAGATGGAGGCCTTCGTCAGGGAGGTCGTCAAGACGAACAAGCTGCCGGCGAAAGTCACGGCGACGCTCGACCGACGCCAAGCGCTGGACGGCGCCAAGTACGTTATCAACATGATCCAGGTCGGCGGCGTCGAGGCCTTCCGCATGGACTACGAGATCCCGCTGCGGTATGGGGTCGATCAGTGCATCGCCGATTCCATCGGTCCCGGCGGCGTCTTCCGGGCCCTGCGGACGATCCCGGCGTTGGCGGAGATGTCGCGGGATATGAACGAGCTGTGTCCCGGCGCGATCCTGCTGAACTACGCCAACCCGATGGGCGCCAACTGCTCGGCCCTCGGGCGGGTGGCGAACGTGCAGTTCATCGGCCTCTGTCACGGCGTGCAGACGACGCTCGATTTGATCAGCCGCTACGTGGACGTGCCCAAGGAGCAGGTGGACTACGTCTGCGCCGGCATCAATCACATGGCCTGGTTCCTCTCGCTGCGGGACAAGCGCGACGGCCGCGACTTGTACCCGCTTCTTCGAGAGCGATGCAACAAGCCCGAGTACTATGTGAATGAGAAAGTCCGCTGCGAGGTGATGCGTCACTTCGGGTACTTCATGACCGAGAGCACGGGCCATCTGTCGGAGTACGTGCCGTGGTTCCGCAGCAGCCGGCGGGCGCTGGACCTGTACTGCGATCAGCCCGCGTTCGGCGGCGCCTCGGGGGCCTACTTCAACTACTGCAACATGCTGGCGGAGAAGTACAGGAGCGTGGATTATCTCGCGACGGAATCCCGGAAGATCGAGCGTCGCAGCGTGGAATACTGCTCGTACATCCTCGAAGCCGCCGAGACGGACAACGTCTTCCGGCTCAACGGCAACGTCCGCAACGATGGGTACATCACCAATCTGCCGCAGGGCTGCTGCGTCGAGGTGCCGGTGTTTGTCGATTCGCGGGGCCTCCATCCAGTGCGGATCGGCGATCTGCCGATCCAGTGTGCGGCCCTCAATCAGAGCAACGTCACGGTCCAGCAACTGGCGGTCGAAGCGGCCCTGACGGGCAATCCCGAGCACGCGATGCAGGC
>JAFGQA010000079.1 GCA_016935885.1 Phycisphaerae bacterium | reverse complement strand
TGATCGGGAGACCGGCTATGTCCACTACGTGGATCGTGTTTGGTTTGACGATAGGGTTGGTGGTTGTTCTTGCGCCAGTGCGTGCTTTTGGGAGCGAACGACGCGTACGTCGGCGCGTCAGAGTCGGGCAAAGACGGCCAGGCCGCTGGGTACTGACACGCTTGGTCACCACGGCTTGAAGAACAGCAGGGCAGTGCCGGCGACGGCGATCACCGCGCCAACGACCGCCCTGGGGCTGATGCGCTCCTTGTGTATGACGACCGCGAACGGCAACAGGAACACCGGAGTCAGCGAGCATAGGGTCTGGGCGACGCCGACCGGGGCACGGTCTGCGGCCACCAGGGACATCCACACGCCCAGATACGGTCCGACCACCGCCCCGAAGCTGGTGAACACCAGCCCCGCCCGCAATGAGCCGATGGCTCGCGGAGGGATGCCCGATGCCCGTCGCTTGCGCTGCCGAAGTCCGTGCAGCACGACGATGGGTATCATTCCGATCCAGGCGAAAGACATTCTGACGAGTGTGGCCGCCTGTGCGTCGAGGTGCTGTGCGGCCGGCAGCCAACCGTGGCCCATGCCCTGCTTGCTCAATAGCAACCCACCGCCCTGACACGCCGAGCCGATCAAAGCCAGGATGACGCCCTGTACGCGCCGCAAATGGTCTGCGACGACCTTGTCTTCGGTGCGTTCGAGCACCACCCAGGCCACTCCGCCAACGGTCAAGCCCACGCCCAACCAGGCGATCCCGTGCAGGGTCTCGCCCAGGGTCAGCCAGGCGAAAAGTGCGGCGAAGATCGGCGAGGTTGCCATAATCAGCATGGCCAGCCGTGGCCCCAGATGGACGAACGAGGTGAACAACGCCTGATCACCAATGCTCAATCCCACAACTCCCGACAGAGCCAGTAACAGCACTTGCCCGCCAACGAGGTTGGGGATCCATGCGCCGGCCATGAGTCGATGGGTGATTCCCAACAGAACGACAGCCAGCGTGATCCGGAAGATGTTGACGGTCGTCGCCCCGACGCGCTTGGCCGCCGCGGTGAACAGCAGCGAAGTGCCCGTCCAGAGCATGGAGGTGGCCACGCCCGCGGCTGGGCCGATGTAGATATCGAGATTCGCCAGCACCGCCATCCCTCCTGCGTCTGGACACGTCACAAGCCCGCGGGAGCGTCTGGCGATCGGGCCACGTTGTCAACCCGAACATGTGCGATTGTGCGAATTCCGGTGGGGATGGTCAGAAGGCCATGCGTACGCAGCACCCTCTCTGTCTGTCGCTTCATGCCATCTGCCTCCGCTTGACTGCCTTGGTGACGTTTCGCCACCTCCCAAACGAACCGCCACCCTGCCGGCAAGCGGCGGGCCCTTGAGTGAGCCCTTCGCCGAAGCTTTGGGCGAAGCCGACCAGAATGCGAAAGCTTTACGATAGAAGGTCTGCGTGGTCCGGAGCGGGCACCGGCAAGCGTCGCATCCTTGATTCGTGACAGCAACACGAAGCACTATTCCGGCGGGATTACGCATCGTGGCTCGTCGCGCCGACCCTTGCGCACATGCCGCCCAATGGTCTCGAGCAAGTGCTTGCGGTCGATCGGCTTGCTCGCGTAGTCGTCGCACCCGGCGGCAAGGCACTTGTCCTTGTCGAATGCCATTGCGTGAGCGGTCAGAGCAATGATCGGGCCGGCGTAGCCCTGTTCACGGAGGGCCGTGCTAGCCGCGTAACCATCCATCACTGGCATCTGCATGTCCATGAGGATCACGTCGAATGAGCAATCGGCGTCGCCCTTGCGTTCTCGGTTCAAAGCGGCGAACGCTGCCTCGACCGCGAGCTGGCCGTTTTCGACGACGGTAACCTCCGCACCGGCCTTCTTCAGCGTGTGCGCAATGAGCCGCTGGTTATCCGGGCCGTCCTCAGCCAGGAGAATGTGGCAGTCTAGGTCCTGAGGTGCGACCCCCGTCGACGAAGGCGTCGGTTTCTCCTGGACCAGCACGGTCCAGGCCATGGGGTCTTCAACCATCGGCACGCCGACCAGCGGCCCAGTACCGATCGTGATGCGGACGCACGTGCCGACGCCCGGTTTCGTTTCGATGATGGCGATGTCCCCGCCCAGCATCGTCGCCAGTCGCTTGCTGATGGCGAGACCCAATCCCGTGCCGCCATACCTGCGCGTCGTGGACGGGTCAGCTTGCGTGAACGGCTGGAAGAGATTGGCGGCCTGTTCCGTCGACATGCCGATTCCCGTGTCCGCCACGTCGAACTGCAGGCGGGGATGATCCGGTGCGTCCACGAGTGTCACCACGAGCCGCACTTCGCCGACCTCGGTGAACTTGAACGCGTTGCCAATCACGTTGATCAGGATCTGGCGCAGGCGCGTCGGGTCGGTCTGGATCGTCTCGGGAATGGCGCCGACGTACGCGTGCGTGAACGAGAGGCCCTTGCTTTCCGCGCCGACGTGTACGAGGGAGAAAACCTCGGCGACGAGCTGGCATGGCGAGCAGGGGATGTGCTCGACCGTGAGCTGGCCGGCCTCAATCTTCGAGAGGTCCAGAATATCGTTCACGATCTGCAGCAAGTGGTCGGCGTTACGCGTCACGATGGCTAGCTGCTTGCCGTGTTCTTTTTGACCGAACTCGCATTGCTGCGGGCAACCCTCGGCGACCAGGCTGATGTAGCCGAGGATCGCGGTCATCGGCGTGCGGATTTCGTGGCTCATGTTGGCGAGGAATTCGCTCTTGGCCAGGTTGGCCGCTTCGGCGGCGCTGGCGAACTGCTCCGCGGTGCGGCGCGCGTTCTCGGAGTCCTCCATCAAGCTCAGTAACGCGCTGCGGTTTTCGTTCAGCATCTGGTTGGTGGCGCCCAGTGTTGCCTTGTCGACCCCCATGGAGCCCAGCAGGATCGCAAACTCGCTCAGGAAGTCGAGAATGCAGCGCAGCTTCTGCTGGTCCACGATCGGCACGTCGGTCAGCGCGCGCAGATACTCTTCTTCCGGGAAGCCGTACGTAGCGGCCTGTCGGCGGAAGCATTCGATGTCCGGCGGTTTCAGGAGGAACTGGCCGACGAAGAAATTGGCAACGTGCACGCCGCGGATGATGATCGGGGCGGCCGCGTCGGTCAGCCCGTTCTTGCAGGTGTAGATGGAGCAGCGCTCGCCCTCACCCAACTGATTGGCGATGACGGTGTCGCTCTCGATGCACTTCCGACAGGTATCGGGATGCTCTCTGTGGAAATCGGTGCAGATCCGCTGCCAACGCGCTCCGACCAGCACCTTGCCCTTGAGGTCGATGATGGCCGCCGCGATGCCCACCGTCGCGCAGAAGCTCTCCAGCAGTCCCTGGAGCTTCTTCATTTCCTCAAGGCCGGACGCGCATTCGCGGACGGCGTCTGTGGACCAGGCCGACGTGCTGCCCGGCGGACCGTCGTCGTCGTCGGACAGCAGGTCGCGGGCCGCGAAGGCCGGGTCTCGGCCAAGCTCTTCAAGGAGCTCATTGACCTGACTCTTCAGCTCCGAGACGCGTAGCTCGCGTCCCAGCATGGCCTGATTGAGGCGCGTCAGCTCCTCAAACGAGCCCCGGAGCTTCTCCTCGGTTTGCTTGCGCTCGAGGGCGGCGGCGAGTACGTTGGCGACCGCGCCCAGACAGTGCGCGTCGTCACGCGTGAAGGTGCGCCGAGCGCAAGAGTACACGCCCAGCAGGCCAAAGGGCTGTCCTGGACCCGGAATGGCCACGCCCACACAGCTCACGACGCCATGGTCGCGCAGGAAACGTGGGCCGCGGGCCTGCATCTCGGCCGGCAGGTCGTCTGTGGTCACAGGCGCGCTCGCCGCCAGCGTGTAGCCAAACGGTGTGTCCGGATCGGTGCCGACCGTGGTTTGGCCGACCACGTTGGCGTGCCACCCCACGCCGGCCCGCAGGAGCAGCTCGCGGCCGTCACGGCGCAACTCGAACACGGCGCAGTACTCGACGTCGAAGGCGGTTCGGGCACACGCCACCGTCTCGCTCAGCAGGTCATCCAGCTCGATGCCGCCGAGGGCCATTCGCCCCAATTCCGACACAGCCGCCTGCTGATGCGCCCGCACGCGCAGCGCCATCGTCCGCTGTGCCACCAGCATCTCCGTCCGCGCCGTGCGGCCAGTCAGCAGGTTGAGCCAGGCAGCCAGCATAAACGTCAGCAGCAGGCCGCCCGCCAGGGCAAGCCAGGGTGTCGACGACAGGCGTTCGCTCAGCAGCGCCTGACTGGTCCGGCAGCGGATCGTCCACCGGCGGCCGCCGACGTCCAGGCTGGTGTCCCAAACCAGGTTATCAGTAGTGGTCCTGCGGCGGGGTTCGGCGAACTCCGCGTGGGTGGCGGAGCAAAGCAATTGGCCGCCATCTGCCGATGTTGCATCCCAGACCTGCACCTGCAGCCCCGTGTTATCCAGCGGCGCCAGTGCATCGTTGACCAGACCGTTGACGCTGGTGAGCACCGCGACATAGCCTGCCAGGTGCAGCCGGCGTTGGTCGACAGAGTATGTGAGGCCGGCCTGGTCGAATACCGGCGCGAAGATTCTGACGCACACGTTGCCGTTACTGTCTTCGGTCGGTGTCAGCGCTGCGGTTGCAACGGCCCGGCCCGTGTCCCGGGCCTCGCGCGTGGCGAGACCCCCGGCGGGGCTGGAGGCCAAGTCCAGTCCCGCGCTGCCTTCGTTTGTGGGAAACGGTTCAACGTAGTAGACAGGGAAGTATTCCTCACGTGCCGCCGCACGCACGGCGTCGCCGCTGCTGTCCAACTCCTGTACCTGAAACTGCTCGATGCCGTCTTCCCGGGCCAGCATCTCGAATCGGGAGCGATCAGCGGCACGCACGCGCGGGATCCACTCCAGGGCACGAATGTGCGGGAAGCGACGCAGGAAGGGTTCCGCCGCGACGGTGAATCCGGTGCGGCTCACGTCGGCCGACGAATCGCGAACCGAACGAACGGCGTCCAGGACGAACAGTGTGTCGGCGATGCGCCCGGAGACCGCGGCGGCACGCAGTTCCGCCAGCCGCCGGCACTCCGCCAAGGCGTGCTGGTGTTCGTACGCGCGCAGCGCCATGAACACGCCGATCGTCGCGGCCGTGCCGATGACGAGCGCGAGGACCGAGGCGGCAATGTGGCGCCCGGGGATGGTCGCCTGGAGCCGTCCCATTTCGAGCCGCGCCGACATGCGCTACTCTCCTATGACGATGTCCGTGCCTTGGATCACATTGGCGGGAATCGTGATACCGAGGCGGTGCGCCGTTGCCAAATTCAGCATCGATTGCCCTTCCAGGGCGGTTACGATCGGGATGCTGCCCGCCGTCTTCCCCTTGAGCACGTCGAGCGCGATGCGGCCAGCGCGAAAGCCGTGTTCGACGCCGGATTCCACGAGGCCGCAGAGAGCGCCGTCGTCCACTGTGAAGATGAAGAATCCTACGATCGGCAGCGTGCTGTGCGCGATGGTCCACTCCATGACCTCCTTGGGCGGCATGCTCAGCTCCTCGCCCTCGCGTCCCTCGCGCTTGATGGTGTGGTACATGTAGATGGCGATGGCGTCCGCGCTGGTTTGGGCACGCTCAATCGCCGCCTGCCATTTGGCAAACGTCCCCGGTGTCTCGCAACTGGCGATCTCGATCCCGACATTCCGCCCACGCATGAAGTGCAGAGCACCGGCAGACGTCTCGGAGTTGTCGGTCACCAGCGCCAGCCGCTTCACGCCTGGACACACCTTGCGCAACAGGTCGATGCTGGCTTTGAAGTGCGGCCGCTCCACTACGCCGGTGACATTCGGCGCCGGGTAGCCGTAGTCTTGTGGCTCGGCGTTCACTCCACAGAAGACGAACTGCGGCATCGGTCGCCCAGCGTAGTGCTTGGCGAAGTACTGCTGAGCATTGTCGTCGGCGGCGATCACCACGTCGGGTTGCCATTCGCTGACCACCTGCTGGGCGGCCTGCCCGGCCTGCGTTTTCCATTCTTCGCTCGTCTTGAGCTTGGTGTCCATGTAGAACACCTGGAGATCCACACTGCTGCCGGGCAGGGCCCGCTTGACTCCCTGGGTGATGGCGTCCACCCACGGGTACCCGGTGTGATAGCTGTGCACGAGGAGCACGCGCTTGGTGACCGAGGGAGCTTGCACCGGATCGGGCCCACCCGCGGCCTGGGCTTTCTGCGGTGCATCCTTGCCGCAACCGCCCGCGGTCCAGCAACACGCCAAGGTGACGGCCAGAGCGGTGCAGGTCTGTGCTGAACGGAGCCACGCTGAAACTCCACGGCCGTGGTAGCCACGACAGGGCGAACGGGCGCCTGCGGAGGGTACCGTCGCGCGCGGATGGCTGAGACGATTCATCTGAAGCCTCCAACTGCATGCACAAGCACTGGGATCGGGGTGGGCGGCACGGGGGCGGCGCGGCACGAGCCCGCCCTCTCCCATTTGTCACCCAGTGCCGTTGTCGTCGATCCTGACGCCACGCCTTTGGTGCCATGCACCTCATCGGCTGTACCGGTGGCAGTATCCTCTTCGGCCAGCAGAGCTTGGAAAAACCGCGGTCGAGCCCGTTCGGGGCCGATAAGGCTGGCAAGCCGGCGCTCGGCGGCACCGCTACCGATCCGTCCCGCGGTGAACGGGGGCGTTAGCGGAAGCGGGAATTTAACATCTCCACGACCTGCACGGGCCAGCCGCGGGTAGCGCACGCCCGGTGGCCGGTCGGTAATGAGAACGATGGCTTCGGCATCGGCCTATCGGACTTCGGCGACCTGCCGAGCCCGCTGCCGGACTCGATCCCGGTTGGCGCCACCGGCACGGGTTTCGACGAGACAATCAGCAGCAAAGCGATCAACGCTGGGCCGAGCGTCCTTTCTCGACCCCACCTGCAGTAGGAGTCTTATCCTGCAACGCTTGCTGCAAAGGATTCCCGCGGATGTGGGTGCGAGAAAGGATTCTCGCACCAGGACGCCATGAGTGCGGCGCTCGCCATTTCAGATGAAAATGGCGGCGGCATTCTCTGAACAGCACGGTCACATCCTTGATGTCCCGGAAACGCCACTCCCCTATGGAGAGTGCCTTGTCAGCCGCCACTGCACCCGGCGTCGGCGCAGAGTCGCCCTTGCGATTGCCCTGGGCTACGAAGCCGCCCACGCGCTTGTACGGTGGGCGAAGATCTGCTACACTATCGACGGTGCGTGTGGCGGAGTTGGACGAGGCATCCACTCCGCTGGCGAATGGGTCTACAGAACTGAGAGAGAAGTTCCTGTCCGCCGTTGGCCTCACTTGTCGTGCCCGAGTGAATGGAGCGTAGATACAGGGGGGCTGGCGTTTTTGCTGAGGAGGACAGGACGATGCGAAACGTTACAAGATCCGTGATCGTAACGGGAATGGTGTTGGGCTGTATTTGCGGTGCGCAGGCGGGCGTGGTGATAGATTGGGTCCCAGTTGGCGATCCGGGAAACGCGGCGGATGATCTCGGCGACGGAGCCGTGGCATACTCGTATTACATCGACAAGTACGAGGTGACCACATCCCAATACGCCGACTTCCTCAACACCGTCGCGGCTGACGATCCCTACGAGTTGTACAACCCGGACATGGAAGGTGGCATGGCAGCGTGTGGGATCATCCGAACCGGCTCGCCCGGCAGCTACGAGTACGGCGTGATCCCGGGTCGTGAGAACAAGCCGGTGAATTACGTCAGCTTCTGGGACTCGTGCCGCTTTGCCAACTGGATGCACAACGGCCAGGGCTCGGGGGACACGGAGACTGGTGCGTATACCCTCACGCCCGAGGCGGTGGCGAACAACACCGTCACGCGTAATCCGGGCGCCCAGGTCTTCGTCACAAGTAACGACGAGTGGTGTAAGGCGGCGTACTACAAGGGGGGCGGGCTTGATGCGGGGTATTGGTACTATGCCACGCAGGCCTCTGATTGGGATTGGCCCGACCCTGAAGCACCACCGGGCGCTTCTTCGGTGGGATCTGCGAACTGGTACTATGCGGTATACGATTTGACGGACGTAGGAGCCTACACGTTCAAGCCATCTGTTAGTGCCTATGGCACGTTCGATCAGACCGGCAACGTCGAGGAGTGGAACGAGGCGATTGCGGAGACCACGTTTCGCTGTCTGCGAGGGGGGGCATGGGACAGCCCTTGGCTCAAAGGGATACAATACGCCATCGGCAGGAAGTGTTCGTGGTACCTGTCGCCAACGTACGAAGAGAACACTCTCGGGTTTCGCATCGGCGCGATTCCTGAGCCCGCTACGATCGCATTGCTCGTCCTTGCCGGTCTGGTGGTGATGCGACGACGACGGTAACTCTCAGTGCCGAATGCGGCATGCTCAAACCGGGACCGGTCGCCCAGGCGGGTCCCGGTTTTCTATTGGGGCACGCAGCCCGGTCTTTTCGTTGACGATCGACGATTGGGGTTGGGGATTGGGGATTGGCGATTGACGCTGAGCCGAGAATCCCTTCTCGGCTCCTTTCGCTGCAGGATTCCTATCCTGTGATGCCTGCAGGAATGGGTTCCCGAAGACGTGGGTGCGAGAAGGGACTCTCGCGCCAGCGGCCCCTAGCCGTATTGGAATCCACCAACGATCGTGACGTACACGCCGCGCAACCGGGTCCGTGGCAGCTTAGGCGGGTGCCACTGGCAGCTTGCCTGCCAGTGTGGGTGCCTGATGCGCCCACCGGGGGACCGCACGGGTGGTCTGGATGCGTCAACCCGCCCATGGTACCCAGAATCGAATGCGGCCCGAGGTGTAACGGACGCTACGTAGCCCGCCTCGCACGTCGCCGATGGTGAACCCACGCCGGGACTGATACACTGACGCCGCTCCCCGGCAAGTCGGAGACCGATCGTTGATGCGCACGAGATCCACGGTGGTGGCCTGCCTTCTCTTCTTCCTCTCGGGCTGCACGAGTTTGGTCTACGAGGTGGTCTGGACGCGTCAACTGATCCTCGTGCTCGGCGGCACGACCTACGCGATCACGACCGTGGTCGTGGCGTTCATGTCCGGGTTGGCATTGGGCAGCCATATTGCCGGCCGCCTATCCGACGCGCTCAAGCGGCCCGGCCGAGCGTACGGGATGCTCGAGATCGCAGTGGGTTTGTACGGCTTGATCGTGCCGCTGCTGCTCGGCGCGGCACAGCCGCTCTACCAAGTGATGTATCCACATGTCGCCGACACTCCCTGGATCCTCACGGGCGCCCGGTTCCTGGTCAGCAGTGTCGTGTTGCTCATACCGGCCACGTGCATGGGGGCAACGCTCCCGATCCTGGTCCATTACACGACACGAGATGGGGATGCCTTCGGCAGATCGGTGGGCCGCCTCTACGGCATCAACACGCTGGGGGCTGTCCTGGGGACGATGCTCGCCGGATTCTGGCTCATTCCGGCCCTCGGGTTGACGCACACGACCCATGTGGCAGCCTTCACGAATCTGGCAATTGGCCTAGTGGCCATTCTCCTCCTGGGCAGCACGGGCACTCGGCTGGCGGAGGCGGGGGAGGGAACGAAGCGGCCAGTTGTTCCATCCCCGAAGGCGGACCGGTCCGCGGCTTCTGTGCCCATGGCGTCCAACGTACGTTGGGCCGTGATGATTGCCTTCGCCCTCTCGGGTTTCTCGGCCATGGTCTACCAGATCGCATGGACCCGTGCCCTGATCATGTCGATCGGCTCCAGCACGTACGCGTTCACCTGCATCCTCGCCGGCTTCATCCTCGGTCTGGGTGTGGGCAGCCTGCTGACCGCTCGGCGGGTGGATCGCTGGCACAATCCGGTACTCGTGTTCGGGTGGTTGGAACTGGCCCTGGGCTTGTCGGCGATTCTGATGATGCCAGTCCACGGCCGCGCACCGGCTCTCGCAGAGTGGATTGTGGCCAGATGTCACGAGAACTACGGGACCCTACTGTGGACCCAATTCATGCTTGTGATTGCCGTGACGCTCGTTCCGACGTTTCTGATGGGGGCGATTTTCCCCCTGGTGACAAAGATCATTGCCGCCAAGGAGGGCGAGACGGGCGCCGCCGTCGGGCGGGCCTACGTGATCAACACGCTTGGAACGATCGTCGGGTCCTTGCTGGCCGGCTTCCTGCTGATTCGCAGCGACGTCCTCGGGGTCCAAAACTCCATTGTGTTCGCGGCGCTTCTGAACGGGATGGCCGGGGCTTGGCTGCTGATCGTCTCACGCCCCGCCGGTGTACACATCGCCTGGCGCTTTGCGCCACCGCTCGCCATGGCACTGGTCATTCCACTTGCCGCCGTTGCGAGCGGAAGGTGGAACCGCGAACTGCTCACCAGCGCGCCATATCTCGGCCGAGGGAAGAGCCGCGGAAACAGGCCCGACGCCGAACACAAACGCGAGTTCGTTTACTTCGGTGAGGGTGTTGATACGACGGTATCCGTCCTTCGGACTAGCAATGAGACGACTCATTACTCCCTGGCCGTTAACGGGAAGGTCGACGCCTCCACGGGAGACACGGATATGCCGACACAGTTGCTCAGCGGGCATCTGCCGGCACTCCTGTGTCAAGATGGCAAGAAAGCGTGTGTGATCGGTCTGGCATCGGGCATGACGCTGAGTGCGGTCAACCGGTATGGCTCCTTCGAGCAATTGGATTGCATCGAGATCAGCGAGGAGGTCATCAAGGCCGCCGCGTTCTTCGCACCCTATGCGTATGGCGTGCTCACTGAGGATGAGCGTTTGAATATGATTCGGGCGGACGCTCGGAATCACCTCCTTTTGACGCACGAGATATACGATCTCATCGTCTCAGAGCCCTCCAACCCCTGGATCTCCGGCGTCTCCAGCCTGTTTACGAAGGAATACTTCTCGTTGGCCAAGGAGCATCTGTCCGACCGCGGCGTGCTGTGCATCTGGCTGCAAGCCTACGCGATGTCGCTCAACGACTTCCGGATGATCGCCCACACGCTGTGCGACGTGATGGGCTTCGTGTCGATCTGGAAAGCCACGACCGGCGATATTCTGTTTATCGCCGGGCACAGGCCCTTTGAGATACCCCTGGATGACGTCTCCCGCCGCTTCTCCGCACCAGCGGTGAGGAAGGACCTGTATCGCATCGGCATCGTCAACGTCGCCATGGTCCTGGGAAGATTCATCAGCTCGGGCGAGCCCGTTCGCCAATGGGCTTCAACGGCGCCGATTCATACCGATGATAACGCCTTGCTCGAGTTCTCCGCGCCGCGAAGCCTTTACCGTCCAGAGACACTATCCATCCTGAAGGAGCTGTACAGCATCGCTCGTCTTCCCTTTGACGAGATTGTGACCTTGTCAGCGCGGAACGAGATGCATCAGAGACTCCGCGAGAGAGCCGCGGATTCTCAACAGGGCCACAAGTTATGGATCAGGGGGCTTGAAGCGGCAGAGAACCGCGAACCGGTTGCAGCGCTTCGCAATTTCTTAGATGCGTACCAACTCGACACAGGCGACTATGCTCTTCACCATCAACTACTCGAGTATCGACGAACGCTCCTCGAACGCGATTCCAGCCAAGTTGTGACGCCCGAACTCATGGGGATGCTCGATCAAATTGACCTGGTTCGCCAGCCGACGGTGACCGCCCTGGTGGGCGACGTCGCATTCACGGAACTGGCAGAGGCGCTCTATGCCCGGGCGTATCGAGCGTGGCGAGAAGGCCTGTGGAGTGTCGCCGCGGACTACCTGGCCGAGGCACACGACCTCGATCCGGATAAGGAGGCGATTGTGGTCCGACTGGCCTTTGCGATGGCCAGATTGAATCGTCCGGAGGATGCGATCCGATACCTGGAACCTTTCCTCGAGAGACATCCCACGGCGGGCGAGGCGAATCACATACGGGCGGCCTTAGCAGCCCAGGCCAACGACTCCGAGACAGCGTTGGGCCGGATTAGGACCGCCTTGGCGGCCGGCGTTGCACCCGAGACCTTGAGAGAAGACAGACTGCTGGCGCCGCTTCGCTCCGATCCTCGTTTCGAGGAACTGCTGAGCCGTTATGCAACGACCCAACCTTCCAGGCTGCCTTGACTCTGATTCACCGGGTGAGCCTGCTCAATCCCACTGATGAAACTCGTGAAGCCGAGCGTCATTCGAGATTGTGCAGTATGACATCACTATATTGTCCGCAAGCCCTCACCCTAGCAGCCCCTGGCAGAACTGTGGCACCGGCGCCAAAGCCGGTGGTTTTCGCGGTCAGGAGAGGCGTTTCCGGACCGCTGTTTCCCGTTTTACAGCGGGCTGCTATGACGCGCGCGGCTTGAACGCGAGCGCCTGCTCCTGCGACCATGTGCCGGGGATCGTCGTGCCGCACTTGGGGCACTTGCCGTCTTTGATCTCGTTCGACGCCACGCGGAAGCCAACACGCCGGATCAGTTCCTCCTGGCAATGATGGCAGTATGTGTTTTCACCGGGGTGCATGGGGACATTGCCGGCGTAGACGTAGTGCACACCGGCATCGAGGGCGATCTTGCGGCAGCGGTCCAGCGTCGAGACGGGCGTCTGCGGCAGGTTCGTCATCCGGTACGTCGGGTGAAACCGCGTGAAGTGCATCGGCACGTCCGGCCCGAGGTGCTTGACCACCCACTGGCTCATCTGTCTGATCTCATCCGGCGAGTCATTCAGCGTCGGGATGATCAGGATCACCAGCTCGAACCAGATGCCGATGTCCTTCAGCACCTCCAACGTGGCGAGCACCGGCTTCAACTCGCCCGCGCACGACTCACGGTAGAACTTCTCTGTGAACGCCTTGAAGTCGATCTTGACGCCCGTCAAATGCCGGCACAGCTCGCGCAGCGGCTTCTCCTGGATGTAGCCGTTGGAGATCATCACGCTGCCGATGCCGCGCTGTCGTGCCATGGCCGCCGTGTCGTGCATGTATTCGTAGAAGACGACCGGCTCGGAATACGTGTAGGCGATCGTGGGGCACCGGCGCGACTTGCAGGAGGCCACCAACTGCTCCGGCGGCACGAGCACGCTGCCGACCTGCTCGGGCCGAAACTGGCTGATCTGCCAGTTCTGGCAAAACTTGCACTCGATGTTGCAGCCGGCCGTGGCAATGGAGAACGCCGTCGTGCCGGGCAGATAGTGAAACAGCGGCTTCTTCTCGATCGGGTCTACGTTCGCCGAGCACAGCGCGCCATACACCAGCGTTTGATACGCCCCGCCTTGGTTCTCGCGAACACCGCAATAGCCGCGCTCCACGTCCGCCACCTCGCACTCCCGCGGGCACAGGACGCATTTGACCCTGTTTTCCTCGAGCTTCTCCCAGTACATCGCCTCGTGGCGGGCCACGCCCTTTAGCTTCGGCCCGTTGATCGCCGCGCTCCCGGCGACGTCCTGCGCGATCGCGCCGGCCGCTCTGCACAACACCCCGGCCGCCCCGCAGGCCAGCCCGAGCCGAATCAAGTCCCGCCGGGTCGGCTGCTGGAACATGTTATCGAGGTTGTCCATGTCCCACCTCGGGCCCTCCGGCCCGCTTGGATTTCTTCCGCAGACGCCGGCTCCGTTTCTCGAGCCTCTCAAACACCTGTTCGCCGTCGACGAGTTCGCCGCTCCTGGCCTGCTCCAGGCCCTCCGGAATCTGCTTTCGAGTTTCTTCGAGCCGCATCTCACACCTCAATCCGCTCGATCTTGCTCAGGTCCGCCACGCCCAGCCCGCGGGCCCCGGCCGTGGCAATGTGCTTCGCCGGGCGCTTGTCTTCCGCGAGCGACTTGAGCCCTTTCACCTTCCGCTGGGCATCGAGCAGGTCGGCGGCCACGGCGTCGGCGGCCACGAAATCGCCGCTGACGATCAGCCCGCCGAACGGCCAGGCGAAGCCGGGATGCCGGGCCGGGCCGGCGTTGTACTGGGCCCGTGTGCCGTCGCAGACCGTCAGCCGCCACTTCGGCGCGATGAACCGGTGCGACACCACGTCGGCCACGTACGGATCGCAGTTGTGGTCGTGGTACTTGTTCGGGTTGTGGATCGCCCCGAAGAAGTTCTTCAACCCCAGCGAGACGCCCGCCAGATTGTGGTCCTTGAGCACCGGCACGCAGATCAGGGCGTTGACCTCCTCGGCAACAATCTTCGAGAAGCACGATCCGATCCGCCCGCTCGATTCGATATCCTGCTGATAGCCGCTACCGTACTGCTCGGCGTCGGTGCCGCGGCACTGGACGCCCCGTCTCGACTTGTTCAGCTTGAAGCCCGCCGCGGCCAGCTCCGTGTCGAACCGGTCCCATACGATGATCTTCTCGGCGGCGAGCCCCGCCCCCAGAAGGCCCGCCACGATGGCATCGACCACCGCCGGTTGTGTCGACAGCCCCAGCGTGTTGACCTTGATCCCCACGCGGTCCGCCGGCCGAAACAGCGACCGCCAAGCGGCCGCCGCGTCGGGCGCGTCTGTCGCCTTCTGCACGGCGGCATCGAGAAGCTTCCGCAGCAAGTCGCCGTGTTCGCCAACCCTGCCGCGTGTGAGCGCCTCGTCCCGCGCAATCGCCACGCGCGGGGCCGCCCTACTCGTTGGCTGACTCGTGTCGCGCGGCTCGGCCGCACAGCCCGGCGCAACAGCCCCCCCAACCACCGCACCCGCCGCGGTGGCAGTGACCTTCCTGAGAAACTGTCGCCGAGTGCTGAC
>JAFGQA010000078.1 GCA_016935885.1 Phycisphaerae bacterium | reverse complement strand
TCCCCCTGGGATTGGCTCGAAAGGGCTCGAACATTTCACCTCGACGCCATCGCCGGCTCGACCCGTCGCGGCGACGATTTCGGGAACGTGACGGCGATGCCTGAAAGTGGTGTCTTTGGCATGAACCGCCTCAATCACTGCCCGCCGATCTTCCGGTCGTACTACCGATACTCCGACACTCGGCTCCGCGAAGTTGCCCTGTTATGGTGCGTCAACTTCCACGACTCGAGCATCTGGTGGGGGGAAACTGGCCAGACGCGTTGCGGAGGCACTCGCTACAACAACATGGCCCGTGAGAACAAGGCCTATCGTGACGACCCGGAGTTCATGTGGCGCTCCGACACCTCAGTCAGCTTTTGCACCAAGGGTTATGACTCGTTCTTGTTGGCCTACGAAGAGACTGGCGATCCGCGCATGGCGACGGCGCTTTATTGGCAGGTTGAATACGCCCGCCACGACCTGCATGCCAACACGGGCGAATGCCGTAATATCGGCGACGTCGCCGACTTCATGAACCTTTACCACTTTACTGGCGTGCCTATGTACCGCGACGAGGCGATCCGTTTGTTTCACGAATTGCGTGAAAAACTATCGCCCGGCCATCTATTCAGCCAGGGCGGCCAGACGATCGTGGCCGATCCGCCATTTATTGATGACGACCAGCATGGTTCCCTGAGCCCGTTCGCCAAACCCTATATCATCGGCTACGCGCTTGCAGGCCTGCCAGCGCTGGCGGCGGAGTGCCCGGACGAGACGGAACTGGTCCCGGTGATCCGGGCAGTAGCCCGGTTCCTCGCTGAATCCCAGGATCCGGTCGGCGGCTGGCGCTACCCGCATCCCCGCTCGAGCCACTCATCGGTCGCGCAAGGAATCGAACACGCCGCGCAGATTACCCGTGCCGCGGTGTTGTTGGAGCAGCGCGGCGAGCCGATTGGCGATCTGCTCGATGCCTTGGAGTGTACGCTCCAATCGCGGATTTTGGTTTGGCGCAAGACGGGCTCTTTTTTTAGCGGGCTCGGTGGTTGGGAAGCGGCCGGCGGTCTCCTTAAGGACGGCAAGACGCTCTACGATCTGTATGCCCGACCGACGGATCGAGACCGCCAGCGCGACTACACGGAGGGTCCTATATCCATCGGCGGTGCACCGCCGGAAGGTGTCGTCTATTTTCCCGAGGTTTTGGCCTTCTATCTTGCGCACCGGCCGGCCGAGCGGCTGCTCCATCCAAACCCCCAACTGGCGGCCGTCCTTGAACGGCTGGAGCCGACCAGCCAGGGATTCCCGGAACTGGAGCCGGCGGCCGAATACTTGCCGTACGGCCTCGCCGAGCAACTGCCGACGTTTCGAGACGTCCGGATCGAACGGCTGACGTTCCCGCTCCGGTTCCGGCCCGAACAGGGTGCCGATTTTGCGCATTGGCGGCGTACTGCCCGGGCTGCTCTATTCGAATGCCTACAGACTCCGCCGCCACGTGCGGACTTCGAACCGGTCGTGATTGGACGGGAGGATCGCGGTTCGTACGAAGCACGGAAAATCGTCTTCAATGTCTCCACCGATTGCCGCATCCTGGCGTATCTGCTCGTGCCGCACGGGCATGGCCCTTTTCCCGCCATCGTCGCGCTGCACGACCACGGTGCCGAATTCTCGATCGGCAAGGAAAAAGTCATCCGGCCGTTTGGCGTAACACCTCAAGTTGCTAAGATCGCGGAGCAATGGGTGGATCGATATTACGGTGGGCGCTGGTACGGCGATGAGCTGGCCCGACGTGGCTACGTCGTTTTCGCCCTCGATGCGCTCTTTTGGGGTGAGCGCGGCTGCAAGGAGGGCGTCGAATTCGAACGGCAGCAGGCGCTCGCTGCGAATCTGCTACAGATGGGTATGACTTGGAGTGGGGTAATCACATGGGATGATATTCGAAGCGCCGAGTTTGTCGCGTCGCTGCCGGAAGTTGATCCGATGCGAATCGGTGCCGTTGGCTTGTCCATGGGTTCACACCGCACATGGATGCTAGCCGCCGCCTCCGATCGCATTGCCACCGGCGCGGCCATCTGCTGGCTCGGTACAACCGAATCGCTGATGGCCCCAGGCAACAACCAAACCAAGGGCTATTCGGCGTATTCCATGCTCGTACCGAACCTTCGTAACCTGCTCGACTATCCGGACACCGCGTCAATCGCCTGTCCCAAACCGATGATCTTCTTCAATGGCGCAGACGATCCGTTATTTCCCGTCCAAGGTGTGTACGACGCCTACGCCATCCTGCGCGCGGTATGGGAAAGCCAGGATTGCAGTGACCGCCTCGTCACCAAGATCTGGCCGACCGGCCACACCTTCAATCGCGCGATGCAGGATGAAGTCTTTGCTTGGTTCGATCGCTATCTCCCATAGGAATCGCTGGCCATCCGCAACAAGAACAGGTTTTCCTTGCCTGCAGCGAACGACCGCTGATCCAATGCTCTCATCCCTCAAGTACTGCGTCTTAAATGCAGGTGACTAGAACCTGTTCACTAGCTGGCGCATTGGCATGGCGGCCATCGCCAGCATCAGCAGGAATAATGCCGCCGGTTCAGGCACCGCCAAAGTATTCGTGGTCCCTGCGCTGGGGATTGTGCCGAAGTTCGCTTTCCAATCGTCCAGGTCCGATGTACTAAGCGGGCTGGGCGATTCGCCGCGCTGCCACATGAGGAAATCCGCTCCGTCGACGTCGCCGTCCCCGTCAAAATCACCGGGTAGACCAACGTCCGCCGTGAGGGTGTAGTTGGCCGCGTTATAGACGCCCGTCACGGTGAAATAGTCGCCGAAGGTTTCGCCATCCAATCCGCTCAGGCCATTGAACTGAAGCAGGCCGGCGTCCCAGAGATCTTCGTACGTGACCAGATCCAGGTTTTCCCAATTGTTGGGATTCGGGGCAGGGAACCCGCTGTACGGTTGGTAGGCACTGATGATTCCGTTGTCCACCGTAATCGAACCCGGTCCCGTGAAATTGATGGCGTAGGTGTGATTGAGAGGCTCAAAATCGATGAAAATCAGGTCGGCGACCGCCGGTCCACCCAACGGGGCATCCCCGCCGGTCAGGTCGACCGAGCCGTCGTTGATAGTCATCGTGATCGTTCGATCGTAGGTCAGGTGGTCAGGATCCCATTCGCCAAACCACATCTGGCCGTCGTTTTCGATCCGGCCGCCATTGGTCAGGCTGATATCCGTGGTGCTCGCATACTCAGAACCACCGTCCCCTCCCCGCGGATTGTCACCCTGCGATGTTCCGAAGGCCAGTGCCCCACCGGATTGGGCGCCTCCGGATTTCTTCCGAATCAGCGTGCCGTTGTCGAGATTCAGCCAGTTCGCATCGATTTCAGTCATCATGCCATCCGCACTCGGCTGCGGTGGATATTGGTTGTCCAGCCGGTCGTCGATGTCGATGGTCAGTGACGCGCCGTCGGTGATCGTCAATCCTCCCGGCCCGTTTCG
>JAFGQA010000077.1 GCA_016935885.1 Phycisphaerae bacterium | reverse complement strand
GGTGAGCTTGGCCTGGATGTCATCCTCCGTCCCGCGGAGAATGAACTTGCGAATCACGTACGGGTTGTCGCCCTCCTGCGATTCGCGGCTCTCCCATTTCTCTTCGAGGGTGATGGGCATCAGCTAAACCTCGCGCCGCCGACCTTGGCTTCGTCCACCAATCGGCGGGTGTTGCGGGCCGTCTCTTCACTCGCGGCGGCGGTGCGATCCATCGCGGAGCCCGAGCCCAGGCCACCGACGGCGAAGCCGCCGAACGTGCCGGTTACCTGGACGCTCTGGCGGGCGAGTGTGGTATCGACGGCCGCCATGGCCTCGCGGACCTTGTCGGCGATGTCGGACAATCCACCACCGGGCCGCTCGCCACCGGCGCCGGAGTTGTTCGTTTGGACGTCCTGCACCGCGCTGCGCCAGTTCGCCCGAGCGTCCGCGAGCTGCTGCTCGAGCGCAGCCATCTGCTGCTGGTAGCGCTGTTCGCGCTGATTCGTGTCGAACTGGTGCATCTGGCCGGCTGCGGCGCGTTGCCGGCGGCGCTGCTGCTCGGCCGCTAATAGTGCCTGGTCGCGCCGCGCATCGATCTGGGCCTTGGCGTCCGCCGAGGCGTTGTCGAGGTAGGTGTCCGTGAAGTTGAGATCGATACTCTCATCGCCCAGGACGTTCTTGCGGAAGCGCATCCACGTCTTGGCCAGGACGTTCGCCAGGGATTCCGAGGTTCGCTGATGCCAGGCGACGAAGCCCGCCCAGCCCTGCCGCAAGGCGGCGATGGTCTCGATCCAGGCAATCGTCACCCCGTGGACGGCGGATTCCCACGTGGAGATGATCGCAAAGAGCGCCGTGTGCCACAGGCCCAGCAGACTCGCCGTGCCCTTCGCCCATGCGAGCTGCAGCGCGGCCCACAGAACCCCGGCCGCCGCGGAGATATCGCCTTGGGCCAGGGCAGCGCCGATGGCCTGGAACGTCTCCGCTGTGGTGGTCACGAGGGAGCGGAGTTTCTCGCCGAGCCAGTCGAGGGTCTGGCGTCCCGCGCCGGAGAGGACCAGCAGCGCAGCCGTTAAACCTGCCACGGCGCCGACGGCCAGGCCTATGGGCGAGACGAGCGCCGCCAGTACCGCCTGCACCCCGGTGAAGACGGAGTTCACCGTCGTCAGCGCCGTCATCAACCCACCAAGAATACACCCCAGCCCCGAGATGATCGTGCCCAGCACCACCATCGCGACTCCCCCGGCGAGGATCCCGGCGGCGACCTTGGCGACAGTGACGACGAGTTGGCGGTTGCGGTCGATCCACGCGCCCGTCTTGACGACAATGTCCGTCACGCGGTCGACGAAGGTCTCGAGCGCCGGGGCCAGGGCGGCGCCGACGCGAAAGACGCCCATCTTGACCACCTTCCAGAGCCGGTCGAGGGCATCGGTAAAATCCTCCGCCGCCTGGGCATCCTCGGCCGACATCGTCAGGCCCAGGTCCCGCGCCTGTTGCTGCAACTCTTCGATGCCCCGGGCGCCCTGGGCGAACATGGGCAGTAGGTTCGTCCCCGTCCGGCCAAAGAGCGTCATCGCGATGGCGGCCTTCTTCGTGTGATCATCCACGCGGCCGATCGCCTCACCGAGCATCTTGAACTGCTCCTCGGGGGAAAGGCCGTCGAGATCCTTAAACGTGAGTCCCAGGTCCGCGAGGGCATCGACGGTCGTGGACATCCCGCGTCCGGCATCGTAGATGCTCCGCTGCATCCGGCGGAACCCCATCTCCAGAGATTCGAATTCCGTGCCCGTCTGGGACGCCACGAACCGCAGTTCGCTGAGCGTCTCGACGGAGAGTCCGGTGCGTTTGGCCATCTTGGCCACCTGATCACCCATGGAACTGAAAGCCTTGGCCGCCCCGGCCATCGGCGCCAGGATCGCGGCGCCCAACCCGACGAACTTCAGGCCCAGGGCGCGGATCTGCGCCCCGAAGGCCTGAAGTCGTTTCGACGCCTGCCGCAGGCCGCGGATAAGTCGGCTGTCATCCGCGAAGAGCTCGACGTACGCCCGGCCGGCCCGAATGCCCTGGGTTCTTGCCACGAGATACCTTTCTTATGTAGTGGTGGCCGTGGTGGTGGTCTTGAGGTCCGTAATGACCCGATCCTTGCGTCGGTTGTCCGCCGCGGTCCCCAATCCCAGCGCCCCGCCCAGCAGGCCAATCCCCAACGGGATCAGCGACACCGGATTGAGCGAGGCCTCGGCGGCCCCCGTGGCCACGACGCCCACGGTCTCCAACAGCTGCGCGCGGAGTTCGTCCTGGCGGTCCAGGTCCCCGAGGCCCGCCTCGACACGTTCATTGAAGGCGGCCACTTCCTCGTTGTAGGCGGCGAGCTGGGCATCGAGCTGCACCCGGCGCAGGGCCAGGTCCTTCTCACCCTGCGCTGTCTGACGGTGAAACTCCCCCCGGTCGACCTTCAGCGGCGCCTGGCCCGGTTCCATGGGGGTCAGCCCGGCCGTCGTGGACTGACAGCCCACGGTACTGAGCGTGCCGCCGACGAGCAGGGCGAACAGAAGGATGGAGATCACGGTCCAGCGGTTGTGGTCGAGCCAGGTGAGGCTGCGATGCAGTAGATCGTGGTTCATGAGGTTTCTCCTGTAAAGGCTTGGCGGAATTGATGAACGGTTTCTTTCGTGACGAGAATGGCCCCGTCGTGTTTCTTCTGGAGTAAGGGGTGGAATTCCTTGGGTTTGAAGGCGCGGGTTTTGGGATCGCGGTGGCAATTGGCGATCAGCGCCATGACCGAGGCCGCCACCGACCAGTCGTGGTGTTGGCGGCCATCCGCCATGGCGATCAGTTCGCGGAGGGTGAGCCCCGCGGGCTCGATGCCGACGAGGCCGGCGAGTTGGTAGACGAGCTGCCATGCGTTGGCCCGAGGCCAGCCTGGGCCAGCGAGGCCTCCAGGTCCATCCCCTCGATCTCGGTCAGCGTCCGCTGGATCGCCAGTGCGATCACCCGCTGCTGCGTCGCCAGCGCCTCGGCCCGGTCCGTCCGACCGGACCGCCGGAAAAAATCAATCAGCTCCTCGTACAGGGCCTGCTGGGCCTGCAGCACCGCATCGCCGCCCAAGGATTCGCCGAACTCGACATCGCTGACTCCATCTTTTTGCGCCTGCGGTTCCACCAGACAATAGATGACATCCAGCAGCAGAATCGGGTCCGTCCCCAACCGCGTCAGCAGCGGCGGATCCCCGGCCTCGGGCTCCAAGAGGTTGATGCCCAAGAGATCCCGGACACGTTTCGCCGCGCCCAGGGTCAACGAGAGGTTCCAGGTCCGGTTCTTCGTGTCGACAAACGTGTGCATGCATCCTCCTTACGGTCAGACAACCTTCACCCACTCCTCATACTTTGCGATCTTCGCCGTGACGCTCACAATAATGGCCGCTTCGAGCCCTTCGTCGCGGGAGAAGTCAATGATGGACCAGTTGCCCCGGGGGCCCTCGGAATTCGTCGCGTCGCTGGCGCCCGTCAGAGCGGCCAGGGCCACCGTCCCGCTCGCGAGGAAGGCCGTTTTGAGCGCCTCGAATCCAGCGTCGCCCGGCAGCCAGAGCATCTCGAATTCGAGCGTACACTCGCGCTGCGTCGGCGCGGTGGCCTTCCAGCCGGCGTTGCCGCGGGTGCTGACATCCGCCTCGCCGGCGCTTAAGGTGACCTTCGCGTTTCTGACGTTCGTGAGTTCCGTCAGGCTCGCCAGCTCCGTATCCGCGGGCCCGTAGTAGAGCTTTGCATCTTTGCCCAGCAGAAAATCCATGGTGTCGTCCTCCTAGCCCATGGCGTCGCGCCAGAGTTCGGGCAGTTGTGCTTGTTCTTGTTCGAAGGCCGGGCCCATAAAGGGCCGGGCCTCGATGCGTGTTCGTTGGCGGCCTTTGCGGGTCTCGATGGCGGTCGTGCCGCCGTATTCCAGCAGGCTCGGCGCTGCGCCGCGTCCGTTTTGACTGAGTCGCTGCGGGCCGATCACTACCGACTTGGCATTCGCGTCGTAGCCGAAGAAGATAAACCGCTTCAACAGCCCCGTATGCGAGCTGGGCGGTGCGCCCGGGGCGCTCGGGCGTTTGCGTTTGCGAATGCTCCGCCGCGCGGTGCGGCGGACAAAGGCCCCGAACTTACTGAGCACCTTGCGGGTGCCCGCATCGACCCGCGAGCGGACGTGCTGCGTGTCGAAGAACATTTTTCTCATATCCATCCCGATCACATCCATGCCCCCTGCCGTACCGCGCCGGGCAGCGTATCGAGCGTGCCGCGGGGCAGGTCCACCTTGCCGGCCATCACGAGCAGGGCCTTCAAAAAGTGCGTAATCGGTGCGGGCTGGTAGCGATTCGCCTCCGCCAGCGCCGCCCCGCCATCCACCGTCCCCAACAGATCCTCGTCGGTGTCGGCCAGGTCCCAGTCGAAGGCGTACCAGCCGCCGCCGATCTCCTCGAGGGCCGGGGCCTCGGCCAACCTGTCCGTCTTGCTCACGGCCGTACGCAGCGCGACGAACGTCGGCGTCAGGCCCGTCGCCGGTGTGCCGTCACTCGCCGCAAAATACAAAGGGATGCGCATCCGATGTTCTCCTCGTTACAAGACCCCGACTGGAAAGATCCTCATGCCGCCTACCGTCTGTCCGCCGGTCCCACTGGTGGATGGAATTCCCGTAGGCCGCACTGCCCCCATCGTCTGGTAGCTACCGTCCATCGCCAACGCCGCGTCGATACAGGGCGAGCCGCCCTGGAGCCGGAAGTCCCCGTTCGCGGCATCCAGGAACTTCGGGTCCGCGTGGAGTGTCCCTTCCGCCGGCAGCGATTCGAGCGAGACACCGTAGCGAAACGGATTCTGCAGTGCCTCACCCGTGACAGACCACACGCAGTTGTGGGCGATCCGGGTGACGGTGCTGGTATTGCCGGGGCTGTCGTTGATGAACACGGCTGGCGTGGTCGGGGCATCCACGACGATGATGTTGTTCTCGACGACCAGGACGCCTGCGCCGCCCGTCGTCTGGATCGCACGCGGATCGAACGTCGGCGTGCGGGGCTGATAGATCGTGTTGCCGATGACCGCCGTCATCCGGGCCGTCATGTCGGGATCCCCCGATCCACCAATGGAGGAGGATACCGACAGCAAGACATCGTCAAACAGGCTGTCCAGCACGGTCATCGAACCCTGTATGGTCACGCCGCCGATGCAGTCATGGATCCGGCAGCGAGATACGTACACCCCGTCGACCTGACCGGAGATCGCCCATTGATCACACGTCCCCTCGCAGTCGCGGATGAGCCAGCCGCCGCAGCCGAGGCAGGAGGTGTGAATCAGCGACCAGCTGCGAACCGTGGCGGCGAAGCGGCAATGGGCGATTTCGATCCCGCAGATGGCGTCTACATTCGTGCCGAAGAATCCGCAGTTGTCCCATTCGCTCACGGTCAGGTTGGCGAAGGAAAAGTGTTCAAAATGAACATTCTCGATACCCGAGACCGTGAACCGAAAGATCCCCGCGATGTCATACCCGCCGCCGTCGAGCGCCACTTCGCCGCCGTCGCCAGGCACGTTCGCAAAGCCCCGGACGTAGATGTGGGCGTTGAGGTCCAGCTCCCCGGAGCAGGTGACGTTGATCGAGGTCGTGCGGTTCTCATCCTTGTTCGTGTAGAGATAGACCTGATCGTCCTGCCCCTGCGGGTCGGGCACATTCTCCAGGGCTGCGTACAGGTCTGTGAACGCGCCACCGGCGTACCACCCGGCCGATTCCTCGTCTGCCGCATACTCGCAGTCCAGGTCGAACCACGCGCCAGAAACTTCATCCACGGCAAGGACAGCGTACCGGCCGTAGTAGGTCGTCCCCGCCTGGAGCAGCACGTACATGCCCACCTTGACCGCTGAGCTGACCGTGGCGGAGGCGGAGACCACCCGAACCTTGCCGGGATTCGTGGGACTTTGCTCCGCGGCCCAACTCATAGGCGACCCGGACTCTGCGACCTCGCCATTCACCCCCATCCAACTCGCCAGGTCCGGGTCCGCGTCCCACGCGGCCTTCGTGCAGCCGCCGCCCGCATACATGCTGCCCGCCTTTGTGCCGAGGCCTCCAACAAAAAACACTGAATCCGCCATCAGCTGCGTCCTCCCGGCTCCCCGACCGGCTCGGTATCCTTCCCGCCCGCTGGGGCCGGCGCAAACGGCAGGACCTCGAGGAGCAGCCATTCCTTGCGGCCGCGGCGAATCACGACCTTCGCCGTGGGGAACTCCGCACGAATCAGCGTCTCGATCCGGTCCCGCGCTTCGCGGGCCTCCTGGGCATCGATCTGCGCCTCCGCCGCCCGCTGGGCCTTGCGGACCTGCTGATCCGTGGCGGCGATGCCCGTGCGCTGCCGCACGGTCTGGGGTGTCTCGCTGCGCAGTTGATCGCGCTGGGCCTTGCCGGAAGCGACGTCCTCGCGCAGGCGTTGGGCAATGTCAGCGATGGTGCTCATGTTCATCCTCCCGCCGCCACGTAGTGGACACGAATCAGACTCACGAGAATGCCCTGTTCCGCCAGGTGTTTGGGCGCATAGACCGCCTCGAGCTCGGAGTTCTCCCACAACACTCCGGGCAAGGGCAGGGGCGTCTGCCGCAAATAACTCCTGATCTCCTCCACCAACGCCAGGATGGCATCCATTGCCGCGAGGTCTTTGCTGTCGACCCGGGCGTGGACGCCCACGTGAATGGCGTAGGTATTCTTCTCACTCGCGCGGGTGAGGGCCTCGGTCTCGACGCCGTGGGGTACGACGAGGACGCGGATGCCTTCGAGGTTTTTGGCCTCGATGCGAGGCAGATACGCCCTCTCGACCGTGACCGGCAGACTTAAGGTGGCCTCACCTAGTACGGTTTTAAGGGACTCGGCGATGTCGGTGATGGTCATGTCAGTTCCCCAGGATCCGTGCCATCAGCGCCGCCCCGGCCGCCCCGCCGACCAGGCCGCTGCCGAGCATGTAGCCCACCAGCGCGGCGAATCGCAGCTCGAGCTTGTTGACCTTGACGATCACCGGGCAGAGCGACTGGTGCTTGTAGAGCGCCCGGTCGATCACCCGCTCGACCCACTCGGGCAGCGGCTCGGTGACCTGGATGTTCTCGGGGCTATCCGGCATGAAAAACCTCCTCAATACATTTGGTGTGGATGCGGAGCGTGTTGCCCGCCGGATCGCAGGGCCGGGTGTGGCCGGCGCCGGCGAGATCGAGCACTTCATACACCCGCGTCGCTTCGGAAGTCTCGACGGTAATCCGATCTCCAACCTCGGGCAAAATTCTCTGACCCGCCACGATCAGGTCCTGCGCTCGAATCAAAAAATCCGTCGCCTGTGTGCGGACCTCGCTGCCCGCGCCATCGACAACATCGACGTCCGTCTTGCCGACGGTGGCCAACAGTTCGACGCTGTCGGCCCCGCGGCAGTAGAGCACGGCCCGGCTCAGGTGCAGGTGTCGCTGGGTGTCGAGCCATGCCAGGCCGTGCCCTAACAAATCCGTCACTGCGAGAGCCTCACCCGCACGGTTGCGTCATCGTCGCCCGCGGCGGCGATGG
>JAFGQA010000076.1 GCA_016935885.1 Phycisphaerae bacterium | reverse complement strand
GGGGGGCAGCCGGATGTCCGTGAGAACGTGCCCCCCGACCAAGGTCGGGGGCTCTTACCCCGGTGCCGAAATCCCACCTACAATCGTAACGTGCACACCGCGCAGTAGAACGGCTCGTTAACGTCCTTGCGGGCGGGGTTGCAGACGGCGACAATCATTTGTTGCATGATGGATCGTCTCACGCCAGTCGGTCTTCGGGCCACCGCTTGCGGCCTGGCCCAATTGGGCGCCCGAACAGCCGCCACGTTCTTCGGCAAGGTGAGCATCTCGCGCAAGGCCGACGACACGCCTGTCACGGAGGCCGACCATGCCACGCAGGCCGCCGTGCTAGCTGTTCTGGCTCGCGAACATCCATCGCACGCCGTGCTGACCGAGGAACACGTGGCCCGGCCGGATCAACATGCAGACATCAGCGGCTGCGAGTATTGCTGGGTCATCGACCCGATCGACGGGACCCGCAACTTCGGGCGGGGCGTCGGCGTGTGGTCCACTTCGGTCGCGGTGCTCCGTGCGGGCCGACCCGTCGCCGGCGCGGTTTACGATGCGACGACGGGGCAAGTCTATTCCGCCTCGGCGGGCGGTGGGGCGTTTTGCGGCGATCAGCGCATGGTGCTCGTCGAGCGGCCCGTCGACAGCGACACGACCATCGCCATATCCTCGTTTCGGCAGCGGAAGATTCCACCGGTTGTGCGAGGATGGATGGATCGGTACTTGTTTCGCAACCTGGGCTCGCTGTGTCTGCATCTTGTGTGGGTCGGGGCTGGGTTGGTCGATGCGGCGTATGCATGGGAGTGCAAGCTGTGGGACGTCGCGGCCGCGTCGTTGATCATTGAGGAAGCCGGCGGCGTCGTGACCGACCACGATGGCCGGGCGCTCTGGCCGATGGGCGTGGCGCAGTACGGCGGCGAGGACACGCCCACGATCGCCGGCACCGCACAGATGCACGCCCGTCTGCTGGCTGACCTGTGCGATATTCAATGACGTGGATGGTGTTCCTTGCCGATCAAGAAGGTGTTCAGTTCGAGACATGCTCGGGAAGAACACTCAGTGCGCTTTCCAAGACATCCGCGCTGCAGCCGCCACAGCGTGTGTCGACACCATGGGTGAGACGCTCTATAGTGACAGTGGCGAGACACCGAAGTCCGGCGGCCTCCGTCTGGAGCGCTCGAACCTATGGTCGGTCCCACGGAACTGTATCAGCCGTCCCTGGCCCTTCTGACGGACCTGTACCAACTGACGATGGCCTATGCCTACTGGCAGGCGGGCATCGCTGATTGGGAGGCGGCCTTCCATCTGCACCTCCGGTCGAATCCCTTTCGGGGCGGCTACAGCATCGCATGCGGCTTGGCCTACGCGGTGGATTACGTGAGCCACCTGCGGTTCGACGAGAGCGACATCGGCTATCTGGCGTCCCTGACCGGCAACGACGGCAAGGTGCTGTTCGACCACGCGTTCCTGGACTACCTGCGGCAAACACCGTTCTCCATCGACATGGACGCCATACCCGAAGGGACGGTTGTCTTCCCACACGAGCCGTTGGTCCGGGTGACGGCTCCGATCATTCAAGCCCAGCTGCTGGAGACGCCGCTACTGAACATGATCAACTTTCAGACGCTGATCGCCACGAAGGCCGCACGGGTCTGCCAAGCGGCCTGCGGCGAGCCGGTGTTGGAGTTCGGCCTTCGTCGGGCGCAGGGGATTGACGGAGCATTGGCGGCGTCTCGTGCGGCCTATGTCGGCGGGTGTGCGTCGACGTCGAACGTGCTGGCCGGAAAGCTGTTTGGCATTCCCGTCCGTGGCACGCACGCTCACAGTTGGGTGATGTGCTTCGACAGCGAGTTGGAGGCGTTCGAGGCCTATGCCCGAGCCATGCCCAACAACTGCGTGTTCCTGGTAGACACGTACGACACGCTCGAAGGCGTTCGGCGTGCTGTCGAGGTCGGCCGGCGGTTGCGGCAGCGCGGCCACGAGATGGTCGGCATCCGCCTCGACTCGGGGGACCTGGCCTACCTGAGCATCGAGGCACGGAAGATCCTGGATGACGGTGGTTTTCCCAACGCAGTGATCGTCGGCAGCAACGATCTGGATGAGCGTATTATCACCAGCTTGAAGGAGCAGGGGGCGACGATCACGGTTTGGGGCGTCGGGACCAAGTTGGTGACGGGCGACGGTCAACCTGCCATCGGCGGCGTTTACAAGATGTCCGCCATTCGCCGGCCTGGCGAACCGTGGCGGGAACGGGTGAAGGTGTCAGAACAGACGATCAAGGTCTCCACGCCCGGCATCCAGCAGGTGCGCCGTTACGAGCGCGACGGGCGGTTCACAGCCGATGCGATCTACCATGTGGGATGGGGTCTGAAGGACGGCTGTACGATCGTGGATCCGATGGACATCACGCGGCGGAAGAAGATCGAGCCCGGGCTGGCGTATGCGGACTTGCTGGTCCCGGTATTCCGCGGGGGCCGGAAGGTCTACGAGGTTCCTCCGCTGGATGAGGCCCGCGAGCGTGCTCGGGATCAGTTGGCGCGCCTGCACGACGGGATAAAGCGATTCACGAACCCGCACCAGTACCCGGCGGGGCTGGAGGAAGGTCTGTTCGACTTGAAGACCGACCTGCTTCTGCGGACTCGAACAAGCGGGTAGCCACGTCGAGGACTGAGAACGCGGTCTGAGCGATTCGGAAATGGCTGGTCGAGGGGCAGGAGAAGTGAACATGAAGGCCCTGATACTCGCGGACATTCAGGAGGATTTTCTGCCAGGCGGAGCGCTGGCGGTGCCGCGCGGCGATGAAGTGGTGGTCGTGGCCAACCGCGTGCAGCCCAAGCTCGATTTGGTGGTGGCGATCAAGGACTGGCACCCGCCGGACCACGGCAGCTTCGCGGCCAATCACCCCGGCAAGAAGCCGGGCGACGTAATCAACCTGAACGGGCTGCGACAGATTCTTTGGCCCGTGCACTGCGTGCAAAACACCCGTGGGGCCGAGTTTGCCCCGCGTCTGGACGTCAGCCGCGTGGACAGGGTTTTCTTCAAGGGCACCGATTCCGGCGTCGACAGTTACAGCGGCTTCTTCGACAACGGACACCGCAAGGCCACGGGCCTCGGGGATTACCTGCGCGACCGATGTGTTACGGATGTCTATATACTCGGTCTGGCCACGGACTACTGCGTCAAGTCCACCGTGCTGGATGCCTGCGGCCTTGGCTTTCGCACACACCTGATCGAGGACGGGTGCCGCGGCGTCGAGCTTCAAGCCGGAGACGTGAATCGGGCCATCGAGGAGATGGGGCACGCCGGCGCGAGGATCCTACGCAGCGATGACATCGAGCCTTCCTCGGGACCTGGGCCAGCCGGATGACGTTACGCTGAGACGTCCAGCCGCGCACTCGGCGCGTGTTGCTGTTGCCACGACAGCAACGAGACAAGCGCCCACAGGCAGAAATTGTGATCGGCCCGGCCGGCGGTGTGTTCTTCGAGCGTCGCCAGCGCGCCGTCGCGGCTCAGGATGGTGCCGAAGAAGCACGTGTCGTTGGCGATGAGGTCCTTGGCCATTTGACTGAGCGGACCGCGGAGCCAGGGGCCAACGGGAACTTCGAAGCCCTTCTTGGGGCGGTTGTGCAACAACGGGGGCATGTCCTGCTTGTATGCCTCGATCAGCAGGTGCTTCTTCTTCAAGCCGCACAGCTTCCAATGCCAGTCCATCGGGAAGACGAGGTCCACCACGTGGTAGTCCAAGAACGGTGAACGGACTTCGAGCCCGTGTGCCATCGACATGAGATCGATCTTCGCCAGCATGTCGTCCGGCAAGGATAGCTGCCACTCGGTGCGGAGGTGGTGATTCAGGTCGTTCTCGTCCTTCGGTTCGCCGCGATAGTGCCACAGCAGTTGCACGATGTCGTCGAGGACGCGCCCGGACTGTGCCGGGGTGTGCATGAAGCGAGCGAATGTGCGGTCGTCTGAGGTTCGCATCCAGTTGGCGTAGCGGTGCGGCAGGCGACCGTCGATCGAGCGGACGGCCCGCTTGAGCTGGCTAACGATGCCGCCGATCCTGCGTTCGCGTTTGGCGGGCAGGCGCTCGACGAGCCAGCGCGTTGGGCGGTACAGCGGCGTCTTGGCGAACCAGCCGAGTTTTGCTGTCAGTGGCGCGGCGGCGTAGCGGTTGTAACCGGCGAACAGCTCGTCGGCCCCGTCGCCGCTGAGCGCGACGGTAACGTGCCGACGGGTCAGTTGACTCAGCAGGTATGTTGGCAGGGCGGAACTGTCGGCGAAGGGCTCGCCAAGATGAGTTTGGACGGTCGGAATGATGTCGCGAACCTCGTCGATCGAGAGCGGGAGCACGGTGTGCTCAGTGCCGTGCATCTCGGCGACGGCCTTGGCGTACTTGGTTTCGTCGTAGAACGGGTTGCCGGGGAAGCCGACGGAGAAGGTCTTGACGCGATCGCCCGCCACCTTGGCGGCCACGGCCGTAACGATGGCCGAGTCGATGCCGCCGGAGAGGAAGATGCCGACCGGCACATCGGCCACGAGGCGCTGCTCGACGGCGTTGGCGACGGTATTGCGGAGTTGGCGGCAGGCTTCCTGGAAATCGACGGGCGGTTTGGTCTGGTGCGGGCCGCCAAACGGCAAGCCGCGCTCGGGGCGTTGCGCGCTCGAGTCGGCATACGGCAAGCCGGGTCCGGGGCGTCGCGCGCTCGAGTCGGCATACGGCAAGCCGAAGTCGGGGTGTTGCTTGATCGAGTTGGCAAACGGCGAGCCGAAGTCGGGGCATTGCTCGCTCGAGTCGGCAGACGGCGAGCCGGGGTCCGGTGCCCATTTCTCGACGCGGGGCTTGCCATCGTGGTATCGCAGCACGTGTCCGGGACGGAGCTTGTGGACTTGGCTGAAGATCGTTCGCGGGGCGGCGATGAAACCCAACGTCAGCAACTGCATCACTGCCTGGGGATCGATGGTCAGGTCGGTCGCGGCCGGGCGAACGGCCGCCATTTCCGAAGCAAACGCGAGGCCGTTGTCGCGGATGGGAGCGTACAGCAGTGGTTTGACACCGGTGCGGTCGCGGGCCAATGACAGCGTCTTCGTCGAGGCGTGCCAGACGGCAAAGGCGAACATGCCGTTCAGCCTGGGCAGAAAGGACAGCGCGGGGTCGCGGCGGCACAGTTCCAGAAGGACCTCCGTGTCGCCGGTGGACTTGAACGACGCCCCGGCAGCGTGAAGCTCGTCGCGCAGTTGGCGGTAGTTGTAGATCTCGCCGTTGTAAACGATTGCCACGCTGCCGTCGGCGGAGCGCATGGGCTGGTGGGCCGCCTCGGTCAGGTCGAGGACCTTCAGTCTTGCATGGGCCAATGCCAGGCCACTTGCCGGGTCGGTCCACGTGCCGGAGCCGTCGGGGCCTCGATGTTTGATCTCCGCGAGCATGCGGTCCAAGACGGTGGGACCGAGCAGCCCGGCGTGGTAGATGTATCCTGCAATGCCGCACATGCTCGCGTGATGATAGGGGCCAAGCCACGGTGAGCCAAGCAGCGGGTGCGAAAAGCGGTTGCGGGCCTGGCGGATGTGGCTAGGCTACGGTGCATGAAGATTCTGCACGTGGTTCAGTCATTGGATCCGTCCTGGGGCGGGATTGCTCGGGTATTGCCGGCCTTGGCGTCGGAGCTGGCGTCTGCGGGCGAGGAGTGCCGGATCGCGACGCTGTCGGGAGCCCGATTCGGCACGGCACCGGATGTTCATGCCGTGGAAGTGTTGCGCTTCGCGCCGAACAAGAATTGCAGGCTGGGTCGGTCACGGGAGTTCAGTCGGCGGATTCCGTCGCTCGTGCGCGATGCGGACGTCGTCCATCTGCACGGCCTGTGGACCGGTCAGAACTGGGCGGCGGGCAAGGCGGCCAGGAGGATCGGTCGGCCATACATCATGACGCCGCACAGCATGATGATGCCGTGGGCATGGCAGCGAAGCAGGTGGAAGAAGCGGCCGGTCGGGTGGCTATTCGAACACAAGAACCTCCGCCGGGCGGCTCGCCTGCACGCGTTGGCCGAGGGCGAGGCCGAGCACATGCGAACGTTGGGCTTCAACGACCACATCGAAGTGATCGCCAATGGTGTTCACGCGCACGATTACGTTGAACTGCCGTCCGCCGACGGACTGATTGCACGGTTCCCGGGATTGGAGGGCTACAAGTGGGTGCTATTCCTGGGGCGAATCCACCCGCAGAAGGGCATCTCTCAACTGATGCAGGCCTGCTTCGACGTGCTGGCGGCGGCGGTGAACTGGCACCTTGTGCTTGTGGGGCCGGACGAAGTGGGGCTTCAAAGCACCCTGCAAGCGGCGGTGGCGCGGAAAGGGCTGTCGGATCGCGTGACGTTCACCGGAATGCTGAACCGACAAGACGTGTTGGTCTGCCTGGGCCGGGCAAAGCTGCTGCTGCAACCGAGCATGAGCGAAGGCTTGAGCATGTCCATCATCGAGGCGTTGGCGTGCGGCGTGCCGGTGGTGATCTCGACGGCCTGCAACATGCCGGAGGTGGAATCGAGGAACGCCGGGCGGGTGGTGGAACCGAACCGGTCGGACATCGCCAAGGCGCTGCGGGGGCTGATTGCGATGGACGACGTTTCGTTGGCGGACATGGGTCGGCGGGGGCAGGAGCTTGTTCGAGAGCGGTTCGACTGGTCGGTGTTGATCGCGAAGTATCGACGGATGTATGCGAACGTCGTGAAGGAATGAAGCGCGAAGAGCCGTTGTTGCTGTGCCGAGGATTCCCCCCATCGGCGCCGCCATGCCAAGGAAACCCTATCAGCCCGTGGTAAAAGGGAAAACAGGGGTTCGGAAACGCCGTTCCTGACGGTGAAAACCACCGGCTTTGACGCCGGTGCCACAGTTTTGTCACGGGCTGCTATTCTGCCGAATCCACCAGTTCATCGATGAGCGTCGCCCACTGTTGGGCCGCCCGCTCGGCATGGAATCGCTTGTCGAACAGCGCTTCCGCGGCCCGAGCCATCGCGTTTGCCCGCGACGGGTCTGTTTTCAGTTCACGGATGATGTCCGCGAGTCTGTCCGGGTCGCCTTGGCTGACGTGCCGTCCGGCGCCGGCTTGTTCGAGCCACTCGGCGATTTCGGATTGCGGGCTGCCGATGAAGATCACGGGCTTCTTCGCGGCGAGGATGGCGTAGATCTTGTATGGCAGTGATTTATCGAACATCTCCTCCTGCTGGGAGACAAGGCACACATCGGCGGTGGCAAGGACCTGGCAGAGGCGGTCGGCGGGCTGGTAGTCGATCAGTTGGGCGTTCTGTGGGAGGTGGGCCTGCACATGCGGGCGTTGGGGGCCGTCGCCGATGAACTGAAGGAGAATACTGCCGTCGTTCGCCAGCGCGTTCGCGGCCGCGAGGATGGTATCGAACGGGTGCGACAGGCCCATGTTGCCCGCGTATTGAACGACGAACTTGCGTTCGGGATTGTACTGGCGCTGGAAGTCGTTGGGCCCCACGAGTTCGAGCCGGTCGGGGTCGAAGCCGTCGTGGATGGTTCGCAAGCTCGTGCGCGGTACGTCGCGCGTCCGGGCGATCCGCGCGGTCACGCGCGCGGCAATGCTGACGATTGTCGCGGCATCACGCATCGCGCGCGTGTCGCGGGCAAGCCACCGCCGGTGGATCAGGCCACCATGCCTAAGCCGGCCGAGCGTCGTAGCGAGATCTGGGTAGAGATCGAGGACCGTGTATACGTAGTGGCAGCCGCGCTGCCGAGCGATCTTCCGAGCGATGTCGGCGCCTTGCGGCGGAGCGGTCGTGGCGACGACCAGATCGATCCGGTCCATGCTCCGTGCCGCTCGGACGGCAGCGCGGTGAAACGCGGCGAAGCCAAGCGCCCGACGAACGAGACTGGTTCGGCTGACTGCGGGTCGATTGACGCGGATGATTCGTACACCTCGGTATTCGTCGGCTGCCGGATGGACGACGGACGGATCGTCCCACGCCCGATTGCCGGCGATGACCGTGATCCGGTAGTCCGGCCGCAGCCTGACAATCCGCGGCAGGCGATCCGTCAGGACCGCGGCGCTGGCGCAGATATCGGGATGGAAGAACTCGTTGATGAAAAGGAGGTGCCTGGTACGTTTCATCCCGTTGCGTCGTCGTCGGTGAGTTCAAGACGTTGGGCGAGCATGGTGCACAGTTCTTCGACAAGCTGGCGTCGTTCGTCATCGAGGGAGACGGACTTGTCGAGAATGAATCGGATGACCACGCCGTCGGCGAGTGTCATTTCGAATGCCGCCGGTTCGTTTTGGGCATCGCTTTCCGAGGCGCGGCCGTCCGTCCATTCGGTGACACGACCGTTGCACTCGATGGTGATCCGGCGGCAGGCGATTTCCGGGGCAACGGTGGCCAGCGCCTGGAGCAACTGTTGCTCGTCGGCGGCCCGTTGGATCTTGAGGCGGGCGAGGTGGGCGGCAGCGTGGAGGATCTTGGTGTCCTCGCGGCCGGTCCATCGGGCCGTCCAGCCACCCCATTCCAGATAGCCCAGGACGCGGGCGCTGAACAATGCCATGACCAAGACGCCGGCGATGCCGAGGCCAAGGACGAAATAGTGGGCGGTCATCGCTGCAATGCAGACCGTGCAGAGCAGGATGCTGGCGACGTAGATCTGAATCGCGGCGAACGATGGCGTCCGGCTGCGATCCATGAGGCGATGGTGGATGTGCTCCCGGTCCGAGACGAAAAGGGGCTGGCCGCGGACCGTGCGCCGGGCGATGGCCAACAGCGTGTCGAAGATCGGATAACCCAGCGCGAACAGGGGGATCATGATGAGCACGACCGTGTGAGCCTTCTGTGCGGAATGCAGCGAGGCAAGGGCGAGATACATGCCGAGGGCGAGCGAGCCGGTATCGCCGAGGAAGACGCGGGCGGGATGGAAGTTCCAACGCAGAAAGGCCAGCAGCGAGCCGGCCAACAGGACCATCATGACCGTCATGTAGTGGTTGCCGAGGTAGATGGCGACGATCGCGTTAACCGTCGAGGCCAACAGGCAGATGCCGGCAGCAAGGCCATCGAGACCGTCGGTCAGGTTGATGGCATTGGTGATGCCGACGATCCAGAACAGGGACAGGACGAGACTGATAGCCGGGTGCAGTTCGACCGATCCGAACCACGGCAAGGTTACGGCCTTGATGCTGAAACCGAGCAGGATTGCCCCAACGGCGACGACCGTTTGAACGAGCAGCTTGATCTTGGCTTGTATGGCGTGGCGATCGTCGATAATCCCGAGGAGGATCATGCATGTAGTGCATGCGATCAAGCCGTAGATGTACCTGGCGTTCTCGCGGAGCATGTGCCCGACCAGATTGTCGAGATGGAGGGCAACATAGGTTCCGGCAAAGACGACGGCAAAGACGACGATGCCGCCCATCGTGGCGGTGGCCCGCTCGTGCTGTTTCCGGCCGACCGGGTGATCGACCCAGCCGAGTCGTCGTGCGATAAGGATGTAGATCGGCGTGGCCACCGCCGTCGAGACAGCCGCCGCGAAGAACAGAACGAAGTAGGTGTCGAATTGCTGGAAGTACAGAATCCAATCCGGCAGCCAATGCGGCCATTGGAATGATCGGACGGTGTCTGCAACTGGCAAGGCGCGGCCTTTCTTGACGGTCGTCTCGGGGCATTCTAGCATGGGGGTTTGTGCAATGCGCGATGTGATTCCCGTGTTTGAAGGGCCGTCAAGCAGGCAAGCTGCGACGAAGCCGGCTTCCGTCGTCAATCGCGAATCCGTGATGCGACCATAGGAGTGTACGGTGGGCGTTCGGCTGATTGCGGGCCGGGCGGGGAGCGGCAAGACGTACTGGTGCCAGTCGGAGATCTGCGAGGCGCTGGCGTCGAGCCCGACGGAAGGTCCGCGCCTGGTCATGCTGGTGCCGGAGCAGGCGGCTTTGCAGATGGAGAGAGGCCTGCTGGCAAGGCTGGCGTCGTCTGCGCCGGGCACACTCCGGCCGACGTCGGGGGCTCCTGGGGCACGGCAGGATATGCCTGAGCGGACGAGGCGGCGTCCGTCTACGAAGTCGAGTTTTCCGGCGTTGGGGCGATGCGAGGTCCTGAGCTTTCGCCGGTTGGCACATCGGGTCCTGAACGAGGCCGCGGGACCCATGCCCGTCACGCTGTCGCCGACGGGTCGGCAGATGGCGCTGCGACATTTGATCCTGCGGAACCGCAAGGCGTTGCGGGAGTTTGGCACGGTGGCCGAACGTGGTGGCTTCGTGGCGGCGATCGCCCGGGGCATCGCGGAGTTGTTGCAGGAGTCCGTGACCACCGAGCAGATGGAGACGGCAGCTCGCGAGGCGGAGGAGGCTGGCGACGCATCGGGGCCGCGGTTGCACGACGCGGCGCTGCTGTACCGGGCCTACCTCGATTATCTGGGGTCGGAGCGTGTCGATCCGGAAGGCATGCTCGACCTGGCGCGGGCCAGGCTGGGGTCGGCGGAGTGGCTGAACGGGGCGCAGGTCTGGATCGACGGCTTCGCAGGTCTGACGCGACAGCAAGTGCGGATGATCGTAGCGATGTCGCAACGGGCCTCGCACGTGGATGTGGCGTTACTGCTGGATCCGACACGAGGGCGAGCACGCAACCTTGATTCAGAGCCGGACGACCTGTCGTTGTTTGTCCGGACGGAACGGACGTGGTTTGCGATTGCGCGGGCGCTGCACGATGTGGATGTGCCGATCGAGGAGCCGGTCTTCCTTGGCGCATCGGGCTGTCCGAGGTTTCGTGGAGCGGCGGCGTTGGGGCGGATCGAGCGTGATTTTTTTGCGGTGCCGGCGGTGCGCCCGAGCAGCACTGGCAGCAAGCTGCCAGTGGCACCCAAGGAGCTGCCAGCGGTACGCAAGCTGCCGGTGACACGCGGCGAAGACCGTGGCACGGACGTCTCGCCTGAGGCGCCACCGCCGGGACGGCGGTGCCACAAGAATCGGCGGTGCCACAAAGAGCAGGCGGAGCGCGAGAATTCGCGGTCCCGCGACAACCAGCAATCACGATACGGCGAGGCTCCCTTCTCGATACCTGTGCGCTTGGTCAGAGCGCCAGATCGGCGGGCGGAGGTGGCGGGGGCGATCGGCACGTTGGTTGACCTCGTGCAACGGTCGGACGCACCGATGCGGTACCGGGACGTAGCGATCGTCGTTCGGGATTTAGGCCAGTACCACGATTTGGTTTCCGCCAGTCTCCGGGCGCACGATATTCCGTTTTTCATCGACCGGCGCCGGCCGACACGTCACCATCCGTTGGTGCAGGCGGTTCGGGGTGCGCTGGCCATGCACGCCGAAGGGCCGTTCGGTCAAGCCATCACGATGCTGCTGAAGAGCGGGCTCGGTGGACTCGATGACGAAGCTGCGGATGCTTTGGAAAACTACGTTCTCGCGCACGGCTTAGTAACGCCAGACATCTGGGAGGAGCCTTGGTCATACCCAGTCGTGCCGCGTGGAGACGACCGGCTCCAAAGCAGCGCAGCACGACAGGCGTTGACGGCGGTCAACGAATCGCGAACCGGGCTGCGCGAGCGCGTCAGTGCGTGGTGGCCGGCAGAAGCAGGCAAACGTGGGCAGCCGGCGTGCCGGAAGTGGGTGGAGCGGTTGTACGCGCTGTTGGAACGATTGGGCGTGGCGGATCACTTGGCGGCGTGGTGCGCCGAGGCAGCGGCCCGTGGGGACCTCGACGAGGTGGAGGAACATCGACAGGTCTGGTCGGACCTTGTGAAGCTGCTCGACGAGATGGCCGAGGCGCTCGGCGACCAACAGATGACGGGGCGGCAGTTTCGGGACGTGCTCGAATCCGGTCTGTCGGAGTTCACGTTGGGGCTGGTGCCGGCGACGGTGGACCAAGTGTTGGTCAGTTCCGTCGAACGGAGCCGACATCCACCGGTACGGGCGGTTTTCGTGTTGGGGTTCGAGGACGGTCTGTTTCCGGCTCGTGTGGCACAGGACACGATCCTCGGTGACGAGGAGCGGGCGCGGCTCGATGCGTGCGGCGTGAAGCTCGGCCGCACGCAGGCGCAGCAGCTTCTTGATGAGCGCATGTTGGCCTACATCGCCGTGACGCGGCCGAGCGAGTTCTTGTGGGTGAGCTATCCGGAAAG
Source organism: Phycisphaerae bacterium (assembly GCA_016935885.1). The sequence goes on along the minus strand of JAFGQA010000076.1, from coordinate 6,786 downwards.
CGACGAGGCGGGTAGACAGTTGTCGCCATCTCCGTATTGGGCGTCGCTGCGGGCGGTGCTGCCAGAGGTGACGGTCGAGACCGTTGAAGCCGGCGGACCGGGGGCGGTCAGCACAGGGGAGCAGTTGGCCGGCGGGCTGGCAATGAACATGCGGGCGTGGTGCGAGCACGTCGCCGACCATGGAGATAGCAGCCCGTCGCGAGAACTGTGGCACAGGCGTCTCGCCTGTGGCTTCACCGCCGAGACGGCGGTGCCACAAGATGGTCCGGCGCCGGTGCCACAAGATGGCCAGATGCTGGGCCAAGAATCCCACCTCGGCGCCGGTGCCGACCGAGATAGTGCCACATGGATGGCACTGTACGCGTGGGCGCGGTCCACAGAACCGGTGTCCGCAACCGTTGGGGCGGTGATGTCGGCGTTGGCGCCTCCGCCGGCGGCCCAGTTGTCCGCCGCGGCCACGGCCGCGTTGTGGTCGCCGCCGCATCGCACGAGCGTCACGCGGCTGGAGCAATTCGCCTGGTGTCCGTTTCAGCATTTTGCGGCGAGCGGCCTGCGGCTTGTGCCGCGCGCGCGGCACGAGGTCTCCTCGTTGGACATGGGCCTGCTGTATCACACGATCCTGGAGCAGTTCGTCAACGAGTTGATGGAGACCGGCACAAGCTTGCGGGATATGTCGGCGACCGAGATCGCCAGGAACCTATCGCGCCTAAGCCGGACAGTGGTGCCAGCATATGCTGAGCAGGCGCGCATGGAGGATAACGAGCAACGCAAGGCGATTTGGCGGAGCAGCGTGGAATTGCCGGCAGCCCTGGCCGGTCAGCAATCCGCGATTGGACGGACGCCGCTGCAATCAGTGACAACGGAAATGCGGTTTGGCGGTGACGAGGCGGAGGCCTTGCCGGCACTGGAGTTGCGGACTGCCGGCGGGCGGACGGTGCAGGTTCGCGGCAAGATCGACCGAGTGGATGTGTTGCAGGCCGATGACGTCTCGTTGGCGGTTGTTCTGGATTACAAGCGGTCGATCGGCCGGCGGCTGCAACTGGACGAGGTTTACCACGGATTGGCGTTGCAGTTGTTGGCGTACCTGCTGGTCATCCGGGACCAGGGCGGGGGCCTAACGAGCACGACGCTGGTTCCCGGCGGGGCATTCTACGTCCCGTTGCTCGGCTTGTACGAAAGGGTGCAGCACCCGGACGAAGCCGAGGAGGAGGCATTCAACGGATACAAGTCCTACAAGCCCCGCGGCGTGGTGGATTTCGACTGGATCGACCGGCTGGATCCAAGTTTGGAATCCGGCTGGAGCTCGGTCTTCGCCGTCCACCGAACGACGAAAGGCGAGATGGGGTACATCGACAATTCGGATGCCGTACGTGGCGGTGTTCTGCCGGTCATGCTGGATCACGTCCGACGGAAGATGGGTGAACTCGCGGACGATTGGCTGTCGGGCAACGTTGCGGTGTCGCCGGCGCGGCTGGGGAAGGACCTGCGCTGTTCACGCTGCCTGTATCGATCGGTGTGCCGGTACGAGTATGTCACGCGACAGGCGCGAACGTTTGCCCGAATGAGCCGCACCCGAGTGCTAGACGAGTTGACCGGCCAGTCGGGAGAAAACAAGGATGGCTGAGTTCACGCCGACACCGTCCCAGCAGGCCGCCATCCGGACAGTCGGCACGAGCGTTCTCGTCTCCGCGGGCGCCGGCAGCGGCAAGACGGCCGTCTTGGCCGAGCGATGCGCGCACCTGATCGCCGAGTCGCGTCCGCCATGTCCGGTGGATCGCCTGTTGGTGGTGACGTTCACGGACGCGGCATCGGCCCAGATGCGGCAGCGGATCGGGGACGCCCTGCGCGAGCGGCTGGAATCGTCGCCGACCAATCGGTGGCTGCAACGGCAGTTGGCCTTATTGGAGACGGCCTCGATATCGACGATCCACAGTTTCTGCCGGCAGGTCCTGAATCGTTACTTCGCCCAGGCGGACCTGGACCCGCAGGCGCCGATCATGGATGCCAACGACGCCATACTGCTGAGACAGGAAACCGCCCGGCGGGTCTTCGATCGGTCTGCCGAACACACTGGACCGGCGGGCGAGGCGTTCCTGGACCTGCTGGCCGCGTACGGTGGCAGCAGCGAACAGGGCCTGATTCAACGTGTGCTCGCCGTTGATGCGTTCTTGAATTCCATCCCGGACCCTCAGACGTGGATCGCGGAGGCGTCGCGACGCTATGCGGCGCAAACAGAGGGTGGTCTGCCGGATGTCTGGAAGGATCTGCTATTCGAGGCGCTGCGGACGGAGTTGACCGAGCAACTGCAAGCCGTCACCGGCCAACTGGCCGGCTTGCACGGTGGCCCGGCCGTGGTGGCCGCATCTGTGGCCTGTTTGGAGGACTATCGCCACGCCCTGCGGGCATGGCTGACTCCGTTGGGACAAAGCAACGACCCGACGGCCTTGGATCAGACCTGCCGTGACGGCATCGGTGCGTACGAATTCCCGAAGGCGCCGCGCCGCACGAAGAAGGTGAGCAACCTGCCCGAGGCCGAGCAGCAGGCCTTTGCAGCGGCGGCCGATACCGTTCGCAATGTTGGCAAGGAGTTGTTCACCAAGCGATTGAAGGAAGCATTCGGCAGGTTCACGACCGCCGACTGGGCCGAGGGCATTGCCCGGACGCGCGGGCACGTCGAGACCTTCCTGGGCCTCGTGAAGGACGTCCGCAAGTCCTACCAGCATGCGAAACGCGATCTGGGCGTGGTCGATTTCGCCGACCTCGAGCGGATGACGCTCGACCTGCTGCGCGACGACAGCGCCGGCGTCGCGGCACGGCTGCGCGGCCAGTACGAGCACGTGTTGGTCGATGAGTTCCAAGACGTCAACGCGGTCCAAGCGGAGATCCTGCGGCTGGTCAGTCGCGAGTGCGAATCCGGCCGGCCGAGCAATCTGTTCGCCGTCGGCGACGTCAAGCAGAGCATCTACCGCTTTCGGTTGGCCGAGCCGCGGTTGTTCCTCGATCGGCAGGCGGCCTTCTCGAACCGGTGCTGGAACCCGAACGATGCCGCGGACATGGATGAGGCTGCTGGCATCTCGATTGACCTACTTGAGAACTTCCGAAGCCGCCCAGCGGTCATCGACGCCATCAACGCGATCTTCGAGCGGCTGATGGCCCAGGACCTCGGCCGCATCGCCTACGACGAGCACGCGCGTCTGAAGGCTGGACGACCAACAGGCAATGATACGAACATCGGTGAGCCTCCCGAGACCGAGGGCGATTCCCGACACAGTGGCACGGGCGTTCAGCCCGCGTCTTCACCGGCGGGACGCCGGTGCCACAGGGATTCCGAGGAGGCGGGACCGCAGCACCACAACGATTCCGAGGAGGCGGGGCCACAGTGCCACAACGATTCCGAGGCGGCGGGACCGCAGCACCACAAGGATTCCGAGGAGGCGGGACCGCTGTGCCACAAGGGTTTCGAGGCGGCGGCACCGCAGGGTCACGAGGATTCCGAGGCACCAAGACAGCGGTGCCACAGCGGTGGGGGGGGAGCCTCCGCCGGTGCCGCCTCGCCGGCTTTGCCGTTGGAATTGCACATCCTGGAACGAATCGGCATCAGACAGGGCGAGGAGGACGGGGGACCCGACACCGAGAACGCCGAGGCCTTCGACTGGGAACAGATCGAACGCGAGGCGTACGTCATCGCCCAGCGCATTAAGGACCTGGCATCCAGCGGGACTCCATACAAAGACATCGTGATCCTGCTCCGTTCGATGCAGCCCCGTGCGAGTTTGCTCGTACGGACGATTTCGCAGTTGGGCGTGCCCGTCTTCGCCGATTCGGCCGGCGGGTTCTTCGACTCGTTGGAGGTCCTCGACCTCCTGTCGCTGCTGCAACTGCTCGACAACGAGCAGCAGGACATCCCGCTGGCGGCCGTGCTGCGGTCGCCCGTGCTCGGCAGACCGTCGACGGACAACGACCTGGTCGAGATCCGGACGGCGGCCGGCGGACGCCGCGCCGACCTGCCGTTCCACGCCGCGGTCCGGGACTATGCGCACCGCGGCCCGGACGAGACACTCCGATCGCACCTGGCAGCAACGATGGACCGCCTGCGCCGCTGGCGGCAGCGCGTGCGGAGACAGCCGTTGGCCGATGTCTTGTGGGAGGTCTACGAAGACAGCGGCTACCTTGCCTATGTCGCCGGCCTTCGCGACGGCCGGCAACGCCGCGCCAACCTGCTTCGCCTGCACGAATACGCCCGACGATTCGGCACTTTCCAGCGGCAGGGCCTGCACCGCTTCCTGCAATTCGTGGGCGGCTTGCAGGAAGCAGACGAAGACCTCGACGCCGGCTCCGTCGTCTCGCCGTCGGACGACGTCGTTCGGATCATGAGCATCCACCGCAGCAAAGGACTCGAGTTCCCCGTGGTGATCCTGGGCGAGGTGGGTAAGCGTTTCAATCTTAGCGACGCACGCGGGTCAATCCTGTTCGACCGGCGTCTCGGTGTCGCCATGGAGGCCGTCGACGCCGATCGCCGCATCACCTATCCCACGCTGCCCCACCGGCTGGTCTCGCAGGCTGCGGAGTCGGAATGCCGAGCCGAGGAGATGCGTGTCCTGTATGTAGCGCTGACACGGGCCAAGGAGCGTCTGATCCTGGTCGGCACCGGCTCGCCGGCAGCGCTCGATCGCGATCGGCAGCGTTATGCCGGACACGAAGGCCCCCTGCCCGTCCTGGATCGGCGGACCGCGCAAGGCATGTTGGACTGGGTCTCCGCAGCCATCTGTTGCCAGCGGCCCGAGACGATGTCGTTCACGGGCACCACGCGTGACGCGAGCGAGTTGCCGGTGTCTTCAACAGGTGGCACAGCGCGGCCTCCGGCCGCAACCAGAGTGTGGCACGGGCGTCCCGCCCGTGACCCCACCGGCGAGACACCGGTGCCAAACGTTTCTTCGCGAGACGCGAAGATTCCGATCGTTAGTGGCACAAGCGTCTCGCCTGTGTCTCCAAAACGAGGCGAGGGCTTCCCGCCTGTGGATTCCACCGGACAGATGACCGGCGGAAAGTGGGCATCGTGTCCATTGTTCGACGTTCGTGTCTACGATCGGGAGGACATGGCGCAGTGGGTCGTCGCCCCCCCGCAGCAGACTGGCGTGACGCGACGGTTGGAACGTTGCTCGCGGATGGCACCACTGGAAGACATCCTTGCCGGCGGGCTGCCTCCGGACCGGCGCGCGGGCGGCTCGCCTGCTGCGTCACCGGCGGACCCCGGCAAAGGCAAGGACCCCGCAGGATCACCGCCAAGACGACGGCCGCACGAGGATTCCGGGACGGCCTACCAGCCCGCGGCAAAACTGTGGCACCGGCGTCTCGCCGGTGGTCTTCACGGTCAGGAACGGCGTTTCCGAACCGCTGTTTTCCCTTTTACCGCGGGCTGCTACGAGAGAGCCGACACGCAAGCCGTGGAAACGGTCATACAGCGCCTGACGACCCCCTATCCCGCGCGCGCATTGACGAGGGTCCCCGCCGTCGCCGCCGCCAGCGTGTTGAAGCAACGATGGGACACGCAACAGGACGACGTGGACCCCGCGGCGCCGTGGACGGGCTTGCCCGGCGGGCAAGGCAGGCAGTCCGTTCCCGCTATGTTCCAGCAACAATTCCACGAGCCGGCGTTTCTGCATCGCGCCCGTGGGCCGGACCCGACAAGCCGCGGCACCTGGACGCACGAGTTCCTCCAACGCCTGGACCTCAGCCGCCGGTGCGACGTGGCGGACCTGGGAGACCAGCTACACGCGATGGTGAAATCGGGCACTTTCCTGCGGGCCGAGGCCGCCGGCATCGACCTCGACGACCTTGCCTGGTTCTTCGAGACGCCGCTGGGCGAGAAGCTCCGGTCGAAGCACACGCGCGTCCTGCGCGAGTGGCCGTTCGTCATGGGCGTCGATCCCGCGCGCTACGACCCGGCCGCAACGGCCCAGGGCGACGAGGACATCATGCTCGTCCGCGGCATCATCGACTGTCTCTTTGACTGTGGCGACGGCTGGGAAGTCCTGGACTACAAGACCGACGCCGTTTCAGGCGACAAACTGACGGCCCGCGCCGCCGAGTACCGCGGGCAGTTGGAGATCTACGCCGCCGCGGTCGAGTCAATCTGGCAGCGACCGGTCCCCCACCGCTGGCTGGCATTCCTCGCCGGCCGGCGCATCGTGGAGGTGTCATAGCAGCCCGTGGCAAAACTGTGGCACCGGCGTCAAAGCCGGTGGTTTTCACGGTCAGGAACGGCGTTTCCGAACCGCTGTTTTCCCTTTTGCCACGGGCTAATAGCACGTCGCACCCGGGCTCATGGCATAAGAAGGGCCGAGGAAGAATCCTCGGCCCCGGGGATGTTCAACAACATCCCTTTGCTCTTATACTTATGTGCTCCTTACTACGCCCGTGGGCGTCGGGGCGCCTATGGCGTACCCGGCGCCACAGGCCCTTCTACCGGCCTCGGTCCATTCCTCCGCCGGTTACGGTTTCATGACCACCGGTTGCGGCACCAGCACCACCGCGATCCATCCGCACGCGACGCCGTTCGGCCCATTCGGACACGTACTCATGTCGTAACACAAATCACTTGTGCACCCTTTCATGCCCTTCCCATCATCGCAGGTACATTCCGAATAGCAGGACTGGAGCAGAAAACAGGTTTGGACGGTGTCGCGCTGCACATCACCACCGGCTGGTGCGAGAATCCCTTCTCGCACCCATCTTCAGCAGGAATCCCTTCCTGTGAAGAACAAGGGCCGAGAAAGGATTCTCGGC
>JAFGQA010000075.1 GCA_016935885.1 Phycisphaerae bacterium | reverse complement strand
TACAGCGGCAACCCGCCCGCCACCGGTCAGGCCGTCTTCGCGCTCGTTGACAGCACCGGGGCGATCACCGAGTCCCTCGAGACCAACAACGAGGCGATGGCCACCAACACCGCCGTGACGGACCTGATCGCCGTCTCGCTCGCGTACGACTCCGTCACGGAGACCGCCACACTGGGATACGAGGTGGACAGCCCAGTCGCCGTCGTCGCGTACAGTATCGAGTTCTTTCTTGACACGAGCGCCCCGTTCGGGGCCTACAACGCCGGCGACGCGCAGGTCGGCGCGGCTGTCGCCGGCCAGGTGGCCCCAGGCACGTACAACCTCGACCACAGCTTCTCAGCCAATCCGCCGGCGTCCGATCAGTGGGTCTTCGCGGTCATCGACCGCGCCAACACCGTGCCCGAGGATGATGACACCATCAACAATCGTGCAGCCAGACAGAACACCGCCATCACCGACCTGATTGCGACTTCACTGGCGTACGATTCCGTCACGGAGACCGCCGAGCTGGGCTACACGGTCAACAGTCCCGTCGCCGTCGGCCCGTACAGCATCGAGTTTTTCCTCGACACCAACCTGAGCGGGACCTTCGACGGCGGCGACGCCCTGGTCGGCGTGGCAGTCGCCGGCCAAGTCGCCCCCGGTACGTACAACCTCGATCACGGCTTCTCGGCCAATCCACCCGCGACCGATCAGTGGATCTTTGCGGTCATCGACCGCACCAACACCGTGCCCGAGGATGATGACACCATCAACAATCGTGCAGCCAGACAGAACTCCGCCATCACCGATTTGATCGCCGCCTCGTTGACCTACGATTCGGTCACCGAGACGGCCACACTGGGCTACGAGGTGGACAGCCCGGTCGCCGTTGGCCCGTACCACATCGAGTTCTTCCTCGACACCAATCTCAACGGGACCTTCGACGGCGGTGACGCCCAGGTCGGCGCGGCCGTCGCCGGCCAGGTCGCCCCCGGCGTCTACAACCTGGACCACAGCTTTTCGGCCAATCCGCCGGCGTCCGATCAGTGGATCTTTGCCGTCATCGACCGGGCCAACGCCGTGGTCGAGGACGACGAAACCAACAACAGCCGGGCGAGACGGAACACCGCCATCACCGATCTGATCGCCACGTCGCTGGCCTACGACTCGGTCACCGAGATCGCCACGCTCGGCTATACGGTCGACAGCCCGGTCAATGTCGGAGCCTACCACATTGAATTCTTCCTCGACACCAACGGCAACGACGCCTTCGATGACGGAATCGATGCCCAGGTCGGCGCGGCCGTCGCCGGTCAGCTCGCCCCAGGCGATTACAATCTCGCACACGACTACTCGGCCACGCCGCCGGCGTCCGACCAGTTCATCTTCGCGGTCATCGATCGCGCCGGGGCGCTGGCCGAGGACGACGAGACCAACAACGAACAATCCAGGCAGAACTCGGCCACAACCGACCTGATTGCCACGTCACTGTCCTACGACTCCAACACCCAAACCGCGTCCCTCGGCTATACCGTTGACAGCCCGGTGGCCGTCGCGGCGTACAACATCGAGTTCTTCCTGGACACCAACGGCAATCACGCCTTCGATGACGGTGTTGACGCGCAGGTCGGCGCGGATGTCGCCGGCGCGGTCGCCCCTGGATCACGCGTCCTCACCCACGACTTCTCGTCCAACCCACCAGCCTCGGATCAGTTCATCTTCGCCTTCATCGATCGTGCCAACGTGGTGGCAGAATTGGACGAGACCGGCAACAACCTGGTCGCCGCATCCAACTCCGCCACCGTGGACCTGTCGGTCGATTCGGTCGCCGTGGAGGTGACGGACCTCGCTACCAACGTCCTCGTGGCGTACACCGTGAACGGTCCGCTGCCCGTGGATCCGTTCGACATTCTGTTGGGTCTGGATACAGACGGTGACGGCTTGATCGACAGCAACCTCGGTGCCGCCTTCGTGGCGCCAGACCTTACGCCGGGCCCCCACGTGGTGACGACGGACGTGCGGGCAGACCTGGATGCCGCGACCGTCGCGAACGGCGACAGAGTCGTCGCCGAGATCGACCTTCCAGCGCCTGGCGTCGTGATCGAGACAAACGAGACCAGCAACAACAGGCGCGTCTCCGAGCCCCTCCAAGTGGACCTCGAGGTCACCGGCGTCACGCTGACCGTCGGATCGTTCCTCGCCGACGTCTCCTACCGGGTGAACAGTCCGGCGAACGTGCCTGGTTTCGTGATTCGTCTCGGGCTGGATACGACCGAACCGCCGGACGGCGTCATCGATGTCGCCCTCACTGGCGGAGCGGGCCAGCCGCCGGACTTTGTCGGCACCGTCACGCCGGGCCAACAGGCCACGGGCAACTCGCAGAACTTGGCCGCCGCCCTGCTCAACAGCGGCGAGATCATAACGGCGGGAGCCCCAATCGCGATACTGGCCGAGATAGACCCAGTTGGCGCCGTGGCCGAGTCGGCGGGCGACGGAGACGTCAATCGCCATCTGAACACCGGCAGGAATACGGCCAGATACGTGGTCGACCTGGCGATGGCTTCCATCACCAACTTCGACGGGGCGGCCATCGGACGCCAGTTCGGCCTTACCCTTCAGTACAGGGTGGACAGCAACCCGCCGCAGGAGGACTTCACGATCGGCATCTGGGCGTCAAGAAGCCAGGACAACGCAATCGACGACACGGCAGACGTGCGCCTGACAACGATCAGCATCACCGATCCTGCTGACAAGGAGGTCGGCCTCCACCAGCTCGACGTATCGGGTCTGGTGATTCTCGAGGGCGCCTTCGAAGACGGCGTCATCTTTATCAAGGCGAGGGTCGACGATGGTGGCGCCGTCCAGGAGGGTGTCGATGTGGCGGACAACAACCTGAACAACGTCGTGACCGTCCAGAACAGCGGTGCCGATTCCGACGTCGATGGCGACGGCCTCACACTGAGAGAGGAGGGGATCTACGATCCCAGCGGTGACCCCATCCCAGGCACTGGCTTCCCCGTGCCGGTGGACCAGATCGTCACCGTGGACGGCCCGGCCGCCGCAACCGTCGCCTTCACGAGTGACAACGATCCGGACACGGACAACGACGGACTCAGCGACCTCCAGGAGAGGTCGACCGGGACGGACCCGACGAAGGCCGATACCGATGGAGACGGCCTTTCAGACGGCAATGAGGCCAACAATGCCAGTCATCCCACGGATCCGCGCCTATGGGATTCCGACGGCGATGGCTTGAGCGACAAGGAGGAGTTGGACGGCTTCCTGATCACAAGATACCGGACCACGGCGACTTCGGGGCTGTTCGACCCGGACAACGTCGAGGTCGTGCGTGTCACCACGGACCCGCTCGTCACCGACACCGATGGCGACGGCATCTCGGATTGGAACGAGGTGAACACCTTCGCCCGCGCCGCCGGCGCGAATGGTGCCATCTCCGGCATCGGCCTGAGCGGCATCAACAACCGCGCCGGCCGGACCATCTCCAAGCCTGCTCCCGGCGTTCGCACCGATCCGACCCGCGCGGACACGGACGGCGATGGGAGTCCGGACACGGATGATTCGGCGCCGCAGATCAACCCAGCCCGCTTTGGATTCGACACGAACGACGACGGCGTATTCGACGACCAGGATCTCGCCGAGTTGCAGAACCAACTGAGACAGCTCGGAGAAACCGTGATCCCAACCACGGTGAGTGAGTTCCAGGCACGCTTGCTGAACTTCGACCAGGACGGGGACGGCTTCTTGGAGGCCCCCGATTCGAACGGCGACGGGATTCCGGACTTCACCAAATTCAACGAGGCGAACATCGAGCGGGTCTTCGGCATCGACTTCAGCAACGATGGCACGATCGACGACGGGTTCGACGTCGGCGGCTTGGGGCAGGGCGAGCTGGACCCCATCGCCAAGAACGGCGTGTATCGATTCGGCAGCTATCGGGTCGTCGCGGGTGGCGATGGCATCCTTGATATCGCCGACCCGGTCCCGAACAGCAGCCTCGCCCAGATGCCGATCGACAACTGTCCGCGGAGCGCGAACGCCGACCAGGCGGACTTCGACGGCGACGGCCTCGGCGATGCCTGCGATGGCGATCTGGACAACGACGGCGTACCCAATGCCTTCGATTTCTTTGCCCAACAGCCGGCCACCTGTGGCGTCGGCGTGTGTGGAGCGGGGATCGTGCCCGGCTTCTTCGTCGGGCTTGTCAGCCTGATCGGGTACGGAGCCAGAACCCGCCGCATCCGCCGCGCGAGGCGCTAGCCCGGCGGCCGAAGCCATACACGGCGTCGGCTGGCGTGGAGCCGTCGGCAGATTGGACCTGAGACGCAGATAGGCCCCCACCTGTGCCGGCCAGCGGCCGCCGCGGGCGGGGGCCTGTCGCTGTTCTGTGCCGAGGTCAGATGCTGTGCCGCGGCCAACCTACCTGGACCAGACATGTGATGCTATACTGAACTAAGTGCACGGTTAGAAGTAGCAGAATGTGCTCTGTGGCACTCGTGAATCGCGGGAGGCCTCCTATGTTCCGGTCCGGCCAAATCGTTATTCGGTCCCTCGTCGTTGCCTGTGTGTCCGCGGCGCTCTGGGGCACGGCAGGGTGTCAGTCTGAAGACCAGACCTCCGCCGTGAAGGCAACGGCCTCGGACAGCGGCAAAGACCGCCACGCCGATGCCATGCTGAATACCGACACCGAACGAGCCAGGGCGGCGATGAGAGAAAACCGGCACGATTCGACCGCGGATCGGCCCGCGGTTCCCACGCGCCGCGAAGGATCGCGCGTCGTGGATCAGCCTCGGGTCGGTCCTTGAGCAAGCGCCCGGGCTCGCTGGCGTAGTGACATGTCCATGAAGCACCTGGCATCGGGCCTGATTGTGCTGGTTGTCTCGACGAGCGCGCTGGGACAGGCTACGCCCCCTCCCGCCGCAACGGGTGGTTACGACGGCTACGAACAGCCGGAATGCGTCAAGGCGTTGGACAACTACGTAAACAGCCTCAACGAGGCCGCCCTGACGCCCGAAGCGTTGGTCCAGTTGAGTCGTCTCCTCCCCAAGCCGAGCGACCAGATCCAGTGGCTGACCACGAGGCTTCAGCAGTTCACGGATCCAAGCCAGGAGCAACAAGCCGAACGGTTGATAGAACTCACCGAGGAGCGAATCGTCTTCTGGAGGGGCCTCGCGGACGATGGCACGATCGGTCAGATTCCACCGTCAACCGTCGGCCAATGGGACAGCAAGCGCGACGAGATCCGCGCCGGCTTCAGACCTCCGCCACTGGTTGACCTGCTGAAGCCGGAAGATCTGCGTGCCCGCCTGAATGAAGACCCGAGCGAATTCGAGGGTCTCACGCCCGATGAGGCGTTCGTTTTGTTCTCCCGTGGCGTGCCCGAAGCGGCGCTCGGACTGAGCCAGCTTGAGCCCGCCGCCGATTGGGATCAGCCCCGGGTCGCCTTGACGGAGCTTGCCGGAGGCGATGCCGGGCGCCTCCCAGGAATCTGGGAGCTGACCGAGACCGAGCAGCGACTCCGCCAAGCCCACCAAGCCTATCAGGAGTCGGGCGACACCATCGCCGGTGTGGAGGTCACGTTCCGGATTGCCATCGCCTTGCTTGGACGTGCGATGGGCGTAGACGGTCGCGACCGCGGCGCCCTCGATGATGACGAGCCCAGCTACTGGGCTGAAGTCGCGGAGAACCTGGAAGGCCGAAACCTGTGGAGGTGGGCCTCGCTTGCCCGAATGCTCCAGGCCGCTACCATGCCTGCCCCGACTGAGGAAGCCATCCAGCAGGCGCGGCAACAACTAGGCTATGTACGCGGGGTCGACAACGCTGCCTGGCCGCACGTTGGAAACTGGCTGAACCGACTTGCCACTCGATCCTTCGAGGGCGAACACCTACTGCCGCTAAGCCATGATTTCCGCTCCAGGGCACGGGAGGCGAGGAGCAGGCACGAGCGGGCCTTTCTCGACGCCGGTAATCTCGATGAGGCTTTCAGGCAGATGCAACTCGCCAAGGCCGCGGACGCCGGCTTTGACACGGCGCAGACCCCAACCGCGTCCATCGACACAGTGAAGGGATGGTTTGGGTACCAAGGGCGTCCGGACAGGTTGGAGCTTTATCTTGAACTGCTCGAGGTCAGCCCATCGGATCTCGTCGGAGCCGAGGATGCCGGCTACTACGGGATCGCCATCGGCGCGGAAAACCTGATCCTGACGGGAAAGGACGCAAAATTCGTGGTCGAACGCCTCGGACGGGCAGACAACGCCGCGGACGCTGTGCGACAGGCGTTACAACGGGTCGGGTTCGCAGCCGAGGACAAAGGGAAGATCATCGTTGCCCCCGACCGCGGCACCCGGAGCGAGGAGTCTCTGGGAGCCTGCAACGCACTGCTCCACCAACACGTGAGCGACGGCCAGGGCTGGTTCACGTACCTCCCCAGCGCCATGGCCCTCTCGGAGCAAAGCCCCTGGACGCTCGAATCGGCACTTCGCTATTGGTATCAATCCGGCGTGAGCTACGACGACCGGATGGGCGTCTTCCAGGAGAGAGTCAGCAGGACCCAGCGGAGAGTCAGGTCGTGGCGCAGCAGCTTCGTGCCGCACAGCTCCAAGATGTACGTGGTTCATTTTGGACCCATCGACCCTGCTGATCTTGTGTCGCACTACGGCGCAGATGGACTCGCGTTTGTAAGACAGTTGGCCAGTAACCCGGCACAGGCCGACACCACGCTTCCGTTCGTCCTGTCCAGGGAGGACTGAGAGCCTACCGCGGAGCCTGCGGCACGGCCCAGCCGCCGGTGATCCGCCAAGCGGCAAGCCAGGAAGCCGACCGGGACGTCTGCGATGGGCTTCAAGCGTACAACTCGGCTCGTTCGTGACACGAGCGCCCTGGTACAGAGAGGATCGATCAGATGTGGCAAACGAGAAGCTGCGTGATGCTTGCCACGGCGCTGGCCTTGTCTGCATCATTCGGGTGCGCCAACTCCACGCGGCATGTTGAGGATGATTCGGTGATGCTGATCGACGGAAAGCCGGTTCCCCTGAAGGACTTGTACGAGGATGCGAAGCCGATCACCATTCGGCCCATCGGCGTGGTCGTCAACGACAGGCAGCGAGGGCCCGGCGGGTTTGGAATCACCGGCGGCGACGTCTCGGAGATTCACCTGTTTCCCGGCATGGCGAGATTCATGAAGGGCTTGGAGGACGAGACGTCCTTGCTCGTCTTGTGGCATTTCCACCAGGCCCGGCCGATCAGGAGCGTGTTTGCACGTGGCTGGGACGGCAAGGAGGTGGGGCCGTTCGCCTCGCGCACACCGGACCGCCTGACGCCGATCGGCGTGACAGAGGTGGAACTCCTGGAAGTCAGGGGGACAACACTCGTTGTTCGGGGTCTCGACGCCTTCAATGGAACACCAGTGCTTGACATCAAGGTCAGCATGGCGAGCCTGAAGCAAAACAGCCGGCCTGACAGGGCGGACAACTGACCTGCCATTCCTGAGAAGCGGGTCCTTTGGGGTCTACGGTCAGAAGGTGAGGCGGCCGACCAGCCGCGCGGTTGCAGCGATCGCCGTCGGGCGTCACGGCCGTTCGATCGACGACGGCTCCGTGGCCAAGCGGCTCGTCAGGACATGGCGGCGATAGTAGGCGATGCCCAGGCAGGTCAGCGGGATGGCGAGCAACAGGCCGAAGAATCCCAGCAGCTTGCCCCAAACAAAGACGCCCAGCAAAATGGAGACCGGGCGCAGCCCCGTCGCCTTGCCCATCACCCGCGGCACGATGATCGCATCCTGCAATACCTGAACCACGGCGAAGACGGCCAACACCAGGGCGAGTGAGACGAGCACGCTGCTGCCCGTCTCGATCGACCGGAGCAGGGCCAGCAGGCCGGCAGGAATGAGAGCGACGATCTGAAGATACGGCACCATGTTGAGCAGGCCGATGAAGAGCCCCAGTGGCACGGCCATCGGCAGGCCGACGATGGAAAAGCCGATCGAGAAGAGGATGCCGACGGACAGCGCCACGACGAACTGCCCGCGGAAGTACCGCCGCATCGCGACCTCGAACTCCTGCAGGAACCCAAGGATGGAGTCGCGGTACCTCGACGGCAGTAGCTCCTTCGACGTGCGGGCATACTCGTTGAAGTCGAGCAGCAGAAAGACGAGGTAGATCAAGACGACAAGGAGAACGGTGGCCCCCAGGACCAGATCGACCGCGACATTGATCAGGGTGAATCCCCCAACGGCAAGTTGCTTCAGCGCGTCGAGGAGCATTTCGCGGAACTTCTGCGTGCGGACGAAGGACGCTGCATCCCGCATGACGGCGCCGACCAGCGTACCGTCGACCCTGCTCGCAAGCAGACGCATCCGCGCCTCGTAAGGCAGGTCGGTCTTGGTGCGTTGGAATTCGCCCCATCCATCGAGCAGCTCGGTCAACCCGGACGCCGTCTTCTCGTCCCCGGCGGGCCGCGAGGCGGTGGCGCTGCCGGCCACGGCAGGCTGGGTCTGGGGCGTGCCGGAATCCGTCGACTGGGGCAGGGCCTTGGCGAAGGTCTCCAGGGATCGCTCGAACCGGTGGAGTTGGCTGCCCACGAGCGGCACGAGAACCATGCACATGACAAGACCGAGAATGCCCAGGCCCACGAGCACAGAGGCGACCGCCAGCCAACGACGCTTGGTGCGATCCTCGATCTTCGTTACCACCGGGTTCAGCAGGTAGGCGAGCACGACGGCCGCGGCAAACGGTATCAGCACGTCGGCCAGGTACCGCAACAAGGCAAAGACCGCGACGATCGCGCAAGCGGTCAGCAACACTCGGACGACACGGTCGAACGTGTATTCTGTGTCATTGTTCGACATGGGGATTACCCGAATCTACCCGTATCGCCGCCACGCAGAGTCACCGTGTGCGGCGCTGCCGTGATGATACCAACATCCGTGGCGGGTGGAAACGCGGATGCGCAAGCACGTAGGACACGGGTGTACGTCAGCCTTGTAGGTGGATTCCAATGCGGCCGGGGGCCGCTGGTGCGAGAATCCTTTCTCGCACCCGCTTTCGCTGATGCGAGAATCCCTGATGCGAGAATCCCTGATGCGAGAATCCCTGGTGCGAGAATCCCTGGTGCGAGAATCCCTGATGCGAGAATCCCTGGTGCGAGAATCCCTTCTCGCACCCACTTCCAGCCGGAATCTCCTGCCACACTTCGACGCAAGGGGCCGAGAAGGGATTCTCGGCCCAGCGTCGTCTTTACCTACGGAGATGACGTACACACTTGGACCCTGTGTAATCGGCCGATCTTGGCCCTTCACGTCATCACGGGACCATGACGCCCAAATAGGGCCGAGAGGCAATCCTCGCACGCGTTTGGCGTCTCTTTCAAAACTCCTGAAACGAACCGGCCGTCGTTGTGAACGAATCCACCCATTCACTACAATGCGGGATTGCCTGCCGCAGCACGGCAAAGTTCGCCGGGCGGGAACGCATGAATACGCCAGACCACATAACTAACTCGGTCGCCACGGCGATGGAGCAGGTCATCGAAGTCTTTGACGACGAAGTCCGGTCCGACCTGCCCTTTGTGAACCGGCTACTCGATCAGGTCCGTACGTACCGTGGCAAACTGCTCCGCCCGAAGCTACTGCTGCTGACCGGCGAGGCCACCGGCGAGATCCGGCGCCAACACATCGTCCTCGCCGCCGTCGTCGAGATGGTTCACATGGCCACGTTGGTACACGACGACGTGCTGGATGGGGCGGAGATCCGGCGCCGCGGGCCCACGGTGAATCAGACCTTGGGCAACGAGGGGGCCGTGCTGCTGGGGGATTACCTCATTTCACACGCCTACCACCTGTGCAGCAGCTTGGATTCTGCGCGGGCCTCGCGGCGCATCGCGGCGGTCACCAACACCGTCTGCGAAGGTGAGCTGTTGCAGATCGAGCACCGGGGAGACCTTGAACTGGACGAGGCCGCCTACGTGGAGATCATCCGTCGCAAGACCGCTGCCTTGACGAGCGTTTGCTGCGAACTCGGCGCGGATGCCTCCGGTGCCGACGCGGAGATCGTGCAGCACATGGCCGCATTCGGAAGTGATTTGGGCATCGCCTTCCAGATCGTCGACGACCTGCTGGACCTCACCGCGACGGAATCCGAGATGGGCAAGACCGTCGGCCGTGACGCCGAATTGGGCAAGTTGACGCTCCCGGTGATTCGGTTTCGTGATCGGGCCCCGGACCGGGAACGCCGCCGCCTGCTGGAGGTTCTGTCGAGCGGGGAGGCGAACATCACCGACCGGGTCAGATCGCTGCTCGCCCGCTCCGACGCGATCGACTACGCGATGGACGTCGCCCGCGCGCATGTCCAATCCGCCTTGGGCCACCTTTCACACCTGCCGGCCGGCGACGCCAAGGACGTATTGACCGCCGCCGCCGAATTCGTCCTGCGGCGTCGTCAATAAGGAGCCGCGCAGGAATCACGTAAGCGGTTGACCCGCCTGCCTCCGGGCAGGTCCGCCAAACGGCAAGCCGGCAAGCCAGCCCGGCGGCACAATCGGTCATGTCATTCCTGCGCGAGCCCTGACACCTGGTACTTCCCGCCAGCCTGGCGTGTTTCAGTTCGGGCGCACCACGGGGGCGCACTCCCGTTTCGACCTTGGCGGGCGTAGGCTATACTGCTGCTGTCGGAGCCTATCTGGCAATTGCGGCATGGGCGTCCCGCCCGTGTGCTTGGCCTGTGCACGGGGGCGCCAGACCGTGTGCATACGCCGCCGGGGCGGTTGTGCCACGGAGGTTCTTGGATGTCTTCCTGATGCGCGCGTTATCCGGGAGCCGTTGCCCGTGAATACGAAGCACGCCATCATCCTGCCGAACGGAGCCGCGGACGAGCCGGTGGAGGAACTCGGCGGGCGCACACCGCTGGAGGCCGCCGGTATCCCGTACACGGATTTCATCGTGGAGGTGGGGCGGATCGGGACCGTGCGGACCGTGCCCAAGGGCCTCGCGCCCGGTTCGGACGTCGCGACGATGTCCTTACTTGGCTATGACGCCGAAAAGCACTACAGCGGCTTGGCACCGATCGAAGCCATCGCGAGGAACGTTCGACTTGGTCCGGGCGATGTCGTCTTTCGGTGCAACCTGGTCCATATCGCAGATGGTGAAATGGTCGATTATGCGGCCGGTCACATCCGAACGCGGGAAGCCCGCCCGATCATCAACGATCTGAACGCGGCGCTGCAAGACGAGGGAGTCGTGTTCCATCACGGTCTTGGGTATCGCCATTTGATGGTGATCGCGGATCCGACGGCGTTGGACGTCTCATGCATGCCGCCGCACGACATCCTGGGCGAGCCTGTGGCCGGCTATCTCCCGAAGGGCCGGGGCGCCGGGAGGATTCGCGAGATCATGGAGCGGGGGAGCAAGATCGTCGCGGATCACGAGGTCAACCAGGTCCGCCGTGACTTGCGCGAACTGCCGGCCACCGACATCTGGCTGTGGGGCCAAGGCGTGGTGCCGATCATGCGGCGTTTTCGACAACGGTTTGGTGTTCGCGGCGCCGTGATCGCTGCGGTGGATCTGATTCGCGGCTTCGGCAAGCTCCTGGGCTGGCCGGTCATCGATGTGCCCGGCGCAACTGGGTATCTGGACACCGATTATGCCGCCAAGGGCAAGGCGGCGGTGGAGGCGATTGACGAATACGACCTCGTGACGGTCCACATCGAGGCGCCCAACGAGGCGGGCCACGCGGGCGATGCCGCAGCGAAGATCGATGCCGTGGAGAGAATCGACGAGATGATCGTCGGGCCAGTGCTCGACAAACTTCGCACGTTTGACGACTGGCGGATTCTCGTCTCGCCGGCTCACGCGACGCCCGTGAGCAAGAGGACGCACACCGGTGCGCCGGTGCCGTTTTGCATGGCGGGAACGGGCGTACCGAGCGGCGTGGCTGTGGGACGATTCGCCGAACGCGTGGCCGAGGCGAGTGATCTGCACATCGAGAAAGGGCACGAGTTGATGGAGTATTTCCTGAGGTGCTGACCCAGGCCTCCACCCTTGCGCAGGCGCTTAAGCATCACGACAGGAATGACGTGACCGAGTGTGCCGCTTGGCTGGCGTGCTGGCTTGCCGTTTGGCGGACCTGCCCGCAGGCAGGCGGGTCAACCGTTTACGTTATTCCTGCGCGACTCCTCAGCAAGGGTGATGTGTGTGAACGGAGCCGCGGTGAGTGGCCGGCCGAGCTTACGCGTGCGAATGCAAACGCGCATCGAACACGAGTAACGGCCGCCAGCGTCCAAACATGGATGGAGACAGCATGATTCGTACAAAGATTATCGCGACCGTCGGGCCAGCCTCGGATTCGCTGGAGGTCGTTGGGCAGTTGATCGACGCCGGAGCCGATGTCTTCCGGCTGAATTTCTCGCATGGGACGCTCGAAGAGCATGGGCGGACGCTTGAGCGCATCCGCGCGGCCGCGCGGGAGCGAGGCGCGATCGTGGCGGTCATGGGGGATTTGTGTGGTCCGAAGATCCGCGTGGACGAGGTCGCCGACGGCGCGTTTGAGATTGCCAGTGGCGATCGGATCGACGTGGTATCGGAGCACGTTGTCGGCAATGCCGAGCGGATCTCGACGAACCGGCCGGAACTGGCTCATGAGGTCGCCGTCGGACATCGTGTCTTGATCGACGACGGGCTGATTCGTCTGCGTGTCGAGGAGGCGCTGCCGGATCGATTGCGTTGCGTGTGCCAGGACGGCGGGGCGATCCGCACTCGCAAGGGCCTGAACCTGCCCGATAGTGACCTGGCGATGTCGGCGTTGACGGACAAGGACAAGCGTGATCTTGCGTGGGCGATGGAGCACGGGCTGGACTACGTAGCCTTGTCGTTCGTGCGACGGGCCGAAGACCTGGCCAAGCTACGGGGGCTGATGCGGTGGGATGAGGCGAGCTGTCCCGTTGTGGCGAAGATCGAGACGCCGCAGGCGATCGAGCATCTGGACGGGATCATCGAGGCCGCGGACGTGGTGCTCGTGGCCCGTGGGGACCTCGGCGTCGAGATGGACCTTGCGCGGGTGCCGCTGTTGCAGAAGGAGATCACGGCCAAGTGCCAGAAGGCCGGCAAGCCGGTGATCATCGCCACGCAGATGTTGCAGTCGATGGTCGAGCATCCCACGGCAACGCGGGCCGAGGTCAGCGACGTGGCGAATGCGATTCTCGACTCGGCGGATTGCGTCATGCTCAGCGCCGAGACCTCCGTCGGCGCCTATCCTGTGGCGAGCGTGCGGATGCTTGATCGGATCGCGGAACAGACGGAAGCCTATTTGTCCGATAGCGGGGCGTTTGCCCAAATGGACGCTGACGCGACGATGAACCCGATGATGACCGCCGTCGTCCACGGTGCCAACCTCCTGGCGCGGGAGCTGAACGCCAAGCTCCTCGCCGTCTGGAGCGAGACGGGCTATACGGTTCGGCTTCTGAGCAAGTGCCGGCCGAACAGGCCCGTGATCGGATTGTCGCCGGACGAGCGTGTGTGTCGGCGGATGGCGATGTACTACGGTGTCGAGCCCGCCTGCATACCGCGGCCGACGCAACTGGGGCCGATGCTGCAAGCCATAGACGAAGTGCTGCTGAAGCACGAATGGGCCGCGAGGGACGATTTGATTGTGGTGGTCGCGGGCACCCGCCTCGAAGCGGCCGGGGCGACCAGCACGCTGTTGGTCCATCTCCTTGGTGATGAGGGAAAGGACCCGTTGCAGTTCGCCTAACAGCCCGTGGTAAAAGGGAGGACAGCGTTTCGGAAACGCCCTTCCTGACCGTGAAAACCACCGGCGAGACGCCGGTGCCACAGTTTTGCCACGGGCTG